>DEQB01000049.1:0-832 GCA_002359085.1 Erysipelothrix sp. UBA3377
AAGAAGATGTAAAGTGGGCGATTGAAAAGGTCTCTTTGAAAAAGAAAATGGATTACAGCGCCGTTGAATTTACGACTTATGATGAAGGGGTTGTGGTTCAATGTTTACATGTGGGACCCTATGACAATGAACCTGAAACAGTTACTAAAATGATTGAATATGCGAAATCAAAAGGGTATGAACAGGATTTTTCGAAACGGCATCATCATGAGATTTATATTTGTGATCCCCGAAAAGCCCATCCTGATACGTTGAAGACGATCATCCGTCACCCCCTTAAAGCATCTGAAAGTATTGAATCGTGATATAATGGATTTGAAAGAGAGGGATGAATATGATTCAACAAGTAACCCTTGAAAACTTATATAATTTTAAACATGAAGTGGTGTTTGATTTCACCAATTCAGGAAATGATGGCGGTTTATATTATGCTTATCCCCATGCGAATGTATCCAATCTTTCCATACTTTATGGGAAGAATAACGTGGGGAAGTCAAATTTTTTAAGAGTCTTAAATGAAGTGAAGGCGTTTGTGTTAGACAATGTGTGTCATTTGAGTGCTTATATCCCATCTGAAGTCGATAGACCATCTCGATTTGAGATCGTGATGCAGGTGGATGATTATGAAATTTATTATGGATTTATTTTGGATTTAAATGAAAAGCGTATCCTGGACGAATACATGGAAAGTATTGATGAAACGGGAACTTCAGTCTTATTGTTCTCAAGAAGTGAAAAGATCAGACACACATCATTACAAGCGTACGCATTTTCAGACGATGTGTTGTATCTTCATACACTATCAAAAGTTGATGTTTGTGATGTGGTTGGA
>DEQB01000049.1:888-12810 GCA_002359085.1 Erysipelothrix sp. UBA3377
CTGACTTATCTGAAAAATTAGCCTACTATAAAAATGAAACCCATTATTTAGAAATCATCAATGCGATCTTAAGGGCTGCAGACTTGGAGATTGTTGAAATTAACATCACAGATCATCACATAGATTACATCCACAGAAGTGGGGCCAGTTTTCCGTATGCACTCTTATCCAGTGGCACCAAACAGTTACTATTGGTGGTGATTGAAATATTGGATTGTATGCATGTGGGTGGCGTTGGGATCTATGATGAGATTGAGACGGGGTTACACTTTGATTTGGTTGATTTGATTCTCAATATTATCAAAGTGGTGATTGAAAAAGAACCCAAAGTTCAATTTGTGATTTCAACCCATCGTGAAGCTTTATTGGATTATGATTTTATCTCAAATGAGAATAAAGCCTTTATGAAATTAGAGAACGATACGATAACCATTGATTATCTATCGAACTATCATTTAAATCCCGATCACTTACCTTCCAAAAGATACCAACTCAATGCTTTTGAGACCAATCCCAATACTGCCGGTTTGTATGAAGCAATCATGGCGATTTTGAATGGTGACATTGATGCATCGTCGTAAACAACGTGTTGATAAAGGCGCGTATAAAAAACAAAAGGTCTTGATGTTGTTGGTGGAAGGTGAAACGGAAGAGAATTATCTTAATTATTTACGATACATATACAATAAACCGTTGAGAATGGAGATTTTTAAAAAGTCTAAGATAAAAAAAGATTTGATGGCAGAACTGGAACTGTTCGCAGAAACCAATCACCTACATCAAAATGAAATTATTCTTTTATATGATCTGGAAAATGACCCCATTGAATATGATAAATTCATTCATAAAGGAAAACTAAGACATAAGCATACCTATCTTGTCCAACCTTGTTTGGAGTATCACTTTCTTTTGCATTATAAGAACGTGGATATTGATGAGAAACGTATGTATACTCAGGATGATATCTATCAGATGTTGATAACCAAACTACCCCAGTATCGAAAAGGCAAACACTTTAACTGGCAAAGGCATGGGATTGGATACTACGCTTTAGAGCGTGGTAAAAAATATTCAATTGAACAGTTTCAATCCTTTGACCAAAAAGTATTCAGCATGATTGGGAAGTTGATTGAAGACTACTTTGATCGATAACCCTCAGAAAGGATTTGACCTATGAAGTCATATCGTAACGTATCCATTTCATTATTTATATTAGTTGTCGCAATACTGTGTCTACAATATGTACCGGTACTATCGGGTTTACATGGCCATTCAGATGCCCCTTTCATTGTGGGTGGTATTGCGCTTTTATGCTTGGGTGTGTCATATGTATTGAAGTATCATTTGATACAAATCTTTTTATCAATGGGATATATCGTTTCTTTTGTATTGGGTCTACTGATTGAAACCAAGGGTGTGACTTATGAAGCGACCATCATCTTTGAACTTTGGATTGTTTGGTTGGTTGGGTTGTTGGTTTTTGTAGGGATTTTGTGCATCACTGAAGCGTTGCGACATCAAGCATCTAAAAAGAAATCAAGGGTTACGTTCATAATGGGGATAGTACTCATTGTTTTACCCATTTATGTATTGATGATGCGTCCGCTGACTATGGACCAAGTCATTGACCATAAACCCCACTTTACAGGAACGGTCTTGGAAGTATATGAAAACTCACTCCTCCTTGAGATTGATGGTCATGATCCCATGGCTGTTAATATGGATTTGGCTGTGGTTTCGATGGATGTGATGATGGATGATATGAAAGTTACGTCTGATGACTTTAAGGTAAATGATACCGTGACGGTATATTTCAATGGTGTTGTTTTGGAAAGTTATCCTGTACAAATTAGTGGGGTATATGCCATATTTGTGGATTAAAGATCTGTGTAAGCGAGTTTTTTACACAAAAAGGAGTGTTAGATATGAAAATTACAGAATTACTGGATATAGAATATCCGATATTCCAAGGCGCAATGGCACAAATCTCTACGGCAGACCTTGTGGGTGCTGTCAGTGAAGCAGGGGGTTTGGGAATTATCGCTTCTGGGGGAATGAACGTTGAACAATTGCGAAGTGAAATTAGAAAAGTGCGTGCTATGACCTCAAAACCTTTTGCGGTTAATTTGATGTTGATGATGCCAGGAGTGGATGATTTGGTGGATCTTATCATTGAAGAAGATGTAAAGATTGTCACAACCGGTGCGGGCACGCCCAAGCGTTTTATGCCAAAACTAAAAGCCGCAAACATTAAAGTAATCCCTGTGATCCCCAATGTAAACATCGCCAAGAAGATGGAAGCTTTGGGTTGTGATGCAGTGATTGCAGAAGGATTTGAAGCGGGGGGTCATATTGGTAGTGTTTCAACGATGGTTTTAGTACCCAGTGTTGCCGAAGCTGTTTCTATTCCCGTTATTGCTGCAGGGGGTATTGCGGTAGGTGCTGAAATGGCCGCTGCTTTTGCACTGGGTGCACAAGGGGTTCAATGTGGTACAGTCTTCTTAGCATCCAAGGAATGTCCCGTTTCCTTTGCGTATAAACAACAAGTATTAAATGCCAATGAAACATCAACCGTCGTTACCGGAACCACTTTGGGACATCCGGTGCGCGCAATCTCAAACACATTGACCAGCCAATATCTAATGTTTGAAAGGGAAGGTGCTTCACAAGAAACCTTAGAAAATCAAACTGTTGGCTCATTAACGAAAGCCGTGGTTGATGGGGATATTGAGAATGGGACTTTGATGAGTGGACAAAGTGCCGGACTTGTCAGTGAGATAAAGTCTGTTAAAGAAATCATCGAAACATTGATGCATGATGCGAAAAGGATCGTATCCAACCTAGTTATTGGATAACCAGCGTATAATATAATCGGAAAATCCATTCATGAACTGCATATTGGAGACAAAACGTTTGTGGAAATAACAATATCAGAAAGTGATGTCTATATGTTTTCAGGAATTACTGTGATTCAAATCCAGCCCACATTAATGAGAAGGCAGCCCAACAAGGGGTGTTTAAGACACATGGCATGTTGAGCGCAAGTCTAATCTCCGCAGTACTGGGTACACAACTACCGGGAGCGGGTACCATTTATTTGGGACAAGACATTAAATTTGTGGCACCTGTTTATTTGGGTGATACAGTCTGTGCCAATGCGGAAGTAGTGCAACTCAACATTGAAAAGAATATCTATAAACTTACCAAAGTTTGTACAAACCAGGAAGGTAAAGTTGTGATTCAGGGTAGTGCGATAACCATGCCACCCAGTGCTTAGTTTTAAAGCGTTCTTGTTTGAGGACGCTTTTTAAGTTTTAATTAGTGGATGAATAAGTGGTGAAAAGGGTGAGTTAGAGCTTACTTTCATTGACTATTGGTGGTCGTTACGATAGTATTAAATTATAAAAACAGTTTATAAAGGGGCGCGATGTGTGAAGTAAAAGGTGCAGTCGCCGAAATACAATTTGTATTGGGGTTAGGTCGAATAGGTCTAACACTGTCTCATAGGGGTTACCCGACTCCTATGATAGAAGCACTTTATAAATTGGGGGTCACATAACGCGTATTAGCTATGGGCCTTTGCTTATAGCTTTTTTATGTATCAGGAGGAATATGAGTATGAAATATCATGGAACGATGAAACGTAATGATCAAGGCGTATTGGAAATAGGGGGCGTAGATGTGATGCGTTTAAAAGAAACGTATGGGACACCTTTATATGTCTATGATGGTCAATTATTGGACGATACTTTAAATATGTTTAAGGATAATTTTAAACATGACAAAATAGAAGGCATTGTTGCGTATGCTTCAAAGGCTTTTTTGAATGTGATGATGGCGCAAATGGTTCATGAAAAAGAAATGAGCATCGATGTGGCCAGTGGTGGTGAACTTTATACGGTCTATAAAGCAGGATTTGATATGAATCGTGTGTACTTTCATGGTAATAATAAAACGATGGAAGAATTAGAGATGGCAGTAGATTTGCGTTGTACTGTCATTGTGGATAATGAGATTGAGGCAGATCGTTTGATTGACTTAACTCAAAAAATGAACCGTGTCCTGAATGTTTATTTACGTGTTAATCCTGGAATTGATGTATTAACCCATGATTATATTAAAACATCTAAGTTGGATTCTAAGTTTGGTGTGGCACTTGAAAGTGATGAGACCTTTGATTTAATTTCTAAATTGTATGCTTCTGAAGGGTTAAATCTATTGGGACTGCATGCCCATATTGGATCGCAAATATTTCAAACTGAACCATTTTTTGAGAATGTGAATGTTTTATTGAAGGCCTATCGTGAATTAAAAGACAGGGGTATTGATCTCTCTTCCGTTAATATTGGGGGTGGATTTGGGGTCTATTATACCCAAGAAGATACGCCGATTGAGTTGGCGGGTTTCCTAAATGAATTGATCCATCATGTGTATCAAAAATCCCTTGAACTGGATTTGGAATTATCATCTGTGATCATTGAACCAGGTAGAAGTATTGTATCGAATGCGGGCAGTACCTTATATACCATTGGCGGTGTAAAGGAAACATTGGCTGGTAAATCCTATGTCTTTATTGATGGTGGGATGAGTGATAATCCGCGGGTGGCCTTATACCAAGCTTTGTATGAATCGGAAGTGGTCAATAAAAATGAGGGTGAAGTTAAAGATTATGCGATTGCCGGTAAGTTGTGTGAGTCAGGTGATATTTTGAGTCACCAAACCCCACTTAAAAATCCGAAAGTGAATGATTTATTACTCATGAGTTCAACGGGTGCGTATACATTCAGTATGAGCAGTAACTATAACAGAATGCTAAGACCGGGTGTGGTTATTGTGAGAGACGGTGTACATCGTGAAATGGTGAGGCGTCAAAGCTTTGAGGACTTGGTTTTGGGAGATTTGAGTTTATGAAAAGAATTGTAATGAAATTTGGGGGCAGTTCCGTTGCGGATATTGAGAAAATAAAAAAAGTTGCGCAAAGAATTTATGATAAAAAACAAGAAGGTTATGAAGTGGTTGTGGTTGTCAGTGCGATGGGTAAACAAACCGATGCGTTGATTAAGATGGCCCAATCATTTACGGCAGATCCCAGTGATCGTGAGATGGATGTTTTACTCTCAACGGGTGAACAACAATCGATGGCGTTTCTCGTTTTGGCTTTACATGATTTGGGTTTGGGTGCGCTGTCTTTGACGGGATGGCAAGCGGGTATTAAAACGGTCGGAAACCACCAAGCCAATCGAATTGATACGATTCCAGTTGAAAGAATTGAACGACACTTGACTTATGGTGATGTGGTGGTGGTGGCTGGATTTCAAGGCATCAATGAATTCAATGATATTACCACTTTGGGACGCGGGGGATCGGATACCTCTGCTGTGGCTTTGGCGGTTGTGTTGGGGTGTGGTGTAGAAATCAACACCGATGTGAAAGGTATCTACAGTGTAGATCCTCGTAAGTTTCCCAATGCAAGAAAACTGGATACTTTAACGTATGATGAGACTTTGGAAATGGCAAGTCTCGGTACTACGGTGATTGAACCCAGATCTGTTGAACTTGCATCAAGGTATGAAGTTCCCATGGAAATTAGACACAGCTTTATTGAAGAAAAAGGAACCATGATATTAAAGGAGGCTCCCATGTTAGAAGAAACCAGATTGAGTAATGTTTCTGTTGTTGAAGATGTTGTTATTATCAGTATTAAAAATCTTCAAATTAATGCGGCAGAATTGTTTACCAAATTAGCGATGGCCGGGATTAATGTTGACGTTATCAGTCAAAACATGACCCATGATATTTCGTTTACCATTCAAAAGAAGGACTTGGAGCGTTTGAAATTGCGTTTGGAAAGTATTCCCTTTGAAAGTTTGGAACTCAAGGAGGGTGTAGTCAAGCTTTCTATTATTGGCAATGCAATGCGTACCAAACCTGGGGTTGCGGCTCTGGCATTTGAATTGTTTTATAAAGAAGGGGTTGAGTTCTATCAAGTTTCAACTTCTGAAATCAGTATTTCGTTTATCTTGGATGAAACCCATAAAGATAAAATGGTCAACTTAATGATGGATGCATTTAAAATTAATGAGGAGGAAGCATAATGTTTAAAGGATCAGGCGTAGCGATTGTGACACCTTTTTATGAGGATGGATCAATTGATTATGAAAGTCTACAAAATTTATTAGAATTACATGTTGAAAACAGTACCGATGCGATCGTAATCACCGGTACAACAGGTGAAGCCAGTACCATGAGCATGGAAGAACAATTGTCAGTAATTGAACATGCCGTAAAAGTCATCAACAAACGGATTCCTGTCATTGCGGGAACGGGCAGTAACAATACTGCCCAAATGGTTGAGATGAGTCAACGTGCTGAAGCGTTGGGTGTGGATGGTTTACTCTGTGTAACACCTTACTACAATAAAGCCACTCAAGAGGGTTTATACCAACACTTTAAAGCCGTCAGTGAGGGTGTTAAAATCCCCATTATTTTATATGATGTACCATCCAGAACCAATGTGAGTATTGCGGTTGATACACTGGTGCGTCTCAGTGCTTTTGAGAATATCGTGGGCATTAAGGATGCGACCGGTGATTTAGAGCACACAAAAGCCATCATTGAAGCGTTGCCTGATTTTTATGTCTACAGCGGTAATGATGACTTGATTTATGATTTTATGACACTGTCGGGTCATGGTGTCATCTCTGTGGTTGCGAATTTGGCGCCCTATGAGACACACCGTATTGTGCATGCTTATTTAGAAGGGGACATGGAAGGATCTAAGGCTTACCAGGACTTATTAAATCCCATGATTGACCAACTCTTTATAGAACCCAATCCCATCCCTGTGAAGTTTGCGATGGCGTATATGGGAATGATCCCAAGTGGTACGTTGCGTTTACCTTTAACACAGCTCTCTAAAGCGTACCACAAACAATTGATTGAGGTGATTGTATGATTAAGATTTTATTTGTAGGCATTACCGGTGCGATGGGACAAACATTTCTTTCTGTATTACCCCAAGATATGCGCATTGTGAGCGGTGTTGGTAAAGGTATATTGGATGTTGATTTTCCAATCTATGAATCCATAACTGAAGTCACTGAAGACTTTGATGTGATCGTAGATTTTTCCCATGTGAATCTATTGGATGGTGTCTTGGATTTTGCGCTTGAACAAAAAAAACCATTACTTATTGCGTCTACGGGTATTACTGAAGCACTCCATGATAAAATTGATGCGATCAGTCAATCGATCCCAATTGTTCAATCGGGTAACTATAGTTACGGAGTTTATGCGTTAACCCAAGCCGTCAAACTTCTGAGTGAAATTCTTGAGGATACAGATGTTGAAATCATTGAGAAACACCATCGATTTAAAAAAGATGCGCCCTCTGGTACCGCTGAAATGTTGGTGAATGCCGTTGAACAAGCCAGAGGAGAGATGGACATTCATTATGGTAGAAGTGGTCAAAGTGATGATCGCAATGTGAATGACTTGGGTGTTCATAGTATCCGTGGGGGTACCATTGTAGGGGAACACAGTGTCATCTTTGCGGATATTGATGAAGTGGTTGAAATCACCCACACGGCTGCTTCTAAAAAGATTTTTGCGAAGGGTGCTTTTAAAGCCATTTACTTTATTATGAGACAAGATGTGGGTCGCTATGATTTGGGAGATGTGGTTCATGGTTAGATTTGCGATAGTGGGTTATGGAAACCTGGGAAAAGGTGTCGAAGATGCTTTACTGAAACGAAATGATGCAAAGATTGTTGGAATCTTTTCCAGAAGAGATCCGCAAACAGTTTTATCAATGGGTACACCAGTTTATAGCTATGACACTTTGTTTGAAATGAAAGATCAAATTGATGTCTGTATCTTATGTGGCGGTAGTGCTAAGGATCTACCAATTCAAACACCTGAAATCAGTCAATATTTTAATACAGTGGATAGTTTTGACAATCATGGTGAAATTGAGAATCATCTAAAGAATGTGAATGATAAAATAACAGATACCGTCTCCATTATCAGTGTGGGATGGGATCCAGGTTTGTTTAGTATGATGCGTTTATTGAGTCAATCTGTATTGGGGTCTTTTGAAACCTTTTGGGGACCGGGAGTGAGTCAAGGACATTCTGATGCACTGAGACGTGTTGAAGGTGTTTTGGATGCGATTCAAATTACCGTCCCTTCTGAAGATGCGATGACGCGCGCAAGAGATGGCGAAACGAACTTAAATGATAAACATACGCGCGTGTGTTATGTGGTTAAGGGAGATCGTGATGCTTCTGAAATTGAAGCGGAGATTAAAAATATGCCGGGATACTTCTTGGGTTATGAAACGACCGTTCATTTTGTGGATGCAGCGTATCTTCGTGAAACTTTCCCAACCATGCCTCATGGTGGGTTTGTGATTGGGAGTGATGGGGATTCAATCATGGAATTCAAACTTCAATTGAAATCCAATCCTAAGTTTACGTCTCAAGTGTTGGTGGCCTATGGTTATGCGGCATTTGAAATGAAAGAAAAGGGTCTTTATGGTGCGCATACGGTGTATGATGTAGCGCCCAAGTATTTGTTGAAAAATAATCAGAGTCTATTGTAGGAAGGTATTTTTATGCCTTCCTTTTTATGTGTTTTTCCCATTAAGGTATTGATGCGTTTTAGTGAATGTGTTAATCTAGTATTGGATACTAGGTGATGTGATGAAAGACTATGAGAATTGGGTACAGGAAATTGCGGCGTATCGTTTGCCACGATTTGATGAACTACCCAAAATACCTTTATATTTAGACCAAGTCTTGGAATATGTAAATGATATTTTGTCGGGTCTTTTTAAGGGTGAAGAAGACCTGGTTACCCGATCGATGATCAATAACTATGTGAAACATAAAATCATGCCTGCGCCAATAAAGAAGCGCTATACGGATGAACATGTGGCCCATATTATTGTGATATCAATCTTTAAATCCGTGTTGAGTTTACCCAATATTGCGAAAGGTTTTGAGATTATTCTTGAAGACTTAGAACCCAAAGCAGGTTATAACGTGTTTGCGGATTTTATTGAAAACAGTATTCAAGAGACGTTAAATCCGATCTTGAAGACTGAGAAACACATCCCACTTAAAATTGCTTCCAAAGCTTTTGCGGGGAAAGTGTTGATTGATCATTATTTTAAATCAATAAAAAAGGAGGAAATATAATGGAGAAGATTGCGATTGTTGTAGACTCAGGATCCGATGTCAGTGCGAAATTGACTGAAGGCCTTGATATCTTTAGTTTACCATTGAGAATTACGGTAGATGGTAAGGAATATACGGATGGCGTTGATATAACACAAGCAGAAATATTTGATGTGTTGGATGATTCTGAAGTCACCACATCCTTGCCTTCGGGTGAAGATATTTTAGAGGGTTTTGAGAAACTAAAAGCAGATGGTTATACCCATGTCATTGCGGTAACCATTTCATCGGGACTCAGTGGTACTCACAATGTGATTCGTACTCTAAGTGAGTCCGTTGAAGGTTTAACATTTTTTGTCTTAGACACCAAAAACATTTCTTTAGGAAGTGGTCTCTTGGCTTTAAAGGCTGCAGAATTGGTTAAAGAAGGCAAATCATTTGATGAGATTGTTGCCAGTATGGAAAACTACAAGTCTATGTCTAAGGTATTCTTTACAGTAGGAACTTTAGATTATTTAATTCGTGGTGGTCGTATTGGTTTGGTGGCAGGAACTGTCGCCAATGTCTTAAATATTAAACCCATCATTTCATGTAATGAAGAAGGGGTTTACCATACCGTTTCTAAAGTTCGTGGCTACAGTCGTGTCATTAAGAAAATGATCGATACTGCAGCAGAATTTGTGAAAGGTAAAGACTATCGCGTTTATTTTGTGAATGCGAATTCTCAAGAAGACCTCGAATCAGTAAATGCTTATGCGAAAGCACAGTTTGGTAGAACTGAAGATATTGAATTTGTGAATATAACACCTGCACTCGCAATCCACACAGGCCCAGAAGCCTTGGGTATTGCGGTCATGGTTGATTAGAACATAGATTATTGAACTAAGAATATTAATTGGGAGCATCTTTAAGAAGGTGCTCTTTTCATTTTTGAATTGATTTCAGAATCGAAATTAAGTAAAGTATAATCAATGATAAAAACTCAAAATTTGATATTGTTTAATGCTAAATATTTTGAAAAGGGTTAAAATAAAAGTGATTATGCTTATCACTTTAAGCTGATGTACATAGCACGCAAGATTTGAGTGACAGATTTAAAATTGTAACTTCACATCTTTAGTTGGTAATTGTGGTGTATTCATGACAAGGTTTAAAATCTTATCTCATTATAAATTAATAATTGACACCTTGATTCATTAATTCTAGCTTAAGACTGTTCCTAAACAAGAAAGTTTATACTTATGTCGATACTTTAAGTTATATCAAAAGAGAAATGGAGTATATATGAAAAAAACTTTGTGGAATAAAAACTTCACCTTAATGTTTATCGGTAACATTATCAGTTCCTTAGGGGGTGTTGGATTGGGTGTTGCGATGGGGGTTATCATTTTTGACCAAACGGGTTCAACAGTTTTGAGTGGTCTCTTTGTGTCAATCACTATGATTCCACATTTAATATTACCCTTGTTAGTGGGTTCAATTGTTGATAAAAATGATCCCCTAAAGTTATTGTTACGTAATGAAACGGTGCTATTGGGAATGTTCACGATAATATTTCTCTTTACGTATCAATTTGGTTTCAGTTATATTTTTTATCTTATTTTCTTCTTTATGACTGCTACACTTTCTGTCATCAGTGATATCTCAGGACAAAGTGTAACGGCCCAATTGATGCCAGCAGACCTCATGTCAAAGGGGTATGCGATCATGTCGACCATTTATCCTTTAGCGTCTGTAATCGTAACACCCATTGCGTTGGTGTTGTACAAAGCGTATGGAATTGAGCTATTATTGATGATCTATATTATCCTGAGCTTGATTGACATTTTACTTGAAAGAAAAATTGATCATGAATTCAAATTTGACACTCGTAAAAGTACCTCAATCAAGGATACCTTTTCAGATATGAAAGAAGGCATTCTGTATATTAAGGACTTTACGCCAATTAGAACTGTATTCATTTTCTTTACTTTTGTAATCATAGCGAATGGCGCGAGTTCATTAACCTATCCTTACTTCGCGCGTAGTGCCCATCTGTCTTTGGAAAACTATGCCTTAGTGATGACTGTTAATTCTATGGGATACATGTTTGGGGGATTCTTTCATTATTTTGTAGATATTCCAAAGAAAAGAAGATATTTGATTGCGGTGGTTATTTATTTCATGTTCATAATTTTTGAATCTTTATTCTTATTCATGCCACTTATCGTAATGCTGGGTATGAAATTCTTATTGGGACTGGGTGGTATGAACTCTGCCAACATTCGTAACAGTGCTGTACAAGCCAGTGTGAAAGATGAGTATCGTGGTAAAGTTAATGGAGTGTTTGGAATGTTGATGGGTTTGGCCAGTATCCTAGGGAATCTCATCTTCGGTGCATTGGGGGAAGTTATGGCTATTCCATTTATCATGATTCTTGCCCAATTGATATATCTAATTGTTGTGATTGTCTTTGTGTTTCCAAAAAAATATGAGATTAAATCACTCTATAATTTAGAATTAATAAGTGAAGCACAAGAAGTGTAGTATAGAAAAGGGCGAAATCAACTTTCGTACTTTTAAATGATTGGTAAACAGAGACCGATTCCTGATAGTTTGATTGAGCTTGAGGTAGATGGAATGGTGTCCCTTTTGGTTCGAATTGCATACCGATCACATGCGCTCGAAATCCAGACAGCGTTTGTGGATATGGTTGATTAAAGAAAAAAGAAGCATCCCTATGAAGTGCACCCCATTAGTTGGC
>DEQB01000037.1 GCA_002359085.1 Erysipelothrix sp. UBA3377
ATTTGGTATTTTCTATTGAGTATCTCTATGTTACCATAGACCTCATACTTTGGAGCGAACGAATGCAGTATTGAATGTTTCATCTAGTTTACTTAAGTCATCTGAAACGACATCCAATTTAAAATAATTATTCAGATCGAAGAACGCAAAGGAAAAAAAACAACCGCCAATCCGATTAACAACCATTTAATTCTCTTTTCCATGCGTGATTCCCCTTTCACTTTTATATCCCTATGGTATCATTCAAAACACTTAAAGCATAGTTAAAACCTAATTCTTTACATAATTCATGGATTTGCGTGTTATATAGATCCAAATAAAAAAGGGTGCTTCCAAATTAGAATGCAACCCTTTAATATTCTTGGTTATACAGGCATTACGATATAATATAACACCTTACCATAGTCGGTTGTTTTGATGTGGTCTTTCGCAACACGAATCGCGCCTTCAACATCAACGTCTCCTGTATAGTCAAAATAAATTTTCATACCTTCAATTTTATCAAATTTGAAAGTTACTTCATTGATGGTCTGGCCATCCAATAACTCCACGAAGAACTCACGCTTCATGGGTGATTGTACATAAAACATATTCAATTACTCCTCTTCTAAATCTAGTGTACCTTCTAACAAACCTTTAATCGTTTCCAAGCGTTGACGCATACGTTTTTGACTTGAATTTCTCAAGATTGGAAAAGCAAATAATTTATAATTCCAAGTTCTAAAAACACTGCTTTTTCCCTTTCCTGATTCATAGGTGGATAAAAATGTACCATCTGAATCTTCAATCAACGCATATCCGGTTGTTACAAGATCACGACTGTTTTCAGAGAGTACTTCAATGAGTTTGAATTCCTCAAGCTTTTGAACAGATTGTACGATTTTAACATTCTTATTCCCAAAGCTTTGAACTGTCGTCTCAATTTCTTTATCTTTTAGTTGAGAAGGACTGCATTTAAAACTCTTTGCATATTCTGCGACAATAAATTCCCATACATCTGTAATTGGCTTTTCAATAAAAATTTCTTGTTTAAGCATCATTACACCCCAATTTCCTTTTTCTTTTACATTATACAAAATTAACAGAGTAAATGTCTCTTGTTAACATAATTTACTTTAATTTATTTTGCTTGTTTATATGATTGCAAATCCTTTAATAAATCAGCGTTTAATCTGCGACTAAACTCAGCCAATAGGGTCACGGTATCCGCATAATCTTTACGGTGGACGATGCCATAATGAGAATGAATATAACGCGCAGGAATTGAAACAGTTAAAGCAACAACCCCGTCATGCACTTTATGAATTTCTCCGGAGTCAGTACCTCCTGCTGATAACAGTTCTAATTGGTAATCAATACCCAATTCATCTGATAAATCTTGTAAGTAGTACAACAGGCCTTTATGTCCAATATAAGAGCCGTCCATAACTTCTAGCGTTGTTCCTACGCCCAGTTTGATTCGACCGTCTTCTCCCGGAGTATCAGTCGCTATGGTCACATCCAATGTGATCGCAACATCCGGATTGATTTTTTGAGCACTCGTTTTAGCGCCACGAAGTCCAACTTCTTCTTGAACCGTTCCCACACCATAAATGGTTGCGTCTGTTTGGTCATCTTTGAGTTGTCTCATAACGTCAACCACGATGGCTGCACCCACACGATCATCCCATGCTTTACTCATCAAGTAGTTTGGATTCGCAAGCACATGGAAGTCTGCTTTTGGAACAATCATGTCTCCAATTTGAATACCCAAGACATCGATGACTTCATCTTTTGAAGCAACACCCAAGTCGATATATAAGTCAGCAATATCCATGACCTTGTTTCTAACGTCAGGTTTCATTCCATGGGGTGCTTTTGACCCAATAACACCCACATACATTCTTTCTTCACGCGTAATTACAACAACGGGATGACTGGGTAACACATGTCCCCACCATCCACCCACTGGGTGAAGTCTTAAGAATCCATTGTCATCAATACTTTTTACTAGGAATCCGATTTCATCAATGTGTCCCGCAAACATTAATTTGGGTCCATTTTCTTTACCTTCTTTAATAGCAATAATGGATCCCAAGTTGTCATACTCTACGCGATCAACACTGTCCTTAACCCACTTATTAAATACTGCAGCGACACCTTTTTCATGCCCCGAGATACCATTGGCAAGGGTTAAATCTGCCAATAAGTCTAGATTAACATCTCCATACTGTTCTTCTAATTTAACTTTACTCATATTTCTTGCTCCTTCATACTAATAGTTATTATCTTGGCGTTGATGATTCTTCTCGTTTTTAAACAAGTACATATCACGCACATCTTTTTGAGTCATACCCAAGCTATCTGCCAATGTGAACACATTTTGCATTAAGATAATGTAGTCATCTATTGAATTTGATTTTGAAAAAGTAACAATCGCATGATACATGTCATGAAATTGATCATTCAAAGTCTTTTCACTTTTCTCATAGGTAATCGTTTGTGCATTGAAATTAATATCAATACCCAATGACAAAGAGAAATGCAATACATCTGAAAACTCTTCAAAGATAACTTCATTATCAGAAGGCTTTCTCAGACTCCAATATTTAAAGACCCGCGTTTCATTTGCGAGCTCACCTGTTTCAACCAAAAGCGCTAGAATACGATCAGCACGCGTTTGAGAACGACTCGTATTGTGTAATTCAAATATTCTTGAATCCAATTCGTTTTGAATCGTCTGTAAATCATCAATTTTTATCTCCAAAATAATCACCTTCCACGTCTTTTATAATAGCATAAAATGCCTTGAGTGTTAATTCAAGACTCTTTCTTTAACTGATTTCACAACATTCCCAATGATCAAACCTGTTGGAATTCCCAATAACATCATAAAGGGCAAGTAAGTAAAGATTAACATGGGTGTTTTCGTTAAGAAAACCACAAAGAGAATTTGTCCCACATTATGAAATGTTGCGGATACACTGCTAACCCCAATATCCGAAAATATTTTTGATTTGGTCGCAAGTATTGCGAAAACACTACTCAACAAAGTTCCAAAAAAGCTAATCCAAAACCCTGGACTGAAGAACAACGTACCACGCATGAGACCCACAATCAAAACACGCATCATATTGAGAATTAACATCTCTTTGTTGCCGAAAATAGCCAACGCAATTAAACCCAATGCGTTCGCTAAGCCAAGTCGAACACCCGGGATCCCGATCTCAACTTGTGATTCTATCATACTCACCGTGATGGCCATGGTTAAAAGCATGGTCAAAGTCGTGAGTGCCTGTGTCTTACTTTGCTTTCTCATCCTATCGTAATGTCTTCCTCTTTTTGAACATTATTTCTCAACTCTATTTTTATACCATTGGGCAAACAAACAATCGGTGTATTGGTATGGCTAACCCACCCCTGTGTTTGACAATAGTTTTTAGGAGATATTTCATCTGCTACGCGCACTTTACCATCTTTGATTTCTATAATGACTTCTCCCAAGTCACCTTTTACGGTATGAAAGCCTTCATCGTCCATACTAATTCTTTGAACTTCTTTATCATAGTAAAAAACAAGTGCGACCGCATCCGGATCCACTTGATCAATAACATATTGCGATGAAATAAAAAGAGCGCCTGAAATAAAAAGGACCAGCCCTATATAAATTTTGTCTATACGATTCACTAAAGTTCACCCACTTAATATTATCACAAACTGACTATAAATTATATAAAATAGTATCGTATGATTGTGTAAAATAGATGTGATATCAAAATTTGACGGGATTTAATTAAAAATCACTCAGAAATTCAAAGGATTGACTTACGATCCCATATGACACCATTGATGAGAATACGGGGTTCTAAACGATTGAATCTTGCAAACGCAATGATTGACTTGAAGGTTTTATCTAAAAATTCAAAGCCATTCAGTTCATCTAAAACTATTTCCCCAACAGCCTCAAATTCAACTACACACTTTTGATGACCTATAAACACATTCACGTTCTGAATGTGTTGGAGTTGACGTATCCCGATCGTTTCGTACCCTTCAGGCGCCAACCTATGTTTGGTTAAATCAATTTTGTCACATATAACCAAGACCAACGTCATCAACTCATCTCGGTCATAACCCGATCCATGATGCTTAATCGCATTTAGAATTTCATTTTCGTATAAAAGATTCATATCATATTCCTCTAGATACTACTTTACCATCAAATATGAATTCATAGCATGTCCTTTTTTTCCATGAACACATCCTAAATCGTGCAGTAAAGCTGCGATTTTAGCTGCCTCTATGTACGCTTTGTCCACATTCAATTGAACCAAAACACTTTCCACTAATTTAACCACATTTAGGGCATACGATAAATCGTGTCGTGCAGTACCAGAGCTTTGTTCGTCTTGTTGAATGCGTTTATAGTTATCATTAACGAAGTTACTTTTCAATAAATATTCATACATAAATACACCTCACAGAGCCTCATTCTACCACATTTTTATACTTATTGGATAGGATGTTTCAAATCGATGACACAAGTAGAATTCAAGCAATAAAAAAGAACTTTATTTAAAAAGCTCTTCGTTATTATTTGAGGGTATACCATAGATAACCTGTCCCTTACCAACATCTTTTAAAACCAAAGCATGTGCCCCAATTTTCGCATCGTCTTTAACTTCAATATTTCCCAATACGGAAGCATGTGCACCGATTAATACGCGATTACCGATTGTGGGATGGCGTACATCTTTTGTGTTTTTGAGTCCGCCTAATGTGACACCATGGTAGATGAGGACATCATCTTTTATAATAGCTGTTTCACCAATCACAACCCCTGCGCCATGATCAATCACCAGACGTCTGCCAATTTGTGCACCTGGATGTATCTCTATTAAAGTAAAGAATCGACCCAGTTGTGATATAAGTTTTGCGATAAAGTATAGATGTATACTGTAAAAGAAATGCGCAACACGATAATATCCCAATGCATGATACCCCTGGTTTAAGAGTATGACTTCCAACAGCGATTTAATGGATGGGTCTTTTTCTTTATAGGCTTTGGCGGTATCTAACCATTTCATTTTGAATCAATCTTGTTGAGTTCAGCTTGGATTAGTTCCAAGACGTACTTGCGATCATCTTCATTGTTTTCAAAATCAAGATTGTCTACGTTGATTTTCAAAATGGGTGAAAGCGTATATTCATCAAAATAAATCGTATATTCCTTATTGAGTTTGACCCAATAATCTCTTTCAGTAATCAGTTCATAATCACGGCCACGTTTATGAATACGACGCATCGCTTCATCAACACTGACTTCCAAATAAACCATCAATTTTGGAGCTTGAACATGTTCCAACATGTTTTCAAGAAGTTCTTGGTAAATCCCAAACTCTTCATCACTCATTTCACCATTTAGGTTCAACATTCTTGCGAAAATTGCATCCCCATAAATACTGCGGTCCATTACTGCTTTTTTAATCCCAACTGCTTTTTTAATATGTTCAAAACGTTTGTTTAAAAAGAATACTTGTAAAGGAAATGAATAACGCGCTCTATCGTGATAAAACTTATCCAAAATTGGATTGTCCACCACGGGTTCCTCAAATTCAATGTGTCCCATTTGTCCTAATATATTCATTAAAGAGCTTTTTCCAACTCCTACAACACCTTCAATAACAATCATATCTAATACCCTTTCTCGATTCACTTTTTGTAAAAGTTCACGGTAACTAAATTTCATCTCCACCATCCTTACAAAAATCAGTGGCTCTATCCACTCATCTATTCTATAAACTAATTCACTTAAAATCAAGAAGAGACTTCATAAAGACTCAAAATTTCTTGTGCTTCTTTTATCAAGGACGCTTTTAATGATTCTGGCTCTAAAATTTCAATGTGTTTACCACCAATCATCAGAAATTCCCGCGCATAAAATACATTCCCAAATGTCACTGACATCTCAAAAGTATGCGCATCAATTTCAATAATTTCTTGATCTTGTCCCCATATATATTCCTTAATGTAATCAAAATTACAAACCCGAACTTTTACACGCAGCGTTTCAAAATCAAAACCCAAGAGTTCTTCAGTTTGACTCTTATATAACGACGCATCTTTTATAAACTTTTGATCCAAGAGTTCAATACTTTCAAATCTTGAAACCCTAAAGTTACGAGAATCATACTGCTTGTTTAAACCACCCACATAAAGATTGTTGTTGACCACAAACAATTCATAGGGTTCGATGGTATATGTTTTTTTATTGCGATACTTAAATTCAATCTTCTGTTGATTTTTAATTGCTTTTTGAATTGAATCGACCACAAGATTGTATAATTCTGGGTCAATATTAAGTTGTCGCGTGGAAACGCCCTCAATAACACGATAGTTGAAGTTTTTTGAGATGTCGCGTTTCAATTTAGAAATCGCATCTTTCGCTTTTTCGCCCTGTAAGTCTGGCATAGATAAAACCTTAGCCAAGCCAAGGTTAATATCTGCGAGTTCACGTTCTGTATAGTCTGTGATGGGATAAGGTTTTGATGTAATGAGCTCAATACCCCCATCCGGACCGCGATGTGTTTTAATCGTATAACCCGCATCCACAAGTTCATCTCGCATTCTTTGAACTGTGCGTATATCCACTTCAAAGCGATCAGCCAGTTCACCCAAACTCACAACCCCTCTTCGGGAAAGAATTTCGATCATCTCAAACATTTTTTGTATTCGCGTCATGCGTATCACCGTATCTATTATACTACACAATCAAAACACTTTGAAAGGGAATAATTCGGGTCAACAAGAGTTCAAACTCCTGTTCATCGTTCCCAATTTGAAACAGCAGTCCCAAACTCAATTCAGGTACCAATTCATTGACCTCAACCAAACATTGTCTTCCCAACAGTTCTCCATTGACCACATTCCCATTGAATGCTGTTCCTGAATAGACTTGCACAAATTTTACCTCGAAATCAATGTTTAAATCGCGACTCAGGGTTAAAAGATTCGGTTCACGGCTACCCAAATAATCAAAGAGTGTTTTTTGTCCACTGACCACCAGTGTGTTTTCTTTATATTGGTGGTATCTTACGGTATATATTTTTGAGAAATCTCGGTTAAATCTAAATTCTTGGTAAGCATGTGTCATTTCATAATTATTAAAAAAGATAAGCTCAATCTCGATATTTTCTGAAATTGTTTTTCCAAATGTTTGTTCAAACCGATCACTTTGTCGTTTTAAAAACTGATCGAATCCTACAGACCCATAGCTTGATACAAATTCCTTTACTGAATAACTTTTCTTCATGTTTATCACCTCTGAACATAGTATAATACGGGTACATGACATTTTAAGTCGTGTATATAACATTTTAAAAATAATGGCTCTCATCCCTTATATTTGGTATAATGGTTTGAGGTGATAAAATGAAATTAAACATACTTGTAACAACCGATGTGCATGGAAATATTTTCCCAACCAACTATACATCCAGAGATAACGTTGAACCTTATGGATTGGCACGCATTAGTACTGCCATTAAGGAATTCAAAAAAAATGAACACACACTCTTAATTGATAATGGGGATGCCTTTCAAGGAACCCCTCTTTTAACGTACGCTTTGGCGCATCGTGATCAACAGAAAAATCCCATGGCTCAAGCTTTTAATTATTTGAATTATGATTATATTAACTTGGGTAATCATGACTTTAATTTTGGTCAAGATATTCTCTTTGATTTTATAGAACAAAATGAAGCGCCTTTATTAACTCAAAACGCAACCTACAATAACCGACCCTTGGGTCAAACTCAAATCATTGAAATTGAAGACAAGAAAATTGCGATATTGGGTGTATTAACGCAGTATATCCCAAAGTGGGAACGGGATGTCAATATCGAAGATATGACTTTTGAATCCGCTTATCTTTCTGTAAAAGAAAGTGTTGAGAAAATTAAAAATGATGTTGATTATATCATTGTTTGTTATCACGGTGGGTTTGAAAGAGATTTAGATTCAGGTGAACCCACAGAGTCCCTTACAGGCGAAAACGAAGGTTTTCAGATGTGTGACATCGATGGCGTTGATATCCTCATTACAGGGCACCAACACCGCTCTATCGCTCAAAACTTAAATGGGGTCTTGGTCACCCAATCTGCCTACAAGGGACAGGAATTTGCGTTGATTGAATTGGATCTACAGACGGGTGAAAAGTCCGCATCATTGGTGGATGCCTCAAACTATGAGCCTGATCAAGATTTATTGGATAAATTCAAGCCCCTTCAATCGCTGACACAAGATTGGTTGGATGAAACTGTAGGTACTTTA
>DEQB01000041.1:0-4766 GCA_002359085.1 Erysipelothrix sp. UBA3377
ATGATTTGTTCAAATATAAAAATAAAAGGTCGAAGATCGACCTATCTATGGTTACCGATACGTGTTCCCAAGATAGAAAACACGATCAATGCGACAAGATTCACCAAAATGATACTGGCACCAGTAGGGGTGTTGACTTGTGCAGAGAGGATCAATCCAATCACAAAGTTTATAACCCCAATGATGGCTGCAGATATCATCACAGATTTAAAACTCCTGAAGATACGCATCGCAATGATGGTTGGGAAAATAATCAAACCAGAGATGAGTAAAGCCCCCATAAGGCGCATTCCCAAGACGACCACAACAGCAGTTAATACCGCAAGGATAGAGTGGAAGCGGTCTGTTTTTTGACCCACAGCTTGGGCGAAAGATTCATCAAAAGTTAGGGTAAAGATACGGTTGTAGAGTAAAATCATACCCATAAGTACAATGACACCCACAACTACAGCGACCATAACATCGCGATCATTAACACCCAAGATACTTCCAAACATATAGCTTGAAATATCCGTGTTAACGCCCCATAAACTGGTAGCGACAACCCCAATGGCAAGGGATGAACTGGATATAATCCCGATCATTGAATCGCCACTGATGTTGGTAGATTTAGAAAACTTTAAGATCACAAAAGCCGCAATCATCGCAACCACCATTGAGAATAACAAGGGTTCTTGATTTAAAACAAGCGCAATGGCCATACTCCCAAATCCAACGTGTGATAGTCCGTCTCCCAATAAGGAATTACGACTCAGTACTAAGTTGACGCCAATCAATGAAGCACTCAAAGAGATGGCGATACCCGCTATGAGTGCACGCATCATAAATGCATATTGAAACATCAGTCCATCCCTCCCATTCTACTTCTATATTCATCGCTTGTTCCTGAGAAATCAAGAGATGTGTTTAATCTGATGACCCGCGTACTTTGGTCAATAATGTCTGCGACATCATGGGTAATCATCACAATCGTAATGCCATGATTGCGATTAAGATCCCCCAGTAATTCAAATAAAGAATGCGATATATTCACATCCAAACTGGCGACAGGTTCATCCAAAAATAAAATCGATTCCGTTGCACACAGTGCCCGTGCCAATAAGGTTCTTTGACGCTGTCCCCCTGATAAATCTTTGAATGAAGTATCTTTTAAGGTTTCAATTTCTAAGAGTTTCATCGCATCCAGCGCTTTTTGTTTATGTGTTTTTGTATAAAAGAAATGACGACCCAATTGGTTGACGTTTCCAGACAACACAACCTCAAAAACAGAGGCCGGGAAGTCTTTTTGAACTTCTGTAACTTGGGGTAGGTATCCAATATTATTGTGTTTGACTCCGGGGTATTGGATGGATCCATGACTCAAAGATTTTAGACCCAAAATACCTTTCATTAACGTTGATTTTCCTGAACCATTTTCACCCGCAATCACCAGAAAATCACCTTTATTAATATTAAAGGTGACATCTTTTACTGCTACTAAATTCTGGTAGTTCATGGTTACATTTTTAATTTCTATCAGTGTTTCGTTCACTTTACCAATCCTGTCCTTAAGTTCTTAATGTTTTCTTTTTGTATTTCAACGAATGTTACGCCGTTTGTGTATTGTTCTTTAGAAATGTTATGCATCGCATTAAGCTCAAGTGCTGTTACACCGGTTTCTTCTTTGATGGTTTCTACAATTTTAAGTCCTGATAATTCTTCGACGAAAACATATTGTAAATCATAGGCATTGATGGTGTCAATGATTGTGGTTAGTTGTTCAATGGTTGGTTCGGATTCATGACTCATGCTTTCAAAAAGCGCGATATATTCAAAATGATAATCATGCATTAAGTAGTTTAAACCAAAGTGACCTAAGAATATTAAAGGTTCAATTTTGGCGTTTGTAAATACGTTTTCATACTCAGCATCCAATGTTTCAAGTTCACCAATCAGTTCCTGTGCATTTGTTTGATATGTTTCAGATGCATCGGGATCAATTGCGATGATGGCATCTCTGATGGATTTGACCATGGTTATCGCGTTTTTCATACTGGTCCATGTATGAGGATCGTGGTGATGGTCATGGTCGTGATCCGATGACAAGTACGTAATATTTTCTGAAGCATCCAGTTTGTTGATGTTAACACCAATTTGAGATGCAACCCAAGGTTCCATGTCATCGTTGGTGTAAATCAATAAATCAGAGGCTTCCAGTGTAACCATGTCTTTGACTGTCGGTTCAAAGCTATGGGCATCTTCTCCAGGTAGAATCAGAAGGGTCACATTGTCTTCTTTCGTAATGGCTTTTGCGAAGTCATATGTGAAATATGAGGTAGCCACAATGGATATCCCATCATTCTCAGGTGTATTTGAGGCACATCCTGCTAAAATTAAACTGGTGGTTAGTATTAGAAATAGTTTCTTCATGTATTTACGCTCCTACTGTTTGACAGCCATCACAAATTCCATACAGAAGTGTGCGATGCAAATCAATTTTAAAGTTATGGTCATCCATAAAATGAGATTGTAGATCATCTACAATACTACATTTAACATGAAATAATCGACCGCAATGATAACAAACACTGTGATAATGTTCCTCACAGTTTTGGTGATTCCCGATGTACTGATACATCGCACCTTCTTGGGGTTGAATGAAGTATTTACGCAACAAACCCTCTTGTTCAAACTTATCTAAGTTTCGATAGAGTGTTGCTTTGGATACTTTCTCTTTTGAGTTCATCAAGTCAAGTAATAACTGATCTGCAGTAAATGGTACTTCGTCATAACTGATAATCGCATCCAAAAGTGTATCTCTTTGTTTGGTTCTGTAACTCATCATATGCTCCTTGCTTCTTAAACTGAATTTGAGACTCAGTATCAAAAGTATATATTGGTGTTATTATTATGTCAACCTTTTTTTTCAAACTGTTATATAGTTTATATTGCAAATCATCATAGATTGGTATATAATTAGAACGATTTAATGGAGGTGTAGAAAATGGCAAAAAATGATGTATCAAGTGCTTATCGTAAGCTTAAGTCAAAAAACATTAAAACTCGTAAAGAAGCTTTAAGAATTATTAAAGAACATAAGAAGAAAGTAAAAGCTTTGGCTAAGTAGTCTTCTGATTGATTTAAGGTTATTTAGATAATTAAGGGGTATAGGAATACTATGCTCTTTTTCTTTATATATAGGAGGATAATGAATGCAAGAGAGAATCGATTTTACACTCGATTTGGTTAAACAAGCGGGGCAAAATATTAAACGTTTGATGCAAAGTGATCTTGAGATTTTAACCAAATCCAATGACGCAGACTTTGTGACCAATGTGGATAAAGCCACTGAAATTTTATTGGTTGAAGGGATTCAACGTCAGTATCCGGATCAGGATTTCTTAACAGAAGAAAATACAACGCCACGTTTTGAAAGTGATGATTTGTGGATTATTGATCCCATAGATGGCACCACAAATTTCATCTACCAAAAAGAAAACTTTGGGATATCCATTGCGTACTATCACAAGCTCAAACCCGTATTTGGGATTGTCTATGATGTGATGGCAGATAAAATGTTTTTAGGAATAACAGATGGAGGAGCATTCTTAAATGGGGTACGTATGTCCACCAATGATCAAAAGCGTCCTTTAAAACAAACAATTTTATATTCAGATCTTTATGGTTTATCCATGTTTCCAAAAGGTATTCTTCATTTAAGAGAGTCCATTGTCTCTCATCGTTACTTGGGTGCAGCGTCTTTAGAGATATGTGCCGTCGCTGAAAATAAGGCCCAAAGCTACATTTCAAGAAACTTGAAAGTTTGGGATGTTGCGGCAGGTGTCATTGTGCTTAAAGAAGTGGGCGGATCCTTTTTCTTTGGGGGTCATGAAGACGGTATCTTTTTCAATGATTCTGATGGCGTTTTCTTATCCTGTCAGAATAATGTGATAAAAGAGGATATTAAAAATTTATTGGACCATAATATCCTTGAAACAGTGATATAAGAAAAAAAATTAAAAATGACTTGATTACATGTTATAATGATAGTGGTGAATATTTAGGAGGGTTTATACATTTATGACTAATAATAATGATAGATTTGATTTTAACTGGGATAGTTTCTATACCGTTAGTAATAATCAAAAGTACGAATTAATCAATCAATTACGTCGTATGGACGGAACTGAGGGTCCTGAAGTAATTACAGGACTTAAAGAAGAGTGGGAGAAGATCCAAACTGAGGGTGAAGATCCAACACTTGATGAAAAATTTGAAAAAGAAATTGAACGTTACCAAGTTAAACAAGAGAAGGTACAAACTTCTATTGCTGGTAAACGTGACTTAATCGACCAAGCAAACGTCTTGAAAGATTCCGATGAATTTTATCAAAGTGCTGATAAATTCAAAGAACTTCAAGCGAAATGGCGTGAGTTTGGTTACTCTGGTCGTGAACTAAACGATCAACTTTGGGAAGAGTTCTCAAAAATAAATGATTACTTCTTTGAAAGACGTAATCAATTCTATGATGAACAAAACCAAGGTCGCGAAGAGGCGAAGGAACGTAAAGAAGCTTTAATCGAACAAGCAGAAGAGATTAAGGATTCAACAGATTGGTATAATACATCACGTAAACAACGTGAATTAATGGATGCTTGGCGTGATGCAGGGTTTGCGAGTCGCGAAATTGAAAATGATCTTTGGAAACGATTCAATGATGCACGACAAGTGTTCTATAAGAATCAAGAAGCATTCTTTAAAGAGCTTCGAGGCAAAGAAAAAGAAGC
>DEQB01000041.1:4840-6672 GCA_002359085.1 Erysipelothrix sp. UBA3377
CAGTGCGTCAACGTTTCGATGAAATTATGGAAGAATGGAAAGCAGCTGGACACAGTGGAAAACGTCATGAAGAAGACTTATGGCAAAAATTCCGTGAAGGCCGTGACTATTTCTTCGCGCGTATGCAAGAAGCGCAATCACAATCTCGTGAGGACAGACGTGCAGAGGCTTTCGACAAAATTGATGCCTTGAATCACCAAATTGATTCATTGGAAGATATGAAAGAAGTTATCTTAGCGAAATTATCACAACTAGAAGGTCGTCCCGAAGATGAAGAAACCCTCAAAGAAATCGAAGAGACCAAAACTTATCTAGAAAATACAAATAATCAATTGGACACACATTTGGAATCATTGAGAAAACTCAATAACGAAATTGATCGTATCTAAAAAATATAGCCGGAATTTCCGGCTTTTTTTATGCAACCATAAAAAAAGTAGACAAACGTCTACTTATCGATAATCAGCCAATCCAATCATTTGATTGAAACTCTGTGGAATGGGCGCTATAAAGGTCATTAACTTATGGTTGATTGGATCCTTAACCTTCACACGGTAAGCATGGAGCGCCAAACGCTTAATGGGGTTGGTCTTTGCGCCATACTTTGAATCTCCCGCAATGGGGTGTTTTAAATCGGCCATATGGACACGGATTTGGTTTCGACGTCCCGTTTCAAGTGAAACAAGCAACGCTGAATAACGATCATTGGTTCTAATGGTCTCAAAATGACTGATCGCCTCTTTACCCGTATCACTTGAGAACACAAAGAGACTCTTTGATTCCTGTAGATACGATTGAATGGTTCCGGATTTTTCCGTAACTTTACCTTCCACAATGGCGATATAAGAACGGTCCGGTGCTTTCTTTTGCCAATCATCACGATAGTAAGCTTGTGTCTTTACGTTTTTTGCGAAAATCAAAACACCGGATGTAAACTTATCCAAACGGTGGATGACATACACGGGATGGTTTAGATAATCTTTAACGTAATCAAAGGCACTGATTTCCTTTTGGTTTTCCGTAGGAACACTCAACAGTGCATTGGGTTTATTGATAACCAAAATATTTTTATCTTCATAGATAATATTTAACGGTGTATCCAGTTTTGGATTATATTCTACCAACGTGACCACATCTTTAGGTAATAGTGGCGCATCAAATTGCGTTGTGGTGACACCATTAATCGCAACACAATGGTGTTTCAATAGGGATCTTATTTTTGATTTACTATAGGGAAGTTCAGCATTTAATAAGTAATTCAAAAGTGTATCTCTTTCTTTTATAATATGTTCTTTTTTCATGAATTTCCTTCTTTCAAGTCTATTATACCAAATTTTATTGATATTAGGGTATGCTTTAAATATGTTATAATAAAGTCTCAACTATATGGAGGTCAAATATGAAAAGAATTTTCGATTTATCACAAGAAGAGATTTTTAGTTTTAACAGACAACAGATGATGGATACCATTAAAACCAGTGAAGGCCGTACGGTTATGAGTGAAACGGTCATCAGTACGATGGCATTATTGGATGGTGTTTCCAATCCAGAAACAGCCAGAGCCTTTGGTGCAGATATGGTGACACTCAATACATTCGATGTCTTCAATCCATTTATCTTTGGATATGATGATTCAAAAGCCAATTTATTTGGGGATACTTTATCAAAGATTAGTGGCATTCAAAAAAGTATTGAAGCCAATAGAAACAACCCAAACTATATCCATGACTTTAAGAAAATTGTGGGAAGGTTTCTGGGATTAAACTTAGAACCCGTTCGTAACGATGCAGGATATCCAAAAGGCATGACATTGAGTGAAGAGAGTTTACTCA
>DEQB01000041.1:6732-13968 GCA_002359085.1 Erysipelothrix sp. UBA3377
AATGTGAGCAGTGAAGATATTCTTTGGGGTATCAAAGAAGCACGCCGAATTTTGAAGGATGATGTTTTAATCATTGCGGGTAAAATGCATGGTGCCGGTCAAGCATCGGTAGACAGTGCAGAAGATATTGAACGCTTTGTAGAAGCAGGTGCGGATGTTATCCTCTTACCAGCGGCTAAGGCAGTCCCAGGAACAACTCAAAAATTTGTGCAGGAGACAATCGCTAAAATTCACGAACAAGGTGCCTTGGCGATGACAACCATCGGTACAAGCCAAGAAGGCGCAAGTACTTCAGTGATTGAACGCATTGCACTTGAATCTAAAGAAGCGGGTGCTGACATCCAACATATTGGGGATGCTGGATTCTCCGGGATGGCCGTGCCAGAAAACATCACCACCATGTCCATTGCGATTCGTGGTAAACGTCACACGTATAAACAAATGGCGCGTTCTCTTAAAAGGGGATGAAACAATACCTGATTGAATTAAAAGATCATCTCTCTTTTATGGGTGCGCGTGAAAAGAAACACCTACGTGCTTTTAAAAAGGAACTCAAAAAAGAAGGGAACACAACGTATCAATCTCTTGTAGAAAAATATGGAACGCCCTTTGAGGCTTTTGAGACCTTCTCCAAAACGCAGGTATTTCAACCCGTCAGTTATGTGGCAAGTTTGGTTGTTCTATTTCTTTTTCTTATCAGTGTTTTACTGGTGATCTATATAATGCTTCAATTTTTGGTTAATAAACGTTAATAATCATCACGGATAAGCGATTTTATTTGACTTTTGTTGCATTTAAATGTTACGATTCAATTGTAATAAGAAAATACGTTTTGGATTTTCAAAGTGTTTAGTTACTCAATATCTATTTAATACTGTGTTAATGGGACTTAAATTGCGGTTGGGTGCGTCTTATTTCTGATAGGAGGTACTTGGGATGATTACAGGAAAAGTAAAATTCTTTCTAAATGACAAAGGTTATGGTTTCGTTACTTCTGAAGATGGTAAAGATGTGTTCGTACACATTACAGCTTTAGATACTGACGGACAGTCATTGGAAGAAGGCCAAGAAGTTACGTTCGAAATTGTTGAAGGAGAACGTGGCGAGCAAGCAGCAAACGTTAGATTAGTCTAATTTTAAAGCTTAAAAAATAAGCGTTTGAAGTAACTTCAAGCGCTTTTTTGTATTCATTTATGGTATCCTTATACAAGGAGGACTTTTATGTTAGATAGTATATTTTTTATAGATGTTGGGTTGAGTATTTTATTCTCAGTCGGATATTTCACAATTTATTTTTTAAAGTATAGAAAAACACCAGGATTCTTATCCGCAACCCTTTGGGGGATTGGTGGATATTTTGCGGCAAATGCAATTTATAATGTCGCACTCATTGTGATTGCTTCTATTTTAGGGGAAGCAAATTGGGAGGCTTTATTAGGGTCTTCTACTTTAATCGCGCCTTTTATTACAGCTTTCGCCATGGCATGTGGTGCCGTATTCGCAGCACATTTCATTCCTAAAATGCAAAAAAGACGCAATAAATACGTAGAAGGTGTCACAGACGAAGTCACCGGTTTCATGGTAGGAAACAGTTTCATCGCATCACCTTTTGGACAAGATGTGTCCTTGATGTATTTCATTCAAATGTTAATGACTGGAATCATGATCAATTCAAATCCAGCCTTAGAAGATCTTGGAGAAAATATTACCCAAGAAATTTGGAATGAAATCGTCGCTTTATTCACAAGTATGAAACTCTTTGACAACCTACATTTATTGGTGTTTATGCTGGTAATGGCATATTCTTATATGATTGTATTTAAGATGATTCATCGTTTGTTTATAAATAATAAAACAGTGTTTAAAATTGTAGTACCCCTTATGATCACATGGTCATTTATGTTTATCATGTATGCCATCACATTACTCAATGTGGCATCCTTTGTTAAACTCATCATTTACCTGGTCATGGGTGCATTCTTATGGTTTGTGAATAATTATATTGACAACCAATGGAAAACAAATGTCGAAGTCATTATCCCTCAGTAGGGTTATTATTCCTGATTCATACTTTGATGTCCCCACAGAGATTTTTGATATCTATGTTGAAGATATTGACGCTGTTGTGGGGCGCATCGAGTATCGCCATGAAACGGGACAAGATTTAATATATTATGGAAACATCGGATATTTAATTTATCATGCATATCGTGGTCACAGTTATGCTTACCACGCATGTGTGGCCTTATTGGAAATGATTGATGCGCATATCGATGTCGTTTATATTACCTGTAATCCAGATAATATTGCGTCAAAGAAGACCATTGAGAAACTTAAAGCTGTACATTTGGGGATGGTAGACATTGATCCGAAACATGAACTGTATCGATATGGGGAAAAACAAAAAGAAGTTTATATCATAACGCGAGATGGTGAATATGAAACAATTATCGAAACTTTTAACAAATAAAATATTAATTCTGGGCTTGGTTATCGTAGCGGAGCTTTTAGTGATGCTTTACTTCATCAATGAACTCTTAACGTATAACTTTGTTTATAGTTTCATGATGGTGCTTTCCCTTCTGTTGGTAGTTTGGGTTGTAAACAAAGACGACAACCCCACATATACGTCAGCATGGGCCGTCATCATCTTAATATTCCCGCCCATGGGTGCGGTAATTTATTTACTCTTTGGTGGACGTAAAGTTCCCAAAGAACTCAGAGAGAAAATTACAGAAACCTACGATGGATTTGATTTGCCTCAAGATTTCGATATCGCAGATGATCTTGAAAAGTTTGATGCACAAGTCCACAAACAAGCGAAGTATATTTATAACACATCTCATTACCCAATTTTTAATACACGCCGCACTGAATATCTAAAGTCAGGTGAAATTAAATTTGAAGTAATGTTGGAAGAAATTAGAAAAGCAGAAAAGTTTGTTTTCTTAGAATACTTCATCGTTAAAGAAGGTGTAATGTGGCAAACCTTACTGGATGTATTAACACAAAAAGTTAAAGAAGGCATTGATGTGCGCTTTATCTATGATGATTGGGGCACCTCTGGTTTTGATGATTTGAAACAACAATGTGAAGCAGCAGGAATTAAAGTTGTTGTCTTTAACCCCATCAGAGCCCGACTCGCCATTACCATGAACAACCGTTCTCATAGAAAGGCTTGTATTGTGGATGGCCGCGTAGGTATTGTGGGTGGTATGAATATCGCCGATGAATACATCAACGCAATTGATAGATTTGGACACTGGAAAGATACGGCCATTCTATTTGAAGGAGAAGTCGTTCACTCTTTAACGTTAATGTTTTTACAGTTTTATCGTTACTATACCAACACAAATGAAGATCCTGAACAATTCAGATACAATTTCAATGGATCTGAAAAGGACGATGGATTCATTCAGGTGTTTACCGATGCGCCAACCGACAATGATGATGTTGGTTTGGACTCACACTTAAATATTATCAACAATGCGAAAGATTATATCTACATTCAAACCCCTTATTTAATCATTGGTTATGAAATGACCAAGGCCCTTGGCTTGGCGGCCAAAAGTGGGGTGGATGTGCGCATTGTGGTACCGGGTATACCGGATAAAGTAATTGTGAATCAAGTAACCAAAGCGAACTATGGTACACTGATTCGCAGTGGTGTAAAAATATATGAGTACACACCGGGTTTTGTGCATTCTAAAACAATTGTTTCAGATGATAAGATAGCCATGGTTGGAACCACGAACATGGATTTCAGAAGTTACTATCTTCACTATGAAACTACCGTTTTGGTTGCGAACAATCATACCGTAATGGACTGTCTACAAGATAACTTGGAGACATTTGAAAAAAGTAGATTGATCACTTTAGAAATGGTTGAATCCGTCCCTTATATCGTAAAACTATTTAGGGGCGTGGCACGACTTTTCAGTGGTCTGATGTAGGAGTTGAAACAATGGCTAAAATAGGCTTAGTATTAGAAGGGGGTGGCATGCGCGGCGCATATACTGCAGGCGTCATGTCATGGCTCATCGAAAATAATTTTGAATTTGATGTTACGTTGGGTATTTCTTCAGGAGCACTCTATGGTGTGATGTTTGCGTTGGGGATCGATAAAGAAACCTTCTATAATGTCTCAACCAAAGAAGCAGCACATTGGCGAAACTCAGGATTGGGTGCAATCTTGTTTGAACGCCAAATTATTGGATATGACTATATGTTTGATACGATCTTCTCTAAAGTAGGTATCCCTGTTAACGACATCGATAAAATAAAAGGTGAATATTTCGCAGGTGTTTATGATATGGATGCACAAGATACTGTGTGGAAATCCAAACATGAATTACCACCTTATGGCCGTGAATATATTAAAGCGGCTTGTACCTTACCCGTCATGGGACGATCTGTAAAAATCGAAGGTAAAACATATATGGATGGTGGCATTACCACCATGATTCCCTTGGAAGAAAGTATCAACCAAGGGTGTGAATACCACGTTGTGGTATCCACAAAATCACCCGTCTTTGTACGAAAACCCCAAAAGAGTTTGACCTATAAAGTCATGCGCATTATATATCGCAAGTTCCCCAAACTTATCGAAAGCTTCGAAGGCAGAACACAGCGATATTACGAAGAAGTTAAAATGGTGGATCAGTTGGTACAAGATCATAAAGCCGTCAAAATTAACCCATCCGTTGAAATGGGTGTGGGAAGATTTGGTGGAAATATTGAACAATATGATGCCCTATTCAAACTTGCGTATGAAGATTGTGAATCAAAAAGAAATGACTTGGAATCGTTATTTAAAGCTTCTAAACAGTGAACCAAATATTATATTTGGTTCTTTTTTATTTAGAATTTAGGTGAACGTCTTGTGAAAAAAGAAAATTTTGATAGCATTGACGAATGTAAGCGCTTTATGTATATTTGAATTAAGGTGAACGGGTGTTCATATGAAGGATTATTCATGTTCACATACACAAAGAGGAGGATATCAATGAGATTCACGGTGCAGGAAAACCTTTGTTGCTTTTTAAATGGCATCATGATGTCTACCAAATCATGGTCCCAGTTTGTTGAACCCTTGAGTCACATGAATCAACTGATTCTAGTAGATTTTTTAGACCAAAGGCAATCAACGATGTTGGATGGACAAACGTTTACTCACCAGATTCAAATCGAAATGATTGAAGCGTTTTTGGATCATTTAAATTTAGATAAAATAAGTTTATTCGGTGTTTCATATGGCGGAGAGATTGCGATTCAATTGGCGATTCGTAATACTTCACGTTACACAAAACTCTTACTTTTCAACACGGCTGCACATACCAGCTATTGGTTGGAAGAAGTGGGTAACGCATGGAATGCTGCGACCCATGATGGACTGGCGTATTACTTAACGACCATCCCTGTTATTTATTCCCCAAAGTTTTTTACAGAGAATGAATCTTGGATTAGAAGTCGTAAGGAAGCTTTACTTCCCGTATTCAATGACCCCAAATTTATCGCATCCATGATTCGATTGACCAATTCCTCAGTAGGATATGATGCGAGAGAAGGTTTGTCCAAGATAAAAAGTGAAACCCTTATTGTGGGATGCGAGTATGACTTTGTGACACCTTACTACCAACAAGATGCATTACATAAAGACATCAACAATAGTGAAATAATACGGGTTCCAGAAAGTGGTCATGCTCTGTTTTATGAGAAGCCAACATTGTTTGTGAGTCTTGTTTTAGGGTTTGTGAATAACACCACGACGCACTTTGTTTTGTGATTGAATTTCTAGATTATCAATGATAAACTAGTGCAAGGAGACTGATATTATGTCACTGGTACATTTACCCAAAACTCAAAAAGGTCAAGACACACTCGATAATTTATGTGCTGCCGCTGAACACGTGTTCTATGAAAAAGGCTATCATAAAGCAACCATCAAAGACATCACAACGAAAGCTGGGAACTTTTTATATTTATTTCAGTGAATAGAAGAGTCTGTATGTCTATTTACTCTCAGATTATTCGCGCTTATTCGTAAAGCCATCTCAAAAAAGAATTGCCCATTTAACAGATCGTCGTGATGTTGAAAGAGAAGGTTTGGTTGCGTTTTTAGAAATCGTAAGAGACAACCAATATATGTATAGCATTATTTGGGAATCCCTTTATATTGATCGTCAACTTTTTATTGATTATTACCAAGATTTTGCGAACCATTATATTTACTACATTGAAAAAGCAAAAGATGAGGGAGACATGCGTAAATTGGATTCTGAAACTGTGGCTTATGTATTGATGGGGATTGCGAACTTTGTGGGGCTAAGATATACCATGTTTGAAAAAAGAGAAAACTTTGATGATATCGCCGATGATGTCGCAACCATCTATAATGATGGATTGTTTTTTCCACAAGATAAATAATAATTGAACCAAAAGGAGAAATTTATGAATAAAGTATACATTACTGCTGCACGTCGTACTGCTGTTGGCTCATTTTTAGGAACCCTTAAAGATGTACCTGCTTCCGTACTTGCGACAGCTGTTATTGAAGCTGTAATAAAAGACAGTAAAATAGAACCTACTAAAATTGATGAAGTCGTATTTGGGAATGTATTGAGTGCTGGAACCAAACAAGGCATGACCCGTCAAGCCGCTGTGAACGCTGGTATTCCTCAAACTATTCCTGCCTATGGCGTGGATATGTTGTGTGGATCAGGTATGAAGTCTGTCATCAATTCATATTTACATATAAAATCTGGACTTCACCATGCGATCATTGCGGGGGGTGCTGAATCCATGTCCCGTGCCCCGTACTTGGTGGACGCAAAGATACGTTCAGGAAATAAAATGGGAAACATGGAAATGGTTGACCATATGATGGTGGACGGATTAACGGATGCATTTGAAGGATATCATATGGGCATTACCGCAGAAAATATTGCGGAAAAGTATGGCATCACGCGTGAACAACAAGATACCTTCGCCATACAATCTCAAGAAAAAGCGATCGCTGCGGATGATCGTGGAGACTTTGAGGATGAAATAGTAGGGATTGATGTTAAAGTCAGACGCGACATGATTCACTTTAATAAAGATGAATACATCAACCGTAAAACATCCTTAGAAAAATTATCCACTTTAAGACCTGCATTTAAAAAAGACGGATCCGTTACGGCTGGTAGTTCATCTGGCATTAATGATGCCGCAAGTGCTACGGTTGTGGTATCAGAT
>DEQB01000041.1:14087-21122 GCA_002359085.1 Erysipelothrix sp. UBA3377
GCGATTAAAAATGCACTGAATCAAGCGGGATTAACCCTTCAAGATATGGATGTGGTTGAATTGAATGAAGCATTCGCTGCCCAGAGCTTGGGTGTAATTCACGAACTTGTGGAGGCGTACAGTATGGATAAAGATGCACTGATGGCCAAAACAAATATCAACGGTGGCGCCATCGCAATTGGACATCCAATTGGCGCAAGTGGTAACCGCATTATCGTAACCTTAATTCATATTATGAAAAAACAAAACCTTAAATACGGTCTTGCTTCCTTGTGTATTGGGGGCGGTATGGGTACTGCGATTGTCTTGAAGAATACAGATTTTGAATAATACATGTACATAAAAAGCAGCCAACTGGCTGCTTTTGTATTTATTATTTCATCAATTCGCCATACTTACACCAACGTGTCGTATTGCCTGCTTTCAATGGGAAGGGTTTGTTTTTGATGGGTAATCCAATTTTGGATGAATCAAACTTACCATCTTCTGGATTGAAGTATGTTTTTAAAGTTCTTAAAACATAGGACGGTGTCAAGTTTCTTGAGTATGTATTTAGAATCAAGAAGACTGCATCTTCATCTAAGAGCTCAACAGCACCTTGGATTAAGGTTTCAAGTTGTTCCTCTATCTTCCAAACTTCTTTTTTAGGACCGCGTCCAAAGGAAGGGGGATCCATAATGATACCATGGTAGGTTCTGCCTCTTCTCTTTTCTTTCTCAATAAACTTTAAGACATCATCGACCAATGTGCGAACGTGTTTGTCTTCTAAATTATTTAATTTGAGATTTTCTTGCGTTCTCATGTTGGCTGATTTTAAAGCGTCCACATGGACCACTTCTTCTACATTACCCCAAGCACTCGCAACTGTTGCGCCTCCCGTATAACCAAATAGGTTTAAGATACGCATCGGTTCTTTGTGTTTTTCGTGAATACTTCTAATTAAGTCCCAATTAAGGGCCTGTTCTGGGAAAATACCCAAGTGTTTAAATTCTGACAACTTGAGTTCAAATTTCATATCTTTATATTCTAAAATCCATGATTCTGGTAAGTGGTGTTCCCATTGACCATTGATGAATTCACCATCAAAATGTGTCATCTGTAGATCCAGTTCACCACCGGCTGTGGGTTCAGGTCGTTTTAAAATGTACTCCCCAAAGCGTTCAATTTTATAGCCTTCACCAATATCCAAACATTCATAATTTTCCCAATTTTTTGCGATTTTCATAAGTAAAATTCCTTTCTTAATTAACATTATAACACGTTAGAGATGTGATATAATAATTAAAGGTGATTGGTATTGAATTATTTAGACATATTAAACAAAGAACAAAAGGAAGCTGTAACCGTAAAAGCGAGACATGTGCGGGTTATTGCGGGTGCCGGAAGTGGTAAGACACGGGTACTCACAACACGCATCGTTCATTTAGTGACACAACTTGGCTACAACCCAAGAAAGATTTGTGCCATTACTTTTACGAATAAAGCAGCCAATGAAATGAAACACCGCCTTGAATCCATGTTAGATTCGGATAAAGGCGTTTTTGTGTCGACCATCCATGGTATGTGTGTGCGTATCATTCGTGAGGAATTTGAGGCCTTGAGTTTGGTGCGTAACTTCACCATAGTGGATGAGGCCGATCAAAACACAATCTTAAGAGAAGCCTACCAAACGTATGGTTATGAGAGAAGAGACCTCAGTTATAAAGAAGTCTTGGCCTATATCTCCAACAATAAGATTGCGGGTGTAGGGGTTGAGCAGGCTTATAAAATTGCGGGTTCAAGTTTTCATGAAGAGAAAAAAGCGAAACTCTATGACTACTATACAAACCGCTTAAAACAAGTGTTTGCGCTTGATTTTGATGATTTACTGCTTAAAGTAAGATACTTATTTAAAAATAATGAAAAAGTGTTGGAGAAGTGGCAACATCGATTCAATGTTTATTTGGTCGATGAGTTTCAGGATGTGGACCACATTCAATATGAAATTATTGATCTCATGGTTGGTACACGTAATGAACTGTATGTGGTGGGAGATCCTGACCAAACGATTTATACCTGGCGTGGGGCACAGATGTCTTTTATCGTGGATTTCAATAAACATTATCCCGATGCACAGACCATTACGCTTCACCAAAACTATCGTTCCACTCAAAATATCTTAGACAGCGCAAACCGTTTGATTCAATTCAATAAGGGACGCATTGAAAAAGATTTAAAATCAAATAAAGCACAAGGCCATCCCGTTGTCATCTCACAACTGGACGATGAAACCGATGAAGCCTACTGGATTGTCAGACAAATACGTGCCCTACAAGATGAGGGTCAATCATTTTTAGACATGGCTGTGTTATACAGATCCAATTATTTATCCCGGGTTTTAGAGCGTGTGCTCACGGATACAGGTATCCCCTATATTATTTATGGTGGGATTCGATTCTATGACCGCAAAGAAATTAAAGACATGATGAGTTATTTAAGAATGGTCAGCCATGGGGATGATTTGGCGCTGCGTAGAAGTATTGGCGCACCCAAACGGGGGATTGGTCCTAAGACCATCGATAACTTTTTCATCCCTGCCCAAGAAGAGAACACGACCATCTATGAGAAAATGAAGGAAGCCGTGAATAAAGGTGGCACAACCAAACGCATTCAAGAGTATGTCGCATTGATTGAATCCTTTAAGAAACATTATGCGGATCATGGATCCATTGAGAACTTAATGATCTATATCCTTCAGGAAAGTGGTTTGCGTAAAGCCTATGAAAAAGATGAAGATATTGAAAGATTAGAAAACTTAAAAGCCTTAATGGGTGAAGCAAAAAACTTCCAAGAAAATACTGCGGAAGGTTTGGCGGAATACGTTCAAATGGTATCCCTTTATGGGGATCGTGAAGAAGTTTTGAGTTCTGAATATGTGCGCTTGATGACGGCACATGGTGCCAAAGGACTTGAATTTGATACAGTCTTTTTGATGGGTATGAACGAAAGTGTCTTCCCAAGTCAACGTTCCATTTTAGAAAGTAAAGATGGATTGACTGAAGAAAGGCGTTTGGCTTACGTCGCGATTACCCGCGCGAAACATCGTTTGTTTGTGACCAGTAATGGCGGCTATAACTATGTTATTCAAAGTGGAAACAGGCCATCTCGTTTCATCAAAGAAATGGCCAATCCTGAAACGGTTTATGATGTAAAGGGTGTTAGAGATACCCAATCGCCTCAAGAAAAAGTATTTGAAAAATTCCAAAAAGGAAATCAAAAAATTAAAGTAAAACCAGCAGATGAAGTCGTCCATGATGACTTTGGATCCGGTATTGTTTTGGCGGTGAATGAAGATACGGTCAAGATTGCGTTTAATTATCCTTTTGGTACAAAGGTCATTGCACGTAATTTTGCGGGCTTAAGACTAAAGGGAGATTTAGCGTGATAAAAGATAGAATAGAAACCTTACGTGCTCTAATTACACAGTATAATCATGAATACCATGTGATGGATCATCCAAGTATTTCCGATGTGGATTTTGATGCGCTTTTTAATGAACTGCTTAAACTTGAAACTGAGCATCCTGAATATTTTGATGAAAACTCACCCACCCAAAAAGTGGGCGGTGTTATCTTATCTGCGTTTGAGAAAGTAACCCATGTATCACCCATGTATTCTCTGGGCAATGCCTTTGGGATGGATGATTTAAAAGAGTTTGATCAAAGAATTAAAAAACAATTCCCCCACGCAACGTATAGTGTGGAATTAAAAATAGATGGCTTGGCCATGAGTTTGGAGTATGAACAAGGTCGCTTTGTGAGAGGTGTTACACGGGGTAATGGGGTGATTGGCGAGAACGTGACCACCAATGTGCGTGTCATTAATTCAGTACCACTTGTATTAAAAGAGGCCGTTGATATTACCGTAAGAGGTGAAGTATTCATGCCAATCTCTTCCTTTACGAAAGTAAATGAAGCTCGATTAATAAACAATGAACCGCTATTCGCAAACTGTCGAAATGCTGCATCAGGTACGATGCGCCAGTTGGACTCCGCTGTGGTGGCTTCCCGTGGGTTGGATGCATTTTGGTACACACTGGAAGATGCACAGGCTATGGATTTAACGTCTCAAAAAGAAGCGATGGCTTACTTAAAACACCTGGGTTTTAAAACGAATTCTGAATTAAAAATATTAAATGATATTGAATCCGTCTATCAACAGATTATCGCAATCGAAAACATGCGTCATGAACTGGATTATGAGATTGATGGTGTCGTGATTAAAGTCAATGAGTTTGAGATTCAAGAAGCCTTGGGTTTTACGGTGCGCGTGCCGCGTTTTGCGATTGCGTATAAATTTAAGGCAGAAGAAGTTGAAAGTGTGGTGGAATCGATCTTTGTGACTGTGGGTCGTACGGGAAAGATTACCCCCAATGCGAAATTAAAACCCGTATCCATATCAGGTTCAACGGTGTCGTATGCGACCTTACACAATGCGGACTATATCGCTTCTAAAGACATTCGGGTTGATGATGCGGTATTGGTTCGAAAAGCAGGAGAGATCATTCCTGAGATTGTGTCGGTGGATGTTTCTAAAAGACCTGATGATTCAAAGGCGTATGTGTTTCCCCATGTTTGTCCTGAATGTGCTGGCGAACTGGTGCGATTTGAGGATGAAGCGGATACGTATTGTATCAACATTGATTGTCCCGCTAAAATACGGGAAGCCTTGATTCATTTTGCGTCAAGAGAAGCGATGAATATTGATACTTTGGGTGAAAGACGGGTTGAACAACTGCATGAAGCAGGCTTACTCGACTCTGTTTTGGATATCTATAAGTTAAAAGATAAAAAAGATGCTTTGTATCAATTGGATAAAATGGGTGAGAAGTCGGTCGATAAACTGCTTGAAGCCATTGAGGTTTCAAAAGACAATTCACTGGAACGCTTACTCTTTGGTTTGGGGATTCGTCATGTGGGTTCTAAAACCTCGAGTATTCTTGCGAAACAGTATGGTCACATTGATGCTTTAAAAGATGTGGAAAAAGAAGCGTTATTACAGATTGATGAAATTGGAGAAGTGATTGCGCAATCTGTGGAAACCTTTTTCAATGAAACACATAATATCACTTTGATTGAGGATTTAAAAAACGAAGGTCTTAATGTAGAATATAAAGGCAGTGTAACCTCAGATCGCTTTTTAGACATGCGTTTTGTATTAACGGGTACACTTCAAACCCTGAAGCGCAATGATGCGAAAGCAATGATTGAAGCCAAAGGGGGTAGCGTGATTGGTAGTGTCAGTGCTAAGACTGATGTGGTGGTTTATGGTGAGAGTGCAGGCAGTAAACTCACCAAGGCCCAGGAACTTGGGATTGATACATGGGATGAAGCGCGATTCTTGAGGGAGGTTCAAGATGAAAAAAACTAAATATTTAATCAGTATGCTGGCATTAATCTTAGTGTTGGCGGGTTGTAGCTTGAAGACAGATGAACCCACGGAAACACCAGAACCTGACCAACAGGTCGTTCAAACCGCAAAAGAAGGAGACTATGAGATGTTGTATCCATTTGTTTCTTCCCCTTTACGACAGGTTAGAACCATTGGTTCAAAAGAAGTTGAAGCCACTGAAATTGGGCGTCGCTTGGTTGATAAATCTAAGAAGCATTTCAGTACCGATAATTATTTCCTATCTGAAGGACAGTTAATCGATACGAATCGTTACTTTGAGTTGTTGGTCTTTCGGAGTGATGACAATCCCAATGGATTGATGGAAAAATACGAAGACGGTTTGGCCATCGATGGTGTCACCTTGGTGAACCCCGTTTTTATCAGTGATATATTTGAATTAAACTTTCATAAAAAAGGCTCCGATGAAATTGATGGTGTCAGTGTGGCTTTGGTTTTAAAGCGATACCAGGTATTGGATGAACAAACGGGCGCAATGCATGCGTTGAGTGATGATGCATTGTATAACATTGGTCAAACATTGGGACTTCAAATGGGTGCTTATTTAAGAAGTATTGAGGGGATGATGAATGTACCCCTTCATATTGCGCTTTATGTGCAATCCAGTGACATTGATAATTTACCAGGTAATTATTTACCGGGATATTACATAGGCAGTGCTTTTTCAAAAGAAAGTACCATGAATTTCTCAAGGGAACAGGAACAATGGTTGATGTTGACATCCAACAAAGCCCAAGAAATGATTCCTGAGATCGTCAGTCAATTCTCGTTGTTAAAGCGTAAAATAACGTCCTTTACAGGGGATGAGAGTGTGGGCGTCATTGGGAAAGTCTTTATCGCCGACAACACTCTTGAAATCATTCGTTTGGAAGTCAATGTCCCTTCAAAGACATTCTTAGAAACCTATGGTTTGGCACAGTATATCAGTCAAGAGCTGGAGGACATTGGTTCCTTTGGGGTCAGTGTTAAAGTAAACATTGATGTTTATGATACAACGCGTGCTGTAATTATTAAAAATCCAAATGAGGATCCAATATTGGAAGTTTTTGAATAGAAAAGGTGTATGCATGAATTTAGAGAAACTAGAAAAAGATTTAATGATTAAACTTACGGAACATGAGCGTGATGTGATTGGTAAAAAAAGTGAAACATTTTTAAACCAAATTGCGCTTTTGGATGCGATTGATACGGATGGTGTCATACCCATGACCTATCCTTTAGAAAATACAAGAGACTTTTTGCGTGAAGATGTGATCAATCATACGATTACACAAGCAGAAGCATTCAAGAATGCTCCCAAAACACAAGAAGATTATATTGAGATTGTGCAGGTAATTGATAAATGAAAAAGAACACATATAACGCAATTGTATCGTATGTAGAGATTGATAATCCAAATGAAGGTTTGCTTTCTGGATGGGATGTTGCTTTAAAAGATAATATCAACATGAAGGATACAAAAACAACAGCGGGTTCTAAAATGTTAGAAAATTATACCTCAATTTATAACGCTACCGTTGTGGATCATTTGATTGCACAGGGCGCAAACATTGTGGCGAAGACTTCAATGGATGAGTTTGGGATGGG
>DEQB01000041.1:21182-25124 GCA_002359085.1 Erysipelothrix sp. UBA3377
CATCGTATTACAGGAGGCTCAAGTGGCGGCTCTGCAGCGCTTGTAGCGGCCAAACACGTGCGTATGGCTTTGGGTACTGATACGGGTGATAGTATCCGTAAACCCGCCTCATATTGCGGTGTGGTTGGTTTAAAACCAACCTATGGTCTGATCTCTCGTTACGGTGTCATTCCGTATGCAGGAAGTTTGGATCATGTGGGTGTCTTTACACAAAATGTTAAAGATGCGGCCCTTTCATTAGAAGTCCTTTCTAAGAAAGATCCTAAAGATATGACAACCCATGATATCTTCAAACCCTACAGTGCACTTTTAGACATGGATTTAAAAGGTAAAAAGGTGGGTATCTTTAAAAACGTGATCGATGTCATTACGGATGAAGATGTAAAAACAGTCTTTAATAATTTGGTGAAAACACTTGAACGTGAAGGTGCTATTATTGTTGAGAAAAGTATCGATCAAACATTAACCCATACTTTATTCCCCGTGTATTCCATTATCTCCAATGCAGAAGCCATAACCCACCATGCGAATTTAGATGGTGTGCGTTTTGGACTTCAAGTTGAAGGGGACACACTGGAAGCACTGATGACCAACTCTCGCAGTGCGGGATTTGGACTTCAAGTTAAAGAACGCTTTATTTATGGTGCGTATGTTTTAGAAAATGAAAATCAATTTGATATCTATGATAAAGCACGTAAAGTTAGAAGATTGTTGGTGGAAAGTTATACGGAAATGTTGGCGGATGTTGATGTGATGATTGCGCCTGCAGCGACCCAGATTGCGCCATTAATGAAAGATATTAATCATGATCCAAAAACCAATGACATGTACTTTGCGGAGAATCACATGGTGATCCATAACTTTAGTGGGTATCCAAGTATGACCATCCCAATGGGAACATCAAATGAAATGCCTTTGGGTGTCAATATCTCTGCGAAAGCTTTTGAAGATGATGTGGTATTGGCATTTGCGAATCAAGTTGAAAAATTAGTGGAGGGTGAAATTTAATGAAATATGAAGCTGTTATTGGGATTGAGATTCACTGTGAATTGAAAACTCAAACAAAAATGTATTCGGGAGCACCCTCAACGTATGGTGAAAAGCCCAACACTGCCATTAATGAAATTGATTTGGCGTATCCAGGGACCATGCCCCAAGTTAATAAAGAAGCCGTGCGTTATGGTTACCGTATTGCGCGTGCCTTAAATTGTGAGATTCAAGAAATCTTGCGTTTTGATCGTAAGAATTACTTTTATTCAGACTTACCCAAGGGCTATCAAATTACACAAGAGTACTATCCTTTGGGTGTGCGTGGTAATATTGATATCTTTGTGGATGAAGATTTGATTCCGGTTCGTATTCACCGCATTCATTTAGAGGAAGATACGGCCAAACAATTCCATGAGGCAGATCATACCTTGATTGATTTTAACAGGTCAGGAACGCCCCTTGTGGAGATTGTGACGGAAGCTGATTTTAGAACTGGGGCACAGGCCGCAAGTTATGTGGATGCGATTCGCCAACTGGTCATTTATTTGGGTGTCAGTGATGGTAGAATGGCTGAAGGATCGTTGCGTTGTGATGTGAATATTTCTTTAAGAGAAAAAGGTACAGAAACTTTTGGAACCAAAGTCGAGATTAAAAACCTCAACGCCATTTCAAATGTTGAAAAGTCCATTGAATATGAGATTGAACGTCAATCCATGATCTTAGATCGTGGGGAAGCCATTGAGAGTGAAACCCGTCGCTTTGATGAGAAGACACAGGAAACGGTCTTAATGCGTAAGAAAGACGGTGTGGTTGATTATCGCTATTTACCCGATGCTTTAATTCCACCCACAAGAATTCCTGAAGACATTGTGAATGAAGCTTGGATTGAAACCCCTCAAGAGCGTTTGAATCGTTATAAAGAAACGTTAAGTCTCTCTCATTACGATGCGAATGTTTTGGTTAGAAACAAAGAGGTTTCAGATTACTTTGATTTGGTTTTAAATGAAACAGACAATACAAAACTTGTGTTAAATTGGATTACCCAAGAACTGTTATCTGTGATGGATCAAAAAGGGGATGTACCCCTTACGTCATGGATTAAGGTCAATGACTTTGTGGACTTTATCATGGCCATTGAGTCTAAAGAAATTTCAACACGTCAAGCCAAAGAGGTCTTTGAGGAAATGTTGAAGGGTCAGTCTCCCAAGAAAATTATTAAAGATAAGGGAATGGTCCAAGTGGGTGATGAAGCAATTCTTACACAATGGATTGAACAGGTATTGGCTGAGAATCCAAGAGCGATTGAAGACCATCGTAATGGTTTACCCAGTGCAGAGAAGTTTGTGACGGGTCAAGTTATGCGTCTTTCAAAGGGTCAAGCAAACCCACAATTTACCAATAAATTGGTGAAGCAATTGCTTGATAAAGCACTATAAATACTATAATATTTAGATGCACTTAAAGGAGGTTTCCAAAACATGAGTAGAAACCGAAAAAAACAAACGAAAACTAAAAAGAAAACATGGGCGTTTTATGCGATCTTGATTTCATTGATCATCTTTGCGATCCCTTTGGTTTATCTTGGATATACTGGGATTGTTTCATTGATGAATCGTGGAGAGCCGATCATAGGAACGCGTTTTAACAATGACTTGGATCCTGTGATCAGCGATGACGATTTAAAATTGCTGGAGACTACCGTAGTTGATTTTGAAAAGGTGGCGATTAATTTAAATACCGCTACATTGAGAATCTATATTACGGATAGTAATCTTACGGAAAGTAATCTTGAGTCAACCCTAAAGGGTGTGTATGATCAAGTGACGTCCGTCTTGGATGTGGAGAGTTATTTCACAGCCCGGGGTGTTCAAAAACAATATGACTTAGAAATCTATGGTGATAATGGACTTTCTGATGACGCATTTGTGTATGGACTTGTATCAAAAGGGTCAAACGCTGAAGTTGTGACCTATCAGTTATTATCAAAACCGCTGTCTTCAGAAATGGTAGATTATTTCGAACAAAACGACATCATGAGTGAGGTTGAGGGGTCTGAAGAAACTGCGCCAGAAGGTGAATCGGGAGATGCGTAATAACGCTTCTCCTTTTTTTATAAATAATTGTGAATTCACCCTTGACTAAACATGTAACTGATGGTATATTTAATTAGCACTTGCCTGAATAGCTCAGTCGGCAGAGCAACTGGCTGTTAACCAGTGGGTCGTAGGTTCGAGTCCTACTTCAGGCGCCATTTAATTTTTTGAAGGTTTCAGTGCACATAAGTGGCCCGTTGGAGAAGCGGTCAACTCACATGCCTTTCACGCATGCATTCACGGGTTCGAATCCCGTACGGGTCACCATATTAAAATTAAGCGACATCTTGTATAGGATGTCTTTTTTTATGTTCGCAAAGAAAAAACCTGTACGCATACAGGTTATAATTTTGATCCACAGCCTTTACAGAATGTCGCATCCTCTTCATTTAAAGTACCACATTCTTTACAACGTATTTTAACGACTGCTTTGGCTTCTTTTTTAAATATGTCTACTTCTTCCAAAGCATCCCCAATAATCCCACCAGCGGCTTTAGAATGGGGTCGTAGGTCCTCTCTGGCTTGTTCTGGATCCAAGATAACACCAGAACCTGCTGCACCATACTTCCCAAGAGATCGTATGGATGAACCGATAATCATTAAGAAGAATCCCACAAACGCCAAACCAAGCGCAACTGGTATGAACGTATATGCTTTATCGAAGTTATCATTAATCAATGAGAGGGGAATCGTGATAAAGGGCAGTGCGAAAAGTATCCCTCCCACAACCATAATTGCGCTTCCAATATAGAATAAGGCAAGTCTATTTTTAGATATTTTATTTGATTTCATAAAAGTGTTCATTTCTAAAAGCAAAAATTAAAACTAAGATTTGTATTCCAAAGATAATTCCGGTAGT
>DEQB01000007.1:0-3480 GCA_002359085.1 Erysipelothrix sp. UBA3377
AACCCCGTTTCATCGTTGATATTATCCAATAAGTTTTCACTTAACTTAACGTATCCTGAACCATCAAACCGCAATCCAGTTCTATTTTCGATTGTTACAAATTCCGGTTTATCCCCAACCCATACTGCATCAGTACCCACTGTTGCATCCAGGGTATGGTCCAAACTCAAATGTGTAACCAATTTATTGACTAACATAATTTCCTCCTAAAGTTGTTTCACAGATTCTTTAACATCTAAATTGACGGGATATACAATATCCTCAAATTTGTATGTAGGATCTTCAATCATTGACATAATTTGACGGGCCGCATCAATACCCAATACAATTTGGGGATGGGAAATCGAACTAATTTTAATAGACGACAACATACTTAAGATCGAGTTATCAAAACTCACAATGGATAAATCTTCAGGCACACGAACACCTTTTGCCAAACAAAGATTTAACACATCAATCGCAATCATATCGTTATAACAAACCAATCCAGTAATAGAACGACGCTCGATCAATTGACTCACTTCTTCCCACAACACTTTACCACGGCTTTCCGTAGTAAACATGATCACATCCTCATTGGAATAACTCAAACCATTTTCTGAAATGGCCTTCACAAACCCCTTAAGACGTTCTTTACCTTGTTTATCATCAGACTTAAAGATGGCACCAATTCTCTCATGATTCTTATCAATCAAATGTTTAGTATTGGTATAGCTCGCTTCCATATCTGACATCCCAATAAAGGGAAAATCAATCTCATCAAATTTCGCATTGATACTGATTAAAGGAATACCCTGTTTTCTAATATCCAAATACACATCAATATTCGGATTATAGAAAGAACTCTTTGTGGGTTCCACAATGATTCCTTCCACTTGGTTTTCAAGCATCATATTTAAAGCTTTTCTTTCCGTTGCGACATCATTATTGGTATTCACCAATAACATGGAATATCCCGCTTTGGTCAGTTCACTTTCAATACCACGAATGATTTCAGGGAAAATATAATCCGACATATACGTCGTAATTACACCCACTGTTTTATTGCGGACCTTCTTTTCAAGTTTCACAAAAGAACCTAAACCATGTTCCTTCGCAATAAATCCTTCATGCTCAAGTTGATCAAGGGCCACACGAACCGTATGACGGCTCACATTATAAAGCTCTTGAAGTTCTATCTCAGAAGGCAGTTTATCGCCAACCACAAGTTTACCATCCTTAATTTCTTGGATGATGGTATCTTTAACGTGTTGGTACTTTGGTTTATTGCCCATATAACTTGATCCTTTCGTTATTTTTAAACACGACAACATCGTGCACATCAAGGATTAGATCGTCCATATCCTCTAATTTAATGATATCTTCACTCACATTAAAATATGCGGTATAGTGATCATTCTCTGATGTACCTTCCCAGATAATCAATTGATCATCACGGTACGTTTCTTTTCGATTCTTAATTTCAGCATGCATTTGCGTTAACGTTTCATCCTTCAAAATACCCCAGGTAAAATTGTCGTTATACCGCAAATCGCCCCCAAACATTAACGGTGATCCAAAGATTGACCATAATGTCATCATGGTTCTTTGTTCATTGTGGGTAAAACGCGTCATACGATCACTGGCGCCCCCATCTACTGAACGAATCCCAATACGACCCATCGGTAACATATCCGCATCCGGATACGATCCTTCTTTAACATAAGGTGCCCATATACGACATCTTTCAAACATCCCGTATAACAGTTCCCACAGATCCCAGAAATCATCCGTCATGCGCCATAAGTTCGCATGTTCCTGCATGAATTCAGCATGTTCAATATTAGCGGGTCCTGGGGATAAACTTAAAACCATATCTCTTCCAGAATTTTGAATCGCTTTTTGAATCATTTCAATCTCAGGTAAGTGACCACCATATATTTTTGAATCGGCAATATCATCCACTTTAATATAGTCAACACCCCAACTTGCGTATAATTCAAAGATTGAATCATAATACATTTGAGATCCTGGATGATTCGGGTCCACACCATACATATCCGTATTCCAAGGCGCGATTGAATTGGGATGCGCAATATCACGCGCCGTATATTCAGTGCCTTTAAGCGGCGTATTACGGTGTACGGCTTGTCTTGGGATACCACGCATAATATGAATTCCAAACTTCAATCCCATATCATGGATCTTTTGACCCAACACTTTAAATCCAACACCATCTGCACTGCTTGGGAAACGATTGACAGCTGGCATCAAACGAGAATACGCATCCATCTCTAAATCCGCAAATTTATGATACATGGATGAGTTGGCAGTGGGTTCATACCATTGAATATCAACCACCACAGTGTCCCAACCCAAATCAGACAATTCTGATTTTAAAACTTCTGCATTCGCCATGACTTCTGCCTCAGTTACAGATGCGCCATAACAATCCCAACTGTTCCACCCCTTGGGTGCATGATTAAATTTCATCTTCCGATTCTCCCTTTAGTTAAAGTCTTTACTACCATAAATGGTTTCATTGTTATCGCCTATTAAGCTGATAACCATTTTTTCTTTGGTTAAATTAATTTGTTGTACCGTAACGATACCTTCATAGGTTGCATCTTCAGTACGTATCGTTATGTATTGATCTTCCACAAACCATGTTCCTGACATATCCCCACTCAAACTACCGTCCTCATTCAAGGTAACATTTAAGTTTGGAAGCATATTACTTTCTGTTTTGGTACCGTGGTTCACCATTTCATAAGTTCCCACAATACTATTTTTAGTATGTGCTGTATGTGGTTGTTTGAAATCAACATTGTAAGCATAAGGCAACACCACGGGCCATCCACTTTGATTTATTAAGACTTCATGTATTTTAAGTTCAAATTCCTCACCACGTCCATTAAAACGCGTATGGAACACCAGATACATCTGTCCATCATCATCCACAAACGCAGAATTGTGTCCCGGTGATTTATAACCATGACTCATCCCATCCAATTGATAGTTCCCCATCACCTTTGCGCCATAGTTGTCATTACGATCCGACGCTGTAAATAAAGGACGACTGCCCCTTGTGTCCACATATGGACCCGTTATATCATCGGATTTAAATACACGCATGTTATAACCGCCCTCTGCTGCCAAACCACCATAGGTTACATAGAGGTAATAAGCGTTCGCTTCTTGGTTATACACAATATAAGGACCCTCACCCGATTGATGGAATCCACCCGCCAATTTAATACCGAAGTAACGGTCAATATGACGACCATCATCAGTTTGACCATCTTCTTTTGGATATATTGGAAAGCCTGTTTCTTCATTCATTTCAAGGAGATAAATACCACCGGACCATGAACCATAAACCATCCATAAGACATTGTCTTTATCTCTGATTAACGTTGGGTCCAAAGCATTGGGTGCATAATCTGTATTGTATTCCTTACCATTTTTACGACTCCACTTATCATTGAATCCACTAATCTT
>DEQB01000007.1:3607-4151 GCA_002359085.1 Erysipelothrix sp. UBA3377
TCCGTACTCACCATAAAACCAATGGCACTTCTACGCCAGGTAGACGAAGCAGAGTAATAATACATATAAGCACCCTTCGTTCCATCTTTCCAAACATAGGCTTCATTGTAGATCACATCCGGCGCCCAAAGATTAAACCCGTTCTTTGAATCCGCATCATTGTATCCTGCCCATTCAAATGTTTCAGATAAGTTCTCAATGGTATTCCCAAAGATTACGTTGTTATCCATACTCACATAACCATTGCCTCTTTTGGGAACTTCCCAATTGGTTAAATTGGTACTCTTGGCCTGTGTGATGTGGGTTCCAAAAATATAATATGTTTTCTGTCCATCGACTTCATCTACGAAGATGGATGGATCATGTATCCCAGGATATCGACTACCCGATGTATCCCATCTTTGAGTCACTGGTTTTTCTATCTTTTGTGATGATGTACAACCTATTAACAATATAACAAGTATTATAACTAACTTCTTCATGCTATATCTTCCCTTCTATAGCCCCAGTAGGCCTGTCCTTTTGCGTTGATGCCACAAATCGC
>DEQB01000086.1:0-4916 GCA_002359085.1 Erysipelothrix sp. UBA3377
CATTATGTAAATTTTACTATATACTAATCTCGTTAGTTTGAGAGTTTAAGTATAATAGGCGAGTTGAATGAAGTTGAAGTTAAAGAATAATAAAGGTTTTACATTGGTTGAGCTTATTGTGGTGATTGCGATATTGGCGATATTGGCGTTGATATTGGTTCCTGCGATTAGTAATTATGTTAATGCTGCGAATGAGTCTAAGAATCAAGCGAATGCGAAGATGTTGTATTCTGAGATGATTTTGATGTCATTGGATGATGAGAATACGAATGCTGAAATTCAAGCGGCGCTTGATGCGTTGGTTGGGGATGATAAAGTTACGATCAGTGCATCATTGGATGAGATACGTTTTGTGCCTGCAAAGGGTCGTGTTATTGTCTATGATGGTTCTATATTTTTATTTGAAGAAAAGAGTGCGACTGATTCTGAGTAGAGTTTTAAAGATATCTTGTGTGGGTATCTTTTTTTATTAGGGTTGTAACGGTTTAACTCAATTGATTATACTAGTGACATTTTGGATGTTATAGAATTAATGCGGCGGAAGGTGTTTTAGAAGGTGTGCGACATGTATTTGAGAATTGAGAGCGTTTTGTTACATATAGCGAGGTGAAATATCTTGTTATATGTAGTTAATTCACAAGATGTTTCTCTTGTAAAGCGTTTGCAAATAGTGTTTAATAAGTATGATATTTATGCAAAGGATGAATGGTGATAATAATGGGGGATAATTTTTACATTACTGCATCGCTGGTCTTGGTTATACTTTTTTTAAGTATATTGGTGGTGTGGTTTGCATTTTATTATATTAAAAGAGGAAAAATACAGCGTGTTCTTCTGGATGGTCTCATCGGGAATAGGACACTTTTAGTCGTGGAAGAGAAGGGGAATATTGTTCGTTATAGTGAACGTTTTGCTCAGATTTTCCCTTTTATTAGGAGTGCTAAGAATTTATATGAGTTTAGTAAACATTATGAGAATGTTAATGAATATTTGAATATGCCTCAGTCAGTGATTAGATTGAATGATAAACGTTATTTATTGAAGTCTGAGAATCGTAATGGTCACTTTTATATTGAGGCGAATAGACTTAAGAATATTGTGAATCAAGGGTCTGAACATATTCGTAGATCTTTTGGGGATTGGAATAATGGACCGCTCGGTTTAATTATTGATAAGCACGGTAAGATCATTTCGATGAATATTCGGATGCGTCATTATTGGATGATATTTAGTCAGGATGCCATTAATGCGTTGTCCGATTTTGATATTCCAGAAGATATTGTTTTTGAGTTTATTGAACAGGTTCAAAATGGTACGTATGTAAATGGATCGTTGACTATTGATGTTGGGGATACGGTTATGTTTTCTATTAAGGCCATGTCTACGTCTAATAATATGATTTTGGTTAATTTTAATTTTGCGGATGAAGTAAATTATGGTGCGAAAGTTACGGATTATACCATTAATTCGATTTTAGATCAGTTGGATGATGGTTTGATGATGGTTGATAACTTTGGGAAGATTAGTTATGTGAATGACAAAATGAAAGAGATGTTGAATACGAGTAGTTTACATGGTTCGTATATCATAGATGTCATGAAACTTTATGACAGTGATCAAAATTGGGTTACTTTGGATTTTCCTTTAGAAAGCAGTATGTATTCATTGTTGTGGCTGAGTGCTCCTAAAATGGAGCGTCGACTGGTTGTAGAGGTCTTAGTGAATGAAATCCATGAAGATGATGGGTTTAGATGGGGTTATATTTTAAACTTCAGGGACACCACTGTGCGTGAGTCGCGTCAGGTTAGGGGTATTGATTTTGCGTATATGGATGCGCAGACGAATACTTATAACCGTCATTTCTTGAAACAATTAATATATCGCTTTGAAGAAGATAAAGCAGTGGATGTGGGTCTGATTTTAGTTGACTTAAATGGACTTAAAGTTATTAATGATGCCTTTGGTCACTTAAAGGGTGATGAAGCAATTATAATGACGGCCAATACTTTAAAAGAAAGTTGTAAAGATGGTGGCTTTGTGGTTCGTTTGGGTGGCGATGAGTTCATGATGATTTTAACGGATGTTACAGAAGTGGACATGGATAAATATTTGACGATTATCAATCAATCGATTCGTCAAAAGAAGGTCAGTAATCTTCCGCTGTCATTTTCTGTGGGGACGGCACACCATAGTGAGGGTGATTTGGAATTCTCTAAATTACTCAATGAAGCTGAACTTGCGATGTATCACAATAAGACGATCAGTTCGAAGACTTCGCGTCATCAAATTATGGAAGCCATTTTATTTAGGTTGGTTGAGCGTCATCCTTGGGAGGGTGACCATTCTAAGTTTGTTTCTGAATTGAATGGTAAGATTGCCAATGCAATTCATTTGGGTGAAGAAACTGTCAATATGATCATTGAAGCAGGGAAGTATCACAATATTGGTAAGGTTGTGCTTGAAGATAATGTTCATTTACAGGGTAATGCTACCGATGAGCATCGAGAGGCCTTTGATAAACACAATGAGGCGGCCTTTAGAATCTTATCGGCCATTCCTGAGTATTCATATTTGGGCTTTACCGTATTGAGTTATAAAGAGAATTATGATGGTACGGGTATACCGAAAGAACTTTCGGGTAAGGAAATTCCTTTGTCTGCTAGGATTTTAAGAATCAGTTCTGCGTTCCATAAATATATTAATCCCGGATGGGGTCCTGAAGGGGCGTTGAGTGTTGCGGATGCGCTTGATAGAATTGAAGTAGATGCGGGTACTTTATTTGATCCAAGCTTGGTTAAAGTATTGCGGAAAGTTGTGGAATCTGAAATGATTTCATGACTTTTTATTTTGTAGCCGCTTACTTCCTGATAAAGGTTTGGTTATTGTAAGTTTTAGTGTATAATAATATAGGAAAATATAAAGGAGAGTTATACATATGGCAAATTGTTTAGTAGCGCAATCTGGTGGACCAACTTCTGTTATTAACGCAACAGTAGCAGGTGTAGTTAAGGCTAACCAGTTGAACCCAATCTATGATCGCGTATTGGGTGGTTTACATGGTGTTGAAGGAATTTTATCTGAAATGTTTGTTGATTTAACAAATATGACAGATCATGAGAATAAGGTTCTGCGTCAAACACCTTCAAGTGCGTTGGGTTCATGTAGATACAAATTAAAACGTGAAAACAAAGCAGACTTCGAAAAACTTTTCGAAATCTTTAAGAAGTATGACATTGAAGCAGTTTTCTACACAGGTGGAAACGACTCAATGGATACTGTTACTGCTTTAGCTGAATATGCAGAAGCAAACAACATTGAAGGAATCCAATTCATTGGATGTCCAAAAACAGTCGATAATGACTTGATGGTTATGGACCATAGCCCCGGTTTTGCTTCAGCAGCAAAATTTGTGGCAACAACTGTTTCACAAACATGGTTAGACTCTACAGTCTATACACGTCCAGATGTCTTCATCTTAGAAGCAATGGGTCGTGATGCTGGTTGGTTAGCAGCCAGTTCAACCGTGAGTGGTGTTGTAGATATGCTTGTTTTACCAGAAGTTCCTTTTGATGAGGAAGCATTCTTAAAGACTGTTAAAAAACATATGGATGAAAAGAACAAATGCTACATCGTTGTAAGTGAAGGTGTTCAATATGCGGACGGAACTTATCTTGCAGCAGCGAAAGCAAAAGATGATACATTTGGACATGCTATCTTGGGTGGTGCAGGAACGACCTTGCGCGATATGATCCTTGATGCAGGGATTTCTCCTCGTGTTAAAGTTCAAGACCTTGCGAACGCACAACGTTCACATGCGACTGAACAATCAAAAGTTGACGTTGAAGAGTCATTCCAATTGGGAATGTCAGCACACATGCGTTCAGTAGATCCAGCATTTACAGGACAAACCGTTTACCTTACACGTCGTGATGATGTTGAAGGATATGAAGTTACATATCATGCAACACCATCAAAAAATATTGCAAACCACGTACGTCACTTCCCACAAGAATGGATCCTACCAGACTTTGCGGGTGTAACTGAAGAAGGATTGAATTACTTCCGTCCTCTATTAGTGGGTCAACCAGAAATCATGTATGATGCAAATGGTTTACCATTACACGTAGTACCTTACTACCAAAGAGACGAACGTCACACATTAGACTAATCAGTCATTTAACCTCCAACTCGAAAGGGTCGGAGGTTTTTTTGTTTGTTTAAATACTTATAAATTAAAAACGCTTCGATTGAAGCGTTTCCTTACTTTTATATGGCGGATGAGGGGGGATTTGAACCCCCGCGAGCCTTTTGACTCCTATCGGTTTTCGAGACCGACCCCTTCAGCCTCTTGGGTACTCATCCATGTACTTTATTATACAAAGAACGAGATTGAAAAGAAAGGGTTTAAATGATAAAATAATAAATAGCGGGGGAGAGGAGAAGGAGAAATATATGATTAAAGGTATAGCGGCTTCTGCTGGTGTAGCAGTATCCAAAATTTTTAAATTAGAACACCCTCAATTGACCATTGAGAAGATTGATGGGGTGGATATAGAAAATGAACGTATTCGTTTGAAGGACGCAATTGAGAAATCAAAAGCGGACATCACTGAAATTAAAGAAAAAGCAGTGGGCAAATTGAGTGATGAAGACCTCGCAATTTTTGATGCTCACTTAATGGTTGCGGAAGATCCTGAATTTGTGGGTCAAATTGAAGCAATGATTGAAACTGACGGCATCAATGCGGATTACGCAGTGGATCAAGTTGGTGGTATGTTTGTGGCGATGTTTGAAGGTATGGATGATCCATACTTTAGAGAACGTGCTGCAGATATTAAAGATGTAACATTTAGAATTAAATGCCATATCTTAGGGGTTAAAATTCCTGATTTATCAACAATCAGTGAGGAAGTTGT
>DEQB01000086.1:5043-5732 GCA_002359085.1 Erysipelothrix sp. UBA3377
GCAGTTGTGGGTGCAGGTGCACTTTTAGATAAAGTGAATCATGGCGATGAAATTATTTTAGATGCTTTAGATGGTGTTATTATATTCAATCCAAGTGATGATCAAAAGAAAGAATATGCTGAAAAAGGTGCAAAACACCAAGCACACCGTGAGAGCTTGAAAGTGCTTAAAGACGCCGAAAGTGTTACTTTGGATGGCCGTACAGTTGAACTTGCGGGTAATATTGGGACACCCCATGATGTTACTTCTGTTTTAGATAACGGTGGAGAAGGTGTGGGTCTATATAGAACCGAGTTCTTATATATGGATTCAAACCAATTACCAACTGAAGATGAACAATATGAAGCTTATAAAACAGTATTGGAAAAAATGGCACCGGGTCGTGTCGTTGTACGTACTTTAGATATCGGTGGTGATAAGGAATTATCATACTTAGAGATGCCACATGAAATGAATCCTTTCTTGGGATACCGTGCGATTCGTTTAACACTGGATCGTACAGATATTTTCCGTACACAAATCAGAGCGTTGTTAAGATCATCTGTACACGGTAAATTAAGTATCATGTTCCCAATGATCGCAACACTTCAAGAATTCAGAGATGCAAAAGCATTGGTTGATTCAGAGAAGAAAAACTTATCCAAAGAAGGCATTGCGTTTAGTGATGACATTGAACTTGGAATGATGGT
>DEQB01000086.1:5795-9287 GCA_002359085.1 Erysipelothrix sp. UBA3377
CAATACTCAATGGCAGCAGACAGAATGAACGAACGTGTATCCTATCTATACCAACCTTATAGCCCATCCATCTTACGTTTGGTTAAGATGACCATTGATGGTGCCCATAAGGAAGGAAAATGGGTCGGTATGTGTGGTGAAATGGCTGGCGATGAAACAGCGATTCCACTCTTACTAGGTTTGGGACTGGATGAATTCTCAATGAGTGCATCTTCAATCCTTGAAGCTAGAAATATTATTAGAAACTTAAACTATGAAGATATGAAAGTTTTATCTGAAAAAGCCCTTAATGCAGATACAACAGAAGCTGTATTGGCGCTCTTAGATGAAGCCCTTAACGGATAAACAAAGTCAAAATCTTGAGATTGTTGAAAAAGAAGTTATGCAACTTTTTAAAAGCGACACCTCAGGACATAGTTATGATCATATAAAGCGTGTTGTAGATCTTACAGCACGCTTAGTTGTAGAAGGGGCAGATTTATATACAACCATGATGATCGCATATCTACACGATATTCTTGATGAAAAACTGGATTTTGGATATGATAATCTAGAAGATGTTTATTTAGAATTCGGACTTGAAATGGATGAAACATTTAAAGATATTGAACTCGGTGTTTTATCCATTGGATATAAAGGTGGTTATACTGTAATGGAGAAAAGCCTTGAAGCACAGATTGTCTCAGATGCAGACATGTTAGATGCGATGGGTGCCATCGGTATAGGACGCGCTTTCTATTATGCTGGCAGTAAAGGACAACCCTTTCACGATTCAGGTTTAGAAGGTATTGTTTCAGATGATATTGAAAGCTATCGCAATCGCAAACGCAATGTGATTGCGCACTTTGATGAAAAACTCTTAAAACTTAAAGGTTTGATTGTAACCCCAAAAGCCAAGATCATTGCGGTAGGGCGTCATGAGTTTTTAAGAAAATTCTATGAACAATACATGGATGAATTGAGTGGAGACAAATAATCACGTATAATAGCTAAAAAGAGGGTGAGTGTATGAAATCAAAAATTAAGAAAATACAAATCAGTGGCATACGTAGTTTTACAGGTCTTTTTAAAGAAGACCCACAGATGCTATATCTCACAATTGGTGAACCCGATTTGGATACACCGGAATTGATCAAAGCAGCTGCCAAAAAAGCGTTGGACGATAATCTCACACACTATCCACCAGCACTGGGTATTGAAGCTTTGCGAAAGCGTATTGCGCAATATGAGAATGAAACATTTGATGATGACTTGAGTATCGATGAAATTATCATTACCAATGGCGCGACGGAAGGGCTTATCCTTTCGATGTGGACTTTACTGAAAGAAAATACAAACATCGTATTACCAACTCCTGGTTATACACTGTACCAATCCCAAGCATCTTTGAGTGGTGGAGAAGTTCGCTTGTTGGATACGATTCCTGATAACTTTCAAATTGATGAAGATAAATTAAGGGCTTTGGTAGATGAACAAACCCACGCTTTAATCTTAACCTCACCCAACAATCCGAGTGGAGAAGTGTTAACTCAAAAAAGCTTGGATGCGGTATATCGGGTGATGTTAGACTACCCAAATCTACATGTTATTTTAGATGACGTCTATAATACCTTTGTCTATGAAGAAGACTTAGCGACACTGCGTGCTTTTAAAGATATTCGTGATCGCTTACTGATTGTGCAGGCATTCTCTAAATCACATGCCATGACGGGTTGGCGTATTGGGTATGTCATTGCGCCATCATCCATCATTGATGAAATGCATAAGCTACACCAAAACTTAATGGCGGGTGTTTCAAGTATCACACAATACGCAAGTATCGCCGCTTTTGATGTGGATACTGCTTATATGAAAGCAGACTATAAGAAACGCAGAGACTATGTTTACCAGCGATTGGTTGATATGGGCTTGGAAGTGAATAAACCCAAAGGTGCCTTCTATATCTTTCCAAATATAGAGAAGTTTAACATGAGCTCCTATGACTTTGCGTATCAATGCGCTACGGAATATAAAGTAGCGATGATACCCGGTATTTATTTTGGTTCAGAAGGCTTTGTGCGACTCTCATATTGCTATGCAATGTCAGATTTAAAAGAAGCATTGGATCGTTTAGAACGTTTTGTTGAAAGTTTGAGTACATGAAAAGATTCCTTAGTTAGTAATGACTAGGGAATCTTTTTTGTAATGATATCTTCAAACACAACTTTTCTTGAACAATACATGTCTACCAATGATTCTTGGTGGGTGATTAAAATAAGGGTCATGCCTTGTTGATTGAGATGTGTCATGTGCTCCATGAATTCTTGCGTTAAGTCTTTATCCAAAGCACTGGTTGCTTCATCAATAAGTAAAATTTTTGGATCCAACAATAAAGCGCGGGCTATGGCAAGTCTTTGTTTTTGTCCGCCACTGAGTTCATCTGGATAAGCATCTTTTCGATCCATCATGTCATATTTATTTAATAACGTATCTATTTTACTTTTGTCCTTTAAAACAATTTCCATGTTCTTATATACACTCAAGTTATCGAAAAGCGCAAAGTCCTGGAATATGTATCCGATTGAATGATCTTTGTTGTATTCAAGTGTCCCTTCACTTTGTTTTAAAATCCCTGCGATTAGTTTTAACAGGGTTGATTTACCAATCCCAGATGGGCCCACAATACCGACAAATTCACGGTGTTTAATCTTTAGATTTAAATTATTGAAGATGGTATTATCTTTATATTTAACGGATATATCCTTTAATGTAATCATGAGAGCCGCACCTTTCTTTGGAGTACTTTGAAACATTGAATGATTAAGAAACTAAACAACAGATACATTATAAAGACCACGATCAGGGGAATAATGGATAATTCACGATTTAATATCTCTTTCGCGTTTCTTAGAATATCAGACAGGGCGATGGTTGAAATAAGGGCGGTATCTTTAAGTAAGGTTACCGCTTCGTTTTCAAGTGTACGCAGGGTGTTTCTGAACATTTGAGGGTATATGATTTTAAACAAAGTTTTTGATTTTGAAATGTTTAACATCTTCGCAGCGTCCCATTGGTTTTGGGGAATAATCTCCAAGCCATTTTGAAAGATAGAGATAAAGTAACCCGTATAATTGATAATAAAGGTTATAACGGCTACCAGCAGTCTATTTTTAAATGGCATATTTAATAGTATGGGTAAACCAAACATCATAAAGGTCAGCTGTAGCATCAGGGGCGTTCCTTTAATGATCCACGTAAAGAAAGAGACCATCTTTTGAAGGGGTTTGTTTGATTTCACATAGACCAGAGCAATTATTGATGCAAGGGGAATTGAGACTATAAGCGTACTGAAGAAGATGATAGCGACATTATATAGACCTTCTGAGATTTCTAAAATATAATTCATCGTTTGATCATATCCTTACCCAACCACTTCTCTGAAATCTCTTGTGCTTCTTTAGATAGGATAAGTTCATCAATGATGGCATCGATCGCATCTTTAAGTGAATCGTC
>DEQB01000051.1:0-299 GCA_002359085.1 Erysipelothrix sp. UBA3377
CTGATTAAATCCAGCACTTCCCCAACCATTTCTGGGTCAAGGGCACTGGTTGGTTCATCAAACAACATCACTTCTGGATTCATGCACAACGCTCTTACAATCGCAACACGTTGTTTTTGTCCTCCAGATAGGGTGGATGGATAATCATCTTTTTTATCCAGTAAACCAATTCGCGTGAGTAGCCCTTCGGCTTTTTCAACCGCTTCTGTTTGTGTCATAATTCCCAGTTCAACTGGAGCCAATGTGATATTTTCTAAAATGGTTTTATGATTGAATAAGTTAAAGTGTTGAAATACCAT
>DEQB01000051.1:469-2730 GCA_002359085.1 Erysipelothrix sp. UBA3377
TTCTTAAAAACGTACTTTTACCACTTCCAGAAGGTCCGATAATGGCGACCATGTCTCCGTTTTGGATGGATGCGTCCACATCTTTCAAAACGTGTTGATCCCCAAAGTATTTGTTTAATTTTTTAACTTCGATCACTCTTCGCCAACCTCCTTTCGATGTGTTTTTGGACCTTGGTGAGTCCGATAACCAGGGTTAAGTATAACGCAGCCGCAATGAATAAAGGTTCCATCATATAGGTTTTACCTTTGTATCTTTCTGCGACCTTTGTGATTTCCACAACAGCAATTGTACCGGCTACTGATGTTTCTTTAATCAGTGATATAAATTCATTAAATAATGAGGGTACAATGTTTTTGAAGGCTTGGGGTACCACTACCAACAGTATCGTCTTATTGGCACTTAGACCCAAAGATCTTCCTGCTTCTGTTTGACCCACATCCACTGAATTGAGTCCCCCTCTGAATATTTCAGAGACATAAGCACCGGAATTAATCCCAAACCCTAGAATCGCAGCTGAGACACCTCCTGATACCGCAATGCCATAGAGGATTAACAGTTGTAGTAAAACTGGGGTTCCTCTGATGATGGTGGTATAGAGATTCGCGATCGTATTTAACACCGATAAAAGAAGGCCGGTATGTCCTTCTTTTTTCTCTGCTTGATACTTATATTTTATCACCGCAATTAGTAATCCAATCACAATCCCCATCAAGACTGAAACGAAAGAAATCCATAGGGTTATTTTTAAACCCTCTAAATAGCTTCGCCATTGTCCTTCTGAGAAAAGTGACTGATAAAATCCGTCTAATGTAATTTTCATCAAATCATCCTATTCATTTAATAATGCTTCAAAATGATTATCAAACCATACTTGAAGTTGATCATTTGCTTGAAGTTCATCCAACAATTCATTAATAACATTCATCAATGATTCATTTCCTTTTTGAACCGCAATCGCTGTTTCTTCACTCTCAACAGAGTCGCTTAATAAGAGCAACCCAGGGTTGTTATAAACAATGATTTCTGCAGTTAGAATATCCATAACAGATGCATCCGCATTGCCATTACTTACAGCCATACCTGCTTCAACCATACCACCAAATGTTAAGGCTTCAGCCCCTTCAATTTTATCCACAAAGTCATTTCCTGTTGTACCTTGTTGTACCGCAACTTTCTTACCTACCAAATCAGCACTTGATTTAATATCTGATCCTTCGGGAACAATAATGTAGAGTCCGTTATCAAAATATGTTTGTGAGAAGTCTACAATTTTTGCACGATCAGGATTGGCAGTCATCCCTGCCGCAATTAGGTCACCTTTTCCACCTTGAAGCGCCATAGTCAATGAATCAAAGTCCATATCGACCACTTTTAGTGTTACACCCAATTTTTCAGCCAAGGCTTTACCAAACTCAATATCAACACCCGCAATACCATCCACAGATCCTGCTTCATTTGAAGCATATTCAAATGGTGGGAAGGTAGCTTCTGTTAGTAATACGAGTTCTCCTTTTTCTTGAATCTTTTCGACAGTGCTGAGTTCAACATCACCACTACCACAACCAACTAAAACCAATAAAACAATCAAACTTGTTAGAATCTTTTTCATACCAATTTCTCCTTTTTCATCTATTTGTTCCAGTTAGGAAATAAAAAATCGCCCCTGGAAACTAATCCAGAGACGACGTTAACATCGCGGTACCACTCTAGTTGTAAGTAAAACTTACCACCTCTTGATTTGTAACGTAAATCATACGTTTAGCCCTACTATCAGTTCAGACTAAATTCTCCCAAGTGCGCTTCAATTTAACTTCCGTTGTCAACCTTCCACTCTGTGTTGACTCGCTGTAACTTCGTTTAAATCTACTCTCTTGATCATCGAATTTTTAACTATGGTTCAAAGTATATAGTTATTTATTATTAATGTCAAGCATGATGATGTAAATTTTTTCTATTTATGATGAAAGGATTTACATTTACGCATCATTCCCAAAGAAAACCTTTAGACACTGTACAAAATCTATTAGATGACACATATCACCTTTATTATTTGGATTGACACTTCACACTAGAAGTCCGATACATCAAGACCCAAATAATAGGTTTTATAACTTCTATACATTTAGCCAATAATTGAATCAGGAAATAGCTTGATAGGATGCTTCCAATTCTCGTAAGTACGCTTCTGTAATTTCACCTTTATTTATTAAATATTGGAAATCATACCCATTCGGTAACATCTCAATATCTAAGTATTTTT
>DEQB01000004.1 GCA_002359085.1 Erysipelothrix sp. UBA3377
TCCAAGGTTCTTTTTTCTTATAGCTTTGAAGCTGCTTCTTCATCAATGATGATGGTAACATCTGGATGATTTTGAAGCGCTGAAGCCGGTAAATCGGTTGTTTGTGCTTCGTTGAATAATTTATATATTGCATCTGCTTTACTTTCGCCGTATGCGAATAGTAAAATCTTTTTGGTGTCTAAGATGGTTCCAATACCCATTGAGTATGCATGCGTAGGCACATCTTCTTTTGACTCAAAGAAGCGTGCATTGGCTTCGATGGTTTCATCTGTTAGTTCGACTTTACGTGTTCTTGAATCAAATTCAGAACCGGGTTCGTTAAATCCAATATGTCCATTGGTTCCAATTCCCAAGATTTGTAAATCTACAGGATTTGCTTTGATGATGTCTTCATATGTACTACATACTGCATCTGCATCCAAGTTACTGCCATCAGGTAGGTATGATTTCTTGAATGGTTTTGCGTTAAATAAATGTTCGTTCATGAAGTAGTTATAACTTTGATCATGATCGGGTGCCAAACTGACATATTCATCCAAGTTGATTGAGATCGTGTTGGAGAAGTCTAAGTCACTTTCTCTTAAAACTTCATACAAAGCCAAGGGTGTACTACCGGTCGCAAGACCAAATACATTTAACTTTCCGTTCTCAAGTGTTTCTTTAATAATGTTGTATCCGACCAATGCACCTTCGTGTTGATCTTTGACTATAATTTTTTCCATTGATTACCTCCACTGTCTTAATCATTATATGTTTTATGGTGTCTTTTTACAAGTTTTCTTCTATGTATTATTCAATGTTTTGGTGGTATAATATTTGTATTGGAGGCATGACTATGATTATTATAAATGGAAAAATATTTACAGAGAAAAGGGTAATCGAAAACGGTTATCTGATTGTTGAGGGTGAAACCATTCATTCATTTGGTGAAATGGCATTTGTACCAGAATATGAAGGCGAAGTGATTGATGCTAAAGGACTGAATGTGGTTCCTGGATTTGTGGATCAACACATTCATGGTGCCAATGGGGCAGACCATATGGATGGTGAGAAGTCAGGATTGGAAAACATCGTGAATTTCTTGCCGAAGGAAGGAACGACCAGTTACTTACCGACTACGATGACGCAATCTATTGAAACTGTTTCAAATTCTTTAAAGACAATTGCTGATTTCATTGAGCAGGAAAACAAGCCTGGACAAACGGAAATGTTAGGGATTCATTTAGAAGGACCCTTCATTTCTAAGAAACATGTGGGTGCGCAACATCCCCAACACGTTAAGAAACCAACGCGTGAAACTTTTGATATTTTAGAAAAGGCGGCCAAAGGGTACATTAAATTAATTACCTATGCACCTGAAGAGGCGGAAGCTGGATTTACAGATTATCTTGTATCTAAGAATGTTGTGGCATCCAGTGGGCACACGGATGCGAACTATGACCAAATTATGGCAGCCAAAGCAGAGGGTCTTTCAAACATGACGCATTTCTATAATGCTATGTTGCCACACCACCACCGTATACCCGGTGCCGTAACGGCAGGTTTGATCAGTCCTGAACTGAAGGCTGAATTGATCGTAGATGGTATTCACGTTCACCGTGACACAATCAAAGCAACCTTTATGATTAAAGGTGAAAACAATATCATTGGTATTACCGATGCGATGCGTGCTAAAGGACTTCCAGATGGTGAATATGATTTGGGTGGTCAAACCGTATATAAAACAGGGAATGAATGTAGACTTTCAGATGGTACGTTGGCAGGCAGTGTCGCTACGATGGATATGGTCGCAAGAAACCTAAAAGATTTCACAGGTTGTTCGATGGAACAATTGATTAAGATGACTTCCACAAATTCAGCCAAACAATTGGGTGTTTATGGAAGAAAGGGCAGTTTAAATATTGGTAAAGATGCCGATATTGTGATTATGAGTGATGATATTGAAATTAACACTACCATTTGTCGTGGTGTTGTTGCTTATAGTGCATAAAATGAAAAACACATCCACAATGATTGGGATGTGTTTTTATATGCGCTATTGGTCTTGAGCTTCAATAATAGCAGTCAGTTCAATGATTTCATCAATCATCGATTCAATGTGTTTGATAGTGTTCATCAGCGGTTTGTCAGTTGATAAATCAACGTCCACCATTTTCGCAAGTTCCAGTGGTGTCTTGGTGCCACCAGCTTTTAGAACGTCTTTCCATTGATCAATATCTATTTCTTGATGAAGAATCTTTTGGGATGCTTCTGTTGCAAGAGTGAGTCCTGCAGAATAAGTATAAGGATAGAGTCCCATGTAATAGTGGGGTTGACGCATCCATGTGAGTTCGGCGTTTTCACTGATTTCTACCGCATCGCCCCAGAAGTCTGTTAACACTTTTTTAAAGATTCCATTTAGAACAGAAGCTGAAATGGGTTCGTTACGATCGATGGTTTCATAGACTTCACGTTGGTAAGCGGCTTCGATGAGGTGGGTCACGAAGTTATGGTAGTAGGTTCTTGAGATGATGGTGGATAAAATCCATCGTTTGAGTCGTGGATTATCAGCAGTTTGTTTCAAGTGATTTGCCATAAGAAGCTCATTCATGGTTGAGGGTGCTTCTATAAAATATAGTGAAGGACGCGTGTTATAGATGTTTTGGTTTTGTCCCGCAAAATAGAAGTGTCCAGCATGTCCCAGTTCGTGAGCCAAAACAAAGACTTCACGCATCTTATGGGTCCAACTGATTAGAATATAGGGGTGAACGCCATAAGGACTGGACGCAAAGGCACCCGTTGATTTTCCTTGATTTGAAGGGAAATCAATCCATTTATCATCAAATGCTTTTTCAATCATTTCAAGATAATCATCGCCCAATATTTGAAGGCCATCTTTAAGTTGTGCTTTGGCTTCATCGATGGAAATGTCAGGTTCAAATGTAGGATCTACCACCAAGCTCAAGTCTTTGTAAGTCATCTTATCCAGTTTATGAATGTGTTGTAGATGTTTCGCAAATTTTTGCATGGGTTTGGCGAGGTGTTTCGTGATTAAATCAATTTGACGATCATACATATCTCGAGACACTTCTTGATTGAAGAGTAAATAATCAATGGTTGAATCAAATCCTTTGAGTTGTCCCATTGTTTTTTCTTTAAGAATATGGGCTTTATAAAGACCAGCATGGGTGTTTTGATTGTCTTTGAGTGCATTGTGGAAACTGTCATAGGCTTTATGACGCACTTCTGTATGTGTACTGTAAGCCAACTCATCTTCATAGTAACCAAAGGAGAAGGGAATTTCTTGTCCATCCACGGTGATGGGTTTAAATTTCATATCTACCAGTTTATTCATGTTATAGACTTCGTAGGGTGCATTCAATGTACCACTGAGCTTACTAATCGCATCTTCAACCTCTGGATTTAAAATATGATCCATTTCACGTAAGGTGTGATCCAAGGTTACTCTGAGACTTTCATCTTTATCTTGAGCCTCTTTTAAAATATCTTTATTGAGACGGTTGATTTCCTGTGTGATGAAATTGAGTTTTGGAACAATCTGACTGAATTTCATCTGTAGTGTCCCACTGCGTTTCATGTTCTCAGGGTTCCCTTGATCTTCGCTTGTGTTTAAAGAAGCGTAGGTAGAGAGTCTTACCAATTTTTCTTGAATGTCTTTGTATTCGTTCAATACGGATACTACGGTATCGGAATCTGTAATGGTTCCTTTATATTTATCAGAAAGTGCGACTACCTCTGTTTGTAGGCTTTCTAAGTTTTGGTAAAATGAATCATCGGATTCATACAAGTCCTTTAAGTTCCACGTTGTATTGGGATCGACTTGATTTCTGTTTTTTATGGTCATTTTTTGTACCTCCATCTTTAATTATACCCTTTAAATAAAAATTTGAAAGTGTTAATGAAAATAAAAACATGTATGTAAATATTTACATATGTATTGAAATAATTTTCATTGTGTGTATAATAAAACCATAAGGAGGGTTTTTTATGAAAAAGGTTTTGATGACAGGGTTTTTAATCCTTGTTCTTTTGGCTGGATGTAGTAAGACCGATGATGATGTCTTTATTATCGCAACTGACACTGCATTCCCGCCTTTTGAGTACACCAACGATAACAATGAATTCGTTGGCATAGATGTTGATATAATCACAACGGTTGCAAAGCGACAGGGATTCAAAATCGAATTACAACCTGTTGGATTCTCGGCAGCTTTGGCTTCGCTGGAATCCGGACAAGCCCATGGATTGATTGCTGGTATGAGCGTGACAGAAGCGCGTAAAGAAAAATATGATTTCTCTGATCCCTACTATGAAGTATATGTAGTCGTTGGCGTTAAAGCCGGATCAGATATTAAAACACTTGAAGATTTAAGAGGTAAGAATGTAGCGCTTAAAGAGGGTACTACCAGTGCTGACTATGCAGAAAGCATTAAAGATGAATATGGATTCACGGTTTCTTACTTTGATTCTTCACCGGTAATGTATTCAGATGTTGAACTGGGTAACTCAGTTGCTTGTTTTGAGGATGAACCCATTTTGGCCTTTAACATTAAAAACGGTGTCAATATGGAAATCATGGATGATGTTCGTGTTTATCCCACTCCCAATGCCTTTGCGGTATTGAAGGGTGAAAATCAAGATTTGTTAGATATGTTTAACGCTGGTTTAAAGGAAATTATTGAAGACGGTACATTTGATGAAATCGTCGCAAAACACACGAAATAGAAAGGTGATTGGATGGGTATCCTAAAAATATTTTTAGACAATAATGATGTCTTTATTACAGCGATTGGAAACACATTAAAAATGACGCTTGTAGCCATCGTTTTCGCGACGCTTATTGGTCTTATTGTAAGTATGCTCAGTCTTTCTAGAATTCGTTTATTTAAATTGATCGGTAAACTGTATGTTGATTTATTTAGAGGTGTACCGATGATTGTCCTGATTATGTTTGTATACTTCGGAATCCCTCAAGGTATGAGAAATCTTGGCGTTGAGGGGTTTCGTTTTACTGTTTTTACTGCGGGTGTCATTGCGTTAAGTTTTAATGCAGGTGCTTATATGGCCGAGATTATTCGTGGGGGAATTATGGCAGTAGATAAAGGGCAAAGCGAAGCGGCTTTAAGTTTGGGTTTGCCATCAAATATGAACATGCGCTTTGTGGTCTTACCACAAGCCTTAAAAATTATGGTACCTTCTATTTTAAATCAGTTCATTATCTCATTGAAAGATACTTCAATTATTTCGGTCATTAGTTTTGCGGAAATTGTGCGCACGGGTCAAATAATTATTGCGAGAAGTGCATCGTATACACTCCAAGTATGGACGGTTGTAGGATGTATGTATCTTCTGATCATTACACCCATTTCTTATTTGGGTCGCTATATTGAAAAGAGGATTAAGTATGAGTGATATGATTATTAGGATAGAAAATTTAAATAAATATTTTGGGAAGTTACATGTATTAAAGGAAATAAACTTAGAAATTGAGAGTAATGAAGTCGTTTGTATTATTGGGCCTTCTGGAAGTGGTAAAAGCACGTTACTGCGTTGTATCAATAGATTGGAAGAACCCAGCAGTGGGATCATCTACTTTGATGGTAAGGCGATGACTTCAAACAGAAAGAATCTACCAAAGATGCGTGAAAGTATTGGGATGGTATTTCAACATTTTAATCTTTTTCCGCATTTGACTGTGATGGAAAATATCACACTTGCGCCCGTTAAATTAAATTTAATGACGCAGGATAAAGCAAGAGACTATGGACGAGTGTTGTTGAAGAAAGTTGATATACAGGAAAAAGAGAACAGTTATCCCAGCACTTTATCAGGTGGACAGAAACAAAGGGTTGCGATTGCGCGTGCTTTGGCGATGAATCCAAGGGTCATGTTGTTTGATGAACCCACATCAGCCCTGGACCCTGAAATGGTTAAAGGTGTTTTAAATGTCATGAAGGATTTGGCGAAAAGTGGCATGACAATGGTAATTGTTACCCATGA
>DEQB01000087.1:0-2731 GCA_002359085.1 Erysipelothrix sp. UBA3377
GGATGTCTCCATTTGGGAATTGACGCCCTACCTTAAGGTAAGAAATGACTTGCCCCCAACCTTAATGACAAGTGGGGAATTTGATGGCTTAAGGGATGAATCCATTGCGTATGCACGCAAACTACAAGCCCATGGGAATGAGGTTGAATTCATTTTATATCGTGGGTTGGGTCATGCGTTTATTGATAAAGTGGGGATTTTACCCCAAGCAGAAGATTTCGTGAATGAAATGGGACGATTTATTGAATCTATAAAATAACGATAAAGGAGTTGAGATTATGTTGAAAGTTGGAGACAAAGCCCCTGATTTTACGTTAAAGAATCAGGATGGTAAGGACGTTACTTTGAGTGATTATTTGGGAAATAAAGTAGTGGTCTACTTCTATCCGAAAGACAATACCCCTGGGTGTACCACCCAAGCGTGTGGCTTTCGTGATGCGAATGATGACTTAAAGGATAAAGGTGTGATCGTACTGGGTATCAGTAAAGACAGTATTGCATCGCATCGTAAATTCTATGAGAATAAACGATTGAACTTTGATATATTGAGTGATGAAAATATGGATGCGATAAAAGCCTATGGCCTATGGAACGAAAAAAGTGTCTTTGGGAAATTGGGTATGGGTGTCAGTCGCAGTACCTTTGTGATTGATGCGGATGGTGTCATTGAAAAAGTGTTTGAGAAAGCATCCACCAAATCGAATGCTGAGGATGTATTAGAATATTTAAACAGTTAAAAGGAGAAGGCTTAAAAAACCTTCTCCTTTGTTTTATATAAAAAATGGCAGAGTACCTTGGGGGGATCGCGGCACTCTAGCCATTATTAATGATACCTTATTTCTAAGTAATGTCTAGTAAAATAGTTAAATTTGTTACGAAATATTTCAAGAGATTGTGATAATGGATAAATATCTCACAAGTGCCTTGGATTCAAGGGTCTACAGATTGTTTCAAAGGGTTTGTATAGCCATTATTTGCGGGTTGTTACAAATGTTAATGATATAAATTCGTTAACTGGACACTCGCAATGTTTCTGTTCTTAGACATTTCAGAGACTAAGTTTTCAAAATTAATTTCCTTGGGTCCCTTCACATCAAACACACTCGCATACACAAGATCATCTCCCAATGGTTTTGTTTGGAAGCTTCTGTGTTGGCTTTCAATCTCAAGTTTCTTGAAGATGGCTTCAATTTCAACCATGGTACTGGCACCACCAATGTATTCAATATAAACACGCTCTTCAAAGTGGTACTTGTAGATCTTTTTAACTAGGGCTAAGGTAGCGTATAAAAACATAAAACCAAAGATTCCCACTCTCATATAACCCATCCCAACCGCAAGCCCAAGGCCTGATACGGACCAAATAGAAGCAGCGGTGGTTAATCCAGAGATATTACGTTTGGTTACGATAATGGTACCGGCTCCTAAGAAACCAATCCCACTCACAACCTGCGCAATCAATCTTGCAGGATCTGAACGCACCATATTTCCGATTTCCGGATACACTGCATGTAGTGCCATAATCTCCGATACAATACTTTGTTGGGTCAAAGCGATAATGGTTGATGCAATTCCCACCAGCAAGTGTGTTCTAAGACCCGCATGTGCATTGTGTCTTTCTCGCTCAAATCCAATCAGTCCTGAAAAAACAGTTATCACCAATAAGCGGATTACGATATCTGTTGTACTCAAATGACTCACCTCACTTTTCTATAAATTTTTCTTTAAGTCTTCTAATTTTTTCTTCATTTAAGTTAAGGGCTTGGTTTGCGAAATTCTCAAATGAACCAAAATGTTTTTCAATTTCTTCATGCGCAGATTGTAGATAAGAAATATCCACACTGGAGAAGATTCTTACTTTATTGACTTCCGCTTCAGAAGCGCCATTATTGATGGCTGCATTCACGCGTGATTCAATATTGTGAAACGACAACGTATTGGTTAATAAATAATCAGCCACGATGTCCTCATCAGATACACCCAGTATCTTTAATAAGAAAGCGGCACCCAAACCCGTTCTGTCTTTTCCAGCACTACAGTGGAAATAGATGGGGTCATTGGATTCTAAAATAATATCAAAGAACTTACTGTACTCATTTTGTGAGTTTTTGCTTGTTATGATATTACGATACAAACGATCCATTAAGTATTTGGGATTATCAATTTTATTTTCCTCTATCAATACTTCTGGGTTGGCGTTTCCCAATTTTTGATCCGCAATAATGTTTAAGTGGTGCAATTCAAATCCTTCTTGATGGTTTTGAGCCCATTCAATTTCATGGTTATCTCTAAAATCAATCACTGTTTTAATGTTTAAATCATTTTGAAGGTGTTGGATGGTTTCATCTGATAATCCAGAAAGGGGACCCCCTCTATAAAAGTAATGCCCTTTAAGGGTTCCTTCATCCGTTTGGAAAAATCCAATGTTTCTAAAATTTAATACGTTTCTATGCATCTTATTACCTACTCTCTATATATATTTCTTTTAATTGGGAGATTCTTTGAGTGTTCATGCCCAATACTTTATCAAAATAGTTTTCAAAACTACCATATTTCTTTTGGATGGTATTAAAAGCTGTTTCAAGGTATTCTGGATAAACACCCGCATACGCATGAATCATATCGATATCTCTTTGTTTGAGTTTTTTCTTTTGATTCAAGTTCTCTAAGCGCTTATCAATACTCACCTTAGAGAGGGTGTTGGTCAAAAGGTATTCAGTCATGATATCCG
>DEQB01000087.1:2834-2959 GCA_002359085.1 Erysipelothrix sp. UBA3377
ATCGGGTCTTGATTGTTTAATAATATCTCAAAGTATTGTCTGAAAGCATTTTGTGAACGTTTACTTAAAACCATATTACGGTATAAAAGATTCATCCACATCTTTGAACCTATAAAATTAACATG
>DEQB01000087.1:3060-11235 GCA_002359085.1 Erysipelothrix sp. UBA3377
TCTTGATGGTTGGGTTGTAATTTAAGTTCATGAGAATCTCTAAAATCAATGACTGTTTTAATCTTTAAATCATGTTGTAAAGTATGAATGGTTTCATCATTGAGGTTAAAAAAAGGTCCGCCACGGTAAAATAGATGGGGTTTAATGACCCCAGAGTCTACCTTAATGTCAGCGATGTTTCTAAAGTTTAAAATTTTATCGTGCATGGTACATCCCTTTCGTTCTAGATTAATTGTATCACAAAATTGTGTATATACCGTTTAAATGCGTTAATATACCTTGACAGTTAAGCCTGCTTTGTTATGATAATTTTAATAAAATGAAGGGAAGCAGAAAAATGAACTTATTAAAAGAATATATTATGCGTCATGGTTTGGTGAAAAGTGCTTCAATATTAGATGTTTCAAGTTTCTTAAACATGCAAATGGAACCAAAACTCATGAAAGAAATCGGAAAAACGTTTGCGGAACACTATAAAGATGTTGATTTCGATGCCTATATCACTGTGGAATCTTCAGGAATCGCACCCAGTATTTTCGCCAGTCTATACAGCGACAAACCCTTGGTTGTGATTAAGAAATTTTATAAAAAGGATGACAGTAAGGTTCAACAACATTGTTATTCATACACAAAGAAACAAGATTACTATTTAACAGCAGATGAAAAGTTCTTAGAAAACAAACGCTTTATCTTGATTGATGATTTTCTTGCGAGTGGCAGTGTGGTCTTGAATGTTGAGAAGCTGTGTGACAAAGTAAATTCCAAGGTTGTTAAAACCGGAATTTGTATTAGTAAAGATTTCCAAGAAGGCATGATTTACTTAAAAGAAAATGGTTATGATGTGATTTCTTTAGCAGGTATTAAAAAAATGGACCCCGAAACAGGATCCATTGAATTTACAGATTAAATCTTTTTTGTTGGCTTTGATTCCTTTGTTTGGATGCATCAATCGCATCACTATCAAATGAAGCAGGATCAAAATCAACCGTTGTATCGGTGATGTTTTTAAAGTGATGGATAAGAAGTGTTTTTGTCTCAAGGATGGAAAGACTTCTTTTTACTTTCGCTTCCAAAGTTGTCATCTTATCAGGGAACACTTCAATGATATCTTCAGTCAACTTATAGAAATTAGAGATTAAGGTAGCTCTATGATCCTGATCCCCATTTACACTTAGATAACACCCCACCAAGGTATTGTCTTGGATACGACGTTGTGCAGTGCCCGCAACCTTTTGTAGGTCAACACTGATATCAAATGCACCGGGACAATACGCCCCTTTAATTTCCCCAAACTTAAAGGTGAGGCCCAAAGGCTTGAGTGCATCCTTCATAAAATTATAAAAATAAATATAAACCGATTCAATACTTTCGGTTGACTTAAACATCAAAGAAAAGTTTAGGATACCGGGGTCATTCACAACACTTCTTCCTCCAGAGTTTCGAATGGATACCCCATAGCCCTGATCACGATAATATTGAATCCCTTTATCAAAATAAGGGGCCTTTGTATCATCATATCCCGTACTGATATTCTTTACTTTCTGATTTAAGATTTGTAGGACAATCGTATTTTCTTCAAGGTTTCTCAGTAATAAGTCACTGAGTGCACCCACTTCTTTTAAATCCGTGTAGTCCGTAAAGTCCGCAATGATTCCTTTCATGGTATCACCCTCCTTTTTATAGTTTCTATGAATTGTCTCATTTAGTCAATGAATGTACTATTTCAGTATGTTTGTGGACAAAAAAGCGATAACGAAAGGGTTTTTTGGATCAAACACCAATTCGATATCGCTTCTTTTATAACGATTTAATCTTTTGGATGAGCAGTTCTGTTTTGATGTCTTTAAAGGAAGTGTTGATTGCTTCCTCAAAAGGTAGTTCAATTACTTCCAGACTTTCAAACGGGTCAAGGTTTTGTTGGGTCTTGATTAAATCCTCGGCATAGAATAAATGAATGATTTCATTTGAATACCCAGGACTTAAATAAAAGGTTCCCAAACTTTGAATGTGGTTGGCTTTGTATCCAGTTTCTTCCTCAAGTTCTCTTAAGGCTGTAATATGGGGTGCTTCATCAGGTTCAATGAGTCCAGCAGGGAATTCTAACAAATCCTTTTCAATCCCAAAGCGATACTGTTTCACAAAGAGTAACGTATTACTGGGTGTGAGTGCTGCCACACATACCCCACCTGGGTGTTTGACTTGTTCGATGGTATGCAGTCCATTGTGGTCGTGATACACATCCACAATGACCCCTTTAAATTTCAGGGCGCTCATGATGTTAAAGCGATATACTGATCAATCATATCGTTGATCAAACCAATACTTGATTCCCAAAATGCGACATCTGTGATGTCTACATCCGCAACTTTCGCCACATCTTCACAACTTGCGATCGGAGTTTTCTTTAGAAGGGTTCTATATTTATCCACAAAGGATGCACCTTCTTGTTGGTATTGGGAATAAAGACCCAACGCAAACAACCCACCAAATGCATAAGGGAAGTTATAGAAATTACGTCCAGCACTGTAGTAGTGTCCTTTACAAGCCCACATGTAGGGGTGGTATGTACTGAGTCCATCCCCATAGGAATCCTTTTGTGCCTGAATCATGATGTCTTGAAGTGCTTTTGAATCCAAGAACTCACTTTGTCTTCTTTCAAACACTTCAGACTCGAATTTATAACGAGAAAGAATATCGACCGTAATTTGCGTTACATCTTGAAGTGTGTTCTCAATGAGCATGATTTTCTCATCGTCACTTGCATTTTTTAAGGAAGCATTAAAAACGATATTCTCACAGAATGTGGAAGCTGTCTCCGCAACAGGCATGGAATAACCCGTGTTCAACATAGAGTTATCTTGAATCATCAATCCATGATAAGCGTGTCCCAATTCATGGGCCATGGTCACCACATCAGAGATGGATCCCCCAAAGTTCAACATGACGCGACTCTCTTTAATTTGAGGCAAGTTTGAACAAAATGCGCCCCCACGTTTTCCTTCCTTGGGAAGGTAATCAATCCAAGCATCATCAAATGCACTCTGAGCCATGTCTGCCAAATCATCTGAGAATGATCTGAAATTCTCTAAAATTAAGGCTTGAGAATCTTCTATAGTGTAATCCTTCGCGTTTTTTACGTCATGGGTTGCGAATAAATCATACCAAGGCAATCCCGCTTCATGTCCAAAGAGTTTGGCCTTGTGTTTATAGTATCGTCTAAAGTTGGGCAAATTGTTTTCAATGGCTTCCACAAGCGCATCCAATGATGCTTTAGACAAACGACTTTGGTCCAAGGTTTCACTTAAAGGTGAATCATAACCACGCATATCGTTGGTATGGATAACCTGACCCTTAATACTGTTGAGACTATACGCAATTGAATCTTCCATTGTTTTATAGAGTTCAAGTTCCTTCTTGTAGGCATCTTTTCTTACTTCAGGGTCTTTATCATACGCAAGGTTTCTTAAAGACGTCATCGTATGGGTTTCACCTCTAAATTCAATCGTTGTATTTGAGGTTAAGTGCGATTGAAGTTGTGTCCAATTATTGGAAGCATTAATCTGCATGCGACTGATCGCAACTTCTACCGCTTCATCCAAGGTGTACTTAGCGTTATGGATGTCTTCTTGTAAGATGAATTCATGTTCCTTAATTAAATCACTTTCATTCACCCAATCTCTAAATTCATCTTTAACGGAGTAAATCCATTTAGAGAACGCGGCAGCAGGGCCAGCACTCTTAGAGAAAATATTCATCAATTGCCCGTAATACTTCTGAGCCTCTTGATCATTCACGTTGGTGGACATTCTCAAGGAAGTAAAGCCCCCAAGGTTACGAACCAACCCTTGAAGTTCTTGATTGAAACGAATCCAGTCCTCTAAATCTTCTTTTCCCTTTAAATTCTTCGTGATGACAGCCAGATCGTCAAGTTTTGAATCCAGTGTCTTTAAATCTTTTTCAAAAGTTGCATCAAAATCCTGATATAACTTTTCCAATGACCATGTATACATGTTTATATTCCTCCTAAATCATAGGCATATTGTACCATAAATGCGTTGTACTTTCATAATTTACATTCTTTTTCAGAAAAGGGTTGAAAAAGATTATGGGGTTTGATATGCTTGCTTATAAGAAAGGTGGAAACATATGCAAAGGAAATCAATACAAACATTAAGCTTTTTCTTTTTCTTTACATAAACTCGGTTAATAAGCCCCATGCGGTTGTTAACCTTTTGTGTTTGGTTAATAGAAACGTGCGGCTTAATTAAGAATGATATCCATCACAAGCTGCACCGGCAGTTTTTTTTATTTTACAAGGAGGATTTAAAAATGAAAAAACTATGGATTTTAATAATAATGATGATTCTAATTGTCGGATGTGGATCAAAAACGTCCGAAGATAAATATAAAATAGGAGTACTCCAACTGGCAGACCATCCATCCCTGGATGCAACCTATGATGGTTTGGTAGCTGTATTGAATGAAAAGATTGGGGAAGACAACTATGTTTTGGATTACCAAAATGCATTGGGAGATCCATCCAATGTCACTTTAATGGCTCAAAAACTGGTGGATGATGAAAATGATGTTATTTACGCCATCGCCACAAACGCAGCCCAAGCCGTTTATGGCGCCGCCCAAACTGTGGGTATACCCGTAGTCTTTAATGCAGTCACAGACCCCGTAGAAGCGGGTCTGGTGGATTCCATGACATCAAGTGGCAGACATGCTACAGGTGTGAGTGATGTTGCGCCCATTGATATACAAATGGCTTTAATCAAAGAAGTATTGCCCAATGTTAAAAATGTGGGGATGTTATATAACACGGGTGAAATCAATTCAATTGTCCAAATAGAGATTGCAGAAAAAGAAGCAGAAAAACTGGGTATCACCATCATCAAACAAGGTGTCAGTAACGCCAGTGAAATTGAAACCGCAACCCTTGCGCTTTCTGAAAAGGTAGATGCACTTTATAACATCACCGACAATATGATCGTCAGTGCAACCGCACAAGTCACAAGTATTGCGGCTTCAGTTGGGATTCCCGTATTTGCGGCAGAAGATGGAAAGTTGGATGAAGGTATCCTGGCGACAGATTCAATTGACTACTATAACCTGGGCATCTTAGGAGGCGAAACGGTTGTGGATATATTGGTTAATGGAAAAGATCCAAAAGACATTCCAGTTAAAACAGTGACTGAAACGGTACTCTATATCAATCAAGACGTTGCGGAAAGTTTGGGTATTGCGTTACCACAATCTGTTTTAGACAGAGCACAATAATCTTATGAAGGCGTCCGTTGAGGGTGCCTTTAAAAATCTGTAAATTTACATTCACATGAAAACTTTTGCAGAATAAGTGTAAAAAGACTTGTATTTATAAACATTGAGTGATATTCTAATAACGAAAGGTGGAGTGCAACATGAAAAAAATCGAAACTACTCTACCCTTAATGGGAAGCTTTTATTACTTTTATTATTATAAATAGGTTAATGTTCCGTGTGGATATTGACCATTTTGATTTGGTAAAAGTCCACATGCTTCCGCTGTATAAATTTTTCTTTATATGATTCAAGCTACGTGGTCCGTAGCTTTTTTTAATTTTCTAGGAGGAGAAACATATGAAAAAGATATTATTATTGGGATTAATCATTCTGGTGTTGGTAGGTTGTGGATCATCAAAAGATGAGACTACATTTAAAATAGGGATCCTGCAATGGGCTGAACATGCTGCCCTTGATGATGCTGCCCAAGGTTTGATAAGTGAATTGGAATCAATGGGATTGGATAAAGTTGAAATCATCCATAAGAATGCGAACGATGACAACAGTGCCGCAAATCTAATTGTGGGTCAGTTTGTGGATGCGGGTGTAGATTTGATTTATGCAATCGCAACCCCAGCTGCACAAGTAGCAGTATCCGCTACAGAAGGCACAGATATTCCCGTCGTCTTTAATGCCGTTACCGATGCTGTGAGTGCGGGATTGGTGGAAAGTAATGAAAAACCAAATGGACGTGTAACTGGTGTGAGTGATATGGCACCCATTGATACACAACTGGCCTTGATTAAGGAGTTTCTTCCAAAAGCAAACGCTGTAGGTGTCATCTACAATACCGGTGAAGACAACTCGGTACATCAAATTGCGTTAATTGAATCTTTGATTGGTAATCATGGTATGACCTTGAATGTTCAGGGTGTCAGCAGTGCACAAGAGATTGCGCTTGCTTCAGAACAAGTGACCGCAAACTCGGATGCAATTTATATTATTACTGACAATATGATTGCGAAAGCAGCACCCCAAGTGGTTGGGATCGCCAATGAAATCAAGGTGCCTGTTTTCATGGCTGAATCGGGTCAAATTGACCAAGGGATCTTGGCGTCTGACTCCATCAGTTACTTTGGGTTGGGTACTCAGGCTGCCAGAATGGTGAAGTCTATTTTGGTTGATGGTATAAATCCGGGAGATATTCCCGTTGAAATATCGCAAACAACGTCATTGTTTGTGAATGAAAAAGTCGCTTTAGAATTGGGTGTTGAAATTCCTGATTCTATATTAGAAAGGGCAACACTGAAGTAATATGGCAAGATTTATCATTAACGTATTAGAACAAGGGTCACTATACGCAATCTTATCGATCGCAGTTATGTTGACGTATAAAATTATTGGTATGGCTGATATGTCGGTGGATGGGACTTATCCACTGGGGGCTGTGGTGAGTGCTGTCTTTATTTTAAATGGCGGTAATCCTTGGGTGTCTTTAATTGTGGCTGCATTTTCAGGTGTCTTGGCGGGGTGTATGACGGGTGTCTTGCATGTCAAATTGCGAATTAGTGGTTTGTTGAGTGGGATACTGGTCATGACTGGACTTTACTCGGTGAACTTAATCATCGCGGGGGGTCGATCCAACCTGTCCTTGTTAAATGATGCCACACTCTTTGATGTACAGTGGCTGGTAAAGTTTAAAGATGCGGCATTCTTTGGGTTTGTTGAACAATATGTGTTGCCTTATTATCGATTGATTGTGTTGGTGATGATGGTGCTACTCATTAAATGGGCAGTGGATTGGTTGTTGCAGACGAAGTTGGGTTACTTGTTGCGAGTCACGGGCGATAATGAGTCGCTGGTGGTCGCTTTGGGCCATGATGTTGGCAAAGTGAAGATCATTGCATTGGCGATTTCAAATGGGCTTGCGGCGCTTAGTGGTGCTGTTGCGGCCTCTGTGGGACGTTACTACGATGTGAGCTTGGGAACGGGTATGGTTGTGATGGGTTTGTCCAGTGTGATGTTGGGGACGTTGTTGATGAAGAAATCAAGTGTAAAGATGACTTCAATGGTGATATTGGGTTCGATTCTCTATCGATTTATTGTGGCTTTGGCCATTCGTTTGGGTATGGATCCGCAACATATGAAATTGATTACGGTGGTTATTTTTGTGGTTGCGATTGTATTAAACAATGCGTCATTATCATTGACGTTTATGCATAAGAAGGGGGAAGTGTAGATGTTGTTTTTTCAGAATATACATAAAACATTTAATAAAAGCACGGATGGTGAATTGAAGTTGTATAACAACCTCAATTTACAAATTGATGAGGGGGAGTTTGTGTCAATTATCGGATCGAATGGTTCCGGGAAGTCTACGTTGTTTAATATCCTATGTGGACAGATTGTGCCGGATCGTGGGGAAGTGGTTTTTGATGATGTTGTATTTAATAAGAAGAAGATATACGAACGATTCAAGGAGATTTCAAGGGTTTACCAAGATCCCGTAGCGGGAACTTCTCCTTCCTTAACTGTCTTAGAAAATTTATCTTTGGCACATGATAAAGGTAAACTCTTGAATCTTAAAAAAGGGGTCCATGTTGAATTGATAGACCACTTCAAAACTTTACTTAAAACTTTGAATTTGGGTTTGGAAGAGAAACTTGATACAAAGGTGGGTCAACTTTCGGGAGGTCAAAGACAAGCGTTGTCTTTGTTGATGGCTTTGATGAATGATCCGAAGATGTTATTGCTGGATGAACATACTGCTGCATTGGACCCAAAAAGTAGTGAAACCATTATGAGACTCACCGATGAAATGGTGAAAAAGAGTCGGATTACAACTTTGATGGTAACGCATAATTTGCAGCATGCTTTGGATTATGGGGATCGTCTGATTATGTTTCATGA
>DEQB01000087.1:11302-11524 GCA_002359085.1 Erysipelothrix sp. UBA3377
ATTTCTTTATTTATGGAACATCAGAATTTCTTTGTGGAAGTGGTTTAGACAAAAGGGGGGATTTCTGTGTTTTTTCTTTCTATATCTATATAAGGGAAAAATATTTGAATAAAAAAAAGAATTAGAACTATTTGACAGTTAAGTGTTGACAGTTCTGATTTGGTTTGATATTATAATCAAGCCGGCTCAGAAAGAGCAAGGCAATGGTCTTTGAAAACTGAA
>DEQB01000034.1 GCA_002359085.1 Erysipelothrix sp. UBA3377
CTTCATCATGTTGTGTATAAGATTCCATGATGGTCATTTTATTTTGAGTTAAAGTACCGGTTTTATCACTACAGATTACACTGGCTGAACCCAAAGTTTCAACCGATGGCAAGTTACGCACAATAGCGTTTCTTTCAACCAAACGATTCACACCCATTGCCAATACGATGGTCGATACAGCAGGCAATCCTTCAGGAATAACCGCTACCGCAAGAGAAACCGCAGTCATAAAGTTATCAAGTAGATCCATTTCTGTTCTAAAGAATGAAATAACGAAGATGGCTACCACTGCGACAATCGCAAAGATTCCCAACTTCTTACCCAAATCATCCAAGCTCTTTTGAAGCGGAGTCGCTTCTTGAACTGTATCTTGGAGCATTTGCGCAATTTTACCCACTTCAGTTTCCATACCGATACCCACAACGATACCACGTCCACGTCCATATGCAACGGTTCCAGATGAATACGCCATATTCTGACGATCACCCAGTGCATCAGTGTCTTTACCAACGTAGTTCGCATGTTTATCCACCGGCAATGATTCACCGGTTAAAGATGCTTCCTGAACCTTAAGTGAACTGGTATCAACCAAACGAATATCAGCACCCACAAGGTCCCCTGCTTCAAGCACCAACAAGTCACCCATTACCACTTCATCTGAAGGGATGGATGTTTCTACACCATTACGAATGACTTTCGCCAATGGACTTGAGAGTTCCTTCAGTGCTTCAAGAGATTGTTCCGCCTTGTTTTCTTGAATAAATCCAATCATTGCATTCAAGAGTACAATCGCAACAATAATTACAGCCTCAATGGGATCACTTAAGAAATAACTAATCACCGCTGCCGCCAAGAGCACAATGATCATCGCATCTTTAAATTGATCCAACAATCTTAAATACCATGCTCTGCCTTTTTTCTCATCAAGTTTGTTTTCACCATACTTTTCACGAGAAGCCAGGACTTCAGCATCTGTAAGACCGTCTGTGACGTTATACGATGCTGCAACCGAATCTAAATCTTCTACATACCATTTCATATAGTATCCTCCTATTTTAGGATAAGTAATAAAAAAACCTTATCCACACATATAAAAAAGATGGATAAAGTCTTGAAGTTTCCAGTATACTTCCGGACGTAATTAAACGCCGTACTGACGAAAGTATCTGCCCGTAGGCCTTCTACTCCCTTTATCATGTTTATTCTACCAAATTCTAAAATCTATCACAAGTAAAACGTCTGTTAATATTTATTAATGATACAATGAAAGAAATTTGTAAAGGTTTCGATAATTCTCTGAAATAACTTTCAAAACCGTTTTCAACTATGATATAATTTGATTTAAAGTCAGGAGGCAAAACATGTCTAAAACACTATATTTAAACGGCAATACAGCCATCATTAATTACAATCAAGGTTTCCCAAACAGAAATGTCGCCATTCTCAACAGTGATTCATTTAAACTACTGATCACATCCTTTATAGAAAATGCCGACAAACACACGGTGCGCCACATGCGTTCCTTGTTGCCAGGTCAAAATTTAGTAAACTCAATTTTAGATCTCGCAAAACAACTTCATGTTTACGAGTTACACCAAATCAATCATCCATTGATAGAAGATATTGAATTCGTAAAGAAACTCATTGAAGACATCTACGAATACTGGCGCGAATTCCAACGCTGTAGCGTTATCTACTTGGGTAAAAAGTCAAAGTCAGAACTGGTCAACTTTATCGACAAAGACACTGACTTCAACAGAATTATTCTTTCCTTCTATCGTAACATTCAAGAAAAAGCCCTGGGGCGAACCAACAAAATATACCGTCAATTAAGAGCCGGTACCAATGCAGCCATTACGTTACGTGAAAAAAGAAACTTACTGCCAGATGACTATAAGAATCTAAAACGCGGCATGTTTATTGACAGTGTACTCTTACACTCCCCCTTATTGCTCCATCCTAGCACCAACAAACGTGAAGGCCATTTTGAGGAAGTTTACAAGAATCCAATTGAAGACTTCAAACTAAACAACAATGACTTCTACTGTTATCCCGCAAAAATCGGAACACTTTTGGCGCTGGTTTACTTCCATAAAGACTTCGTCTTCTCTGGAATCTCTTTGGCCAATATTTTTGAACCCGCAACCACAGAGGATTTAAAAACAACCAAACCCGATATTGCGATTACCTTTGGGGTCAAAGATGGTAAAGAAGACATGGTCTTTTACAACGATAAGAAAAACGACATGGTTGTCGCAAAACTCTCTTACCAAAATAAATTAGAATACTTCGGATATATGAAAAAAATTATGTTAACCTGCTATAACGTCGCAATGATGAACAAAGGCAACCTACCCATTCACGGTGCGATGGTCAATGTATTCTTTAGAAACGGCGAAAAACGCGGTGTGGTCTTTATGGGAGACTCCGGTGCAGGAAAATCCGAGATCATCGAAGAAATTACAAACCTGGGTGGACAAGACATTGACCACATCGATGTGATCTTTGATGATATGGGTGTGTTTAGAATTAATGAACAAGGCGAAGTCGTAGCCCAAGGAACGGAAATTGGGGCCTTTGTACGACTGGATGATTTAGACAGAAGTCTACCCTATCAAGCCATGGACCGCAGTATCTTTATGAACCCTGAATCCACAACCAATGCCCGCGTAATCATCCCTGTTACTGACTATAAAACAGTATCCAGCGATCACATTGTGGATTACTTCTTATACGCCAACAACTATGACAGTAAAATTGGGGTCAACCTCTTCAATCAAGTTGAGGAAAGTAAATCAACCTTCATTGAAGGCAAACGTATGGCGAAAGGTACAACCCACGAACTGGGTCTCACCTACTCATTCTTTGCGAATCCATTTGGTCCCCTTCAACAAGAAGAAAAATGTCGTGCTTTAATTGATACATTCTGGACAGCATTGGATGATTCAAAAGTTCATGTCGGTGAAGTGTATACCAATTTGGGTGTCATAGA
>DEQB01000039.1:0-1499 GCA_002359085.1 Erysipelothrix sp. UBA3377
AAGTTTAAATCAATATCTGGAACCTTGTCCCCTTCAAAACCCAGGAAGGTTTCAAAAGGAATATCCTGACCATCACGATGAAGGTTTTCACCACAATGCGGACATGTTTTCTCTGGTAAGTCAAATCCAGATGCATATTCACCTTTGGTAAAGAATTCAGAGTGTTTACATGATTCACAAATATAATGTGGCACCAAGGGATTCACTTCTGTAATTTCAGATAAAGTCGCAACCAATGACGAGCCAACAGATCCCCTAGATCCAACAAGATACCCATCATCCAAAGATTTTTTTACCAATAAATGAGAGATATAATAGATAACCCCAAAACCATGACCTAAAATGGATTTCAGTTCAAACTGTATACGTTCAGATACAATTTCAGGTAAATTATCACCATACATTTTATATGCATTTTCATAAACAATCTCTTTCAAACGCGTGTCACTGTTCTCAAGCTCTGGTGTAAACAAATCTTGTTTAACAGGCACAACTTCATCAATGCGATTCAGAAGACGATTTGGATTATGAACGACATAATCATAAACATCAGATGCCTCCAAGTAATTAAAACTATTTAACATTTCATCAGTCGTTCTAAAGTGTTGATCAGGACTTTCTGTATTTAACCGTTTGGTTTCATTATAAAGATACAAAGGGTGTCTAACCCCCCCAATACCCTGTGAGTGAATATAAACATCACGCACAATTTTATCATTGGGATGATTATAATGAGTATCACCCGTAGCGATAATCATAATATTCAATTGATTGGCAGTATCTATAATTCTTTTAACAACTCTTATAATTTGTTCCTGACGATGCAAGGTATTACGATCCAACAAAGGTCGATAATTTTCAAGCGGCATAATTTCAACAAAATCATAAAATTTCATGGTTTCTTCCAACTGTTGTTGACCTTTATTCATCGCCACTTCAAACAAATCTGAATTTATACAGCCAGCACCAATCAATAAATCATGTCTTCTTTTAATAAGTTCTGGTTTCACAATTCTGGGTTCCGCTATAAATTCATTACTCTTTGAGGTACTTCCCAAAGATGCAAGATACTTAGTGTATGACAAAGAAATCAGTTCATAAATGGCTTTTAGACCATTTTGGTTTTTAGCGATCACACTTAAATGTGTTTTACGAACTTTCTTAAATCCTTCACCATTCGATAACGATTGTAATGCATCCACATTTTCCAAATTCGCAATCTCTGGCATCCGTTTCATTTGAAAGAATACATTCGATAAGATTTCAGCATCATAATCAGCACGGTGAGCCACATCATCGTCATAGGTAATTCGCATCAATCGTGCAATACTGCCCAATCGATATGATCGTCTATTACTAAATAAAGCACGTGATAGATCAAGGGTATCAATCACAGTATTTGAGAGTATGGGACGGTTTAACTTTCTTAAAATTTCATTTAAAAAATCAATATCAAAACTCGCATTGTGCGCAACTAAGATACTGTCACCTATAAATTC
>DEQB01000039.1:1551-2252 GCA_002359085.1 Erysipelothrix sp. UBA3377
GAAATCTGTGTCAACTTCACAATATGTTCTGGAATTGAGATGGGCGGCTTGATAAAGGTTTGGTAGGAACTCACCGTTTGACCATCTACTATTTTAACGCCACCAAATTCAATGATTTCATCATAGTAAGCAGACAATCCAGTGGTCTCAATATCAAACACCACATAGGTCGCACTATGAATGGCTTGACCTTTAGGATTTCTAACAATACTCAGATCGTCATTCGCCAAGTTCATTTCCACGCCATAAGCAAGTTTAAAATCAGGGTTGTCATGTTTTTTACGCAACCCCTTTAAATGATTATAAGCTTTTGGGAAACTCTGTACGCCTTCATGATCTGTAATCACCAGTCCAGGGTGATTCCATTCAAATGCTTGATTTAAATATTCCTTAATATCCGTAACGCCGTCCATTTCAGATATTTTTGTATGTAAGTGAAATTCAACACGTTTTTCCTTCGCATTATCTTTCCTTACAAACAATGGTTCAATTTCTTCAAATCTTCTAAAATCAAAAACATAATCATTAACATACGGTCTTGAATTGTATTTATAATCCCCATACAAGCGAACAAAGGAACCCTTCTTAATAATATCTTTTGAATCGTTATATATTTTACTTACTAAAATTGCATTATCACCATCATGTAGGTAGTACGTAGCACTCATTCCATTACCATTTCTAAATTCATGAACGTTAAC
>DEQB01000039.1:2354-3564 GCA_002359085.1 Erysipelothrix sp. UBA3377
AATTGTTGGGGTTTTGGATTCAACTCAGGCTTCACAACAGCCTTAACGGGATCCGATTTTATAAACGTTTCTTCATGCACAACATCGATGACTTCAGTTTTAAAGGTTCTTTGTATCCCAACACTCTTAAATGCATTGTTTAAAGTATCCATCGCATCCAGAACACGGAATTCATGTTGTTTATCTTCACATAAGATAATCAGATTATGACCTTTTTCAGAAAGTTGTGTATTAAGAAGCACACGCAACTCATAAAGGTCTACAAAAAAATCATAGTAAAGTACCGTATCGAGATACTCCAATCCGTTTTGTTGGGTTTGAATCTCCAAAACCACTGCACTTTTTAGATACAACTTCAATTTAGATAATAATGTGACATAGGTTTCATAATTCAGTGTATGATTGGTTTTAATTTTTAATTTAAGTTCGTTTTTATCTTTTAAAAAGATAGCATCGATAATCTCGCTATCCTTTAATACTTCAGCATGTATTTGTTCTAATTCTAGGGTTTGAATTATTTTATTCAATGTATCTCACTCCTACTTCACTAATTTTTCAAAAGCATCTTTTGCGGCCTTTTGTTCTGCACGTTTCTTTGATGTTCCCACTCCACGGCCAAAGACCAATTCATTGAGCTTAACAATCACTTCGAATTCGGGAGCGTTGGAAGGTCCTCGCGTTGAGATAACTTCATAACTGACAGCTTCACGACGATCAGATTGTACATACTCTTGTAATTTCGTTTTATAGTCTGTAATCGCCTGAATGTCTATTTTATCTAGATTTTTAGGCATAATATGATCCAGAATCTTTTTAGAACTTAAAAGTCCACTATCCAAATAAACAGCGCCGACAAAAGCCTCAAACAAATCGGCAATGATTGAATCTCGATCTCTGCCACCCGTTTGATCTTCCCCTGTTCCCAATAGTAAATACTTATTGAGGTTCATTTCGCGACTATAATTCGCCAAGGCTTCTTCACGAACCAATTTAGCACGATACAAAGTCATATCCCCTTCAGAAAGTGAGGGTTTTATACGATAAAGAAAATCAGACACTAGAATTTGTAAGACTGCATCTCCTATAAACTCTAGTCTCTCATTGTCTTCTAAAAACTCATCATGCTCATTCACATATGAAGCATGCACAAAAGCGTTCAAAATAAGACGCTCATTATTAACAGGTACATTCAAATTTTCTAATAATTGCC
>DEQB01000075.1 GCA_002359085.1 Erysipelothrix sp. UBA3377
AGACCTGGGATATGATGTGATTGTGGTTGAAGAACAAAAGGCTTATGATCCTGATTTCTCAAACACAAAATCACCCAATCCCGAAGAGAAGGATGCCTATATCCTGCCTCTTGAATACGCAAGGAAATATGACGCTGATTTAATTTTGGTTTGTGATCCCGATGCGGACAGAATGGGGATTGCGATTAAACATGAGGGGGACTTCCATTACTTAACAGGTAATGATGGGGGTGCTATCTTACAAGCTTATATTTATAGTACATTAGACCAACAGGGTACGATGCCACTTAATCCTGTCATGTTTAATACGGTGGTTACTTCTGATTTGGGCGAAAAAATAGCGCGTAGCTATGGTGTTGATGTGGAGAAAACATTGACGGGATTTAAGTATATTGGTGAGAAAATTGAAGCACATAATCAAAAGAACGATAAACAGTTTGTGTTTGGTTATGAGGAAAGCTACGGTTATTTACTAAAAGACTTTGTGAGAGACAAGGATGCACTTCAAGCATGTTTGATGGTATCTGAAGCTGCAAACTATTATCTAAATCGTAATCAGACGTTGATGGATGTCCTTTATGGGCTGTTTGAGACGCATGGTGCGTATTATGACCACTTGGAATCATTGTCCTTACAGGGGCAACAGGGCCTTGAAAGAATTCAAAGAATCTTATCACATTTTAGAGATCATGAATTAAAGAATATAGACACAATCAAAGTGCTTTATAAAGAAGATTACCTGTTTCAAAAAGATACACGGGGTAATGTGTTAGAATTTCCGAAATCTAATGTCTTGAAATATTATTTAGAAGATGGATCATGGATTGCGTTAAGACCTTCAGGTACGGAGCCGAAGTGTAAAATTTATTACAACATTAAAGATGAAACGTTGGATAAAGCGAAAGCAAAATTTAAAACGTTATCTAACACTTTAAATGCAATCATAGATACCATTTAAAGTTTGAAGAAAAGCACAGGTTTAAAGTTAAACTTGTGTTTTTTTTATTTGTGAAATATCAATTATATAAATTTAGTTAGAACACTTGACATTCACACTATATTGTCTATAATCAAGGGGAAATAAGGGAGTGATTTCACATTAAAGTAAAAGTAGTTGCGACACAAAAATCCAATTCCGTTGACATCAGAGATGTGGATGGATTTGCGAGTATTACCAATCTGGGTACGATGCGCAGACTCGTTTACCAAGAAGGATGTGGGGCTTATACAACCATTGATTTTGATTCAGATACTGTATTGTTGAATCGAGAAAATGAGTGGGTTACACAAGCAATCTTTTCTACAATAGAGAAGTCAAACGCACAAATTATTTCAGAAGAAGGACGTATAAATTTTAATATTAATGTCAAAGAATTACAGGTTGATGATAATTCTCTTAAAGTAGTTTACGAACTTTTGGACGGAGAATCATACATCGATACACATACCTTTAACTGTGTGTGGACAGAGGAGGAAGAAGCATGGCTAGAAATTCATTAACAAATGTTGCGTATGGTAATTTAGAAACCAAAACAGTTGCGGTTGCATTTAACGAATTATGGAAAGAAGTTTGCGCAGAGATTGGCTATACAGATGATATGGCGAAACGCAAGATCGCTTCATTCTATAATGCGTTGATGTTAGACTCACGTTTTATTTCTTTAGAAAAGAATCATTGGGATCTTCGTGAACGTTATTCAGAAGATACATTAAAAATCGATCCTGAATTAACAGTTGATTATGATGATTACGATGAAGTCTATGAAGACGAAGAATATTTTGATGACGCTCAAGAAGTCGTTGAATAAAATTCCTTTTTTTGATAGTATTATAAAGGGCACAATGCTCCCATGATGGGGGCATTTATTTTTTTGAGAGGAGAATAACATGGCTAAGTATATATTTGTAACTGGTGGGGTCGTTTCTGGAATCGGAAAAGGATTGATTGCCGCATCACTGGGTAGATTATTGAAAAATAGAGGCTTTAGTGTCTTTATGCAAAAATTTGACCCATATATTAACGTTGACCCCGGTACCATGTCTCCTTACCAACACGGAGAAGTTTTTGTAACCAAGGATGGTGCAGAAACAGATTTGGATTTGGGACATTATGAGCGTTTTATTGATGAAGAATTAACCCGCAACGCAAGTATCACTTCAGGGCGTGTTTACTCTACAGTTATTGAAAACGAAAGACAAGGTTTATATGAAGGCGCAACGGTTCAAGTTATTCCACATATTACCGATGAAGTAAAAAACAAAATCTATGCAGCAGCCAAAGATTCGGGTGCAGATATTGTGATTACTGAGATTGGTGGTACGGTTGGGGATATTGAATCCTTACCTTTCTTAGAAGCGGTACGACAAGTGCATTCTGAATTGGATCGTAATGATGTTTTATTCATCCATGCGACTTTAATACCGAAAGTACCTGCAAGTAATGAACTCAAAACCAAACCAACGCAACATAGTTTTAAAGAACTCATGTCTTTGGGTATTAAAACCAATATAATCGTAACGCGTTGTGAAGAAGCATTGACGGATGAAATGAAACAGAAAATCGCATTGTTCTGTGATGTCAGTATGGATGCGATTGTTGAATCCAGAAATGCGGATAATTTATATGAACTACCCCTTAAGTTCCAAGAACAAGGGTTAGACAGCTATGTCTTGCATAAATTGGGATATGAAAACATTCCTGAGGCAGATATGAGCGAGTGGAAAGCAATGTTGGAACGTTCCAGTAATCTAAAACACCGTATTAAAGTTGGGTTGGTCGGTAAGTATGTTCAATTGAGAGATGCATATTTATCAGGTTCTGAAGCCATTCAACATGCTTCTCATGAAAATTCAATTGATACAGAAGTTGTATGGATTAACTCAGAAGATATCAATGAGGAGAACGTAACACAAATCTTAGCGGGGTTGGATGGTATTATCGTTCCCAGTGGATTTGGGGCAAGGGGCTCTGAGGGTATGATCCTCAGTGCACAATATGCGCGTGAAAATAACGTACCTTATTTTGGAATCGGAATGGGTATGCAAGCAGCCATCGTTGATTTCGCAAGAAATGTCTGTGGATTGGAAAATGCAAACTCCATTGAGTTTGATCCAAAAACACCGTATCCAGTTGTGAATCTAATTGATACTGAATTAATTCAAAAAGCACTGGGCGGAACCTTGAGATTGGGTAACTTCCCAATTCAACTCACAAAAGAAAGCATCGCACACACGCTGTATGAAGCAGACTCGGTGCTCGAAAGACACAGACACCGCTATGAATTCAACAATGTTTATCGCGACCAATTTATTAAAAATGGGTTTGTGATCAGTGGTCAAAGTCCAAATGGTCAGACGGTGGAAATCATCGAATATAAGGATCATCCATTCTTTGTGGGTACGCAATATCAACCTGAGTTTAAGTCAAGACCCAACAGACCACACCCACTATTTAAAGGGTTTATCAAAGCGGCTTGGAATTTATCAGAAAAAAGAGTAAAATAAGAGAGTAGAAACAATAAGGAGGAATTATTCTATGGCATTAGTATCAGCAAAAGGCATTTTAGAGAAAGCACGCGCTGAAGGATACGCAGTTGGAGCATTCAACATTAACAACCTTGAATGGACTCAAGCGATCCTTGAAACTGCAGAAGAAATGAAAGCACCAGTTTTATTGGGTGTTTCAGAAGGAGCAGTTAAATATATGGGTGGGTTTAAAACAGTATCTGCAATTGTTGCAGCATTGGTTGAAGACCTAAACATTACAGTTGATGTGGCATTACACTTAGACCACGGTAGTTATGATGGATCACTCAAAGCAATTGATGCAGGATTTACATCAGTTATGTTTGACGGATCACACTATGACTTCGAAGAAAACTTGGAAAAAACCAAAGAAGTAGTTGCTTACGCACACGCTCGTGGTATTTCAGTTGAAGCAGAAGTGGGTTCAATTGGTGGAGAAGAAGATGGTATCATTGGTACCGGTGAACTTGCAGATCCAGCAGAATGTAAAACATTAGCAGATACAGGAATTGACTTCTTGGCTGCAGGAATCGGTAACATCCATGGTAAATATCCTGAAAACTGGAAAGGTCTAGACTTTGGCGTATTGGGAGCAATCCAAGATGCAACAGGACAAATTCCATTGGTATTGCATGGTGGTTCAGGAATTCCTGAAGACCAAATCAAACGTGCAGTTTCATTGGGTGTAGCAAAAATTAACGTTAACACAGAACTTCAACTCGTATTTGCTGAAGCAACACGTAAATATATTGAAGCAGGTAAAGACTTAGAAGGAAAAGGATTCGATCCTCGTAAACTTCTAGGACCTGGAAAACAAGCAATTAAAGATGGCGTTAAAGAAAAGATTGAACTTTTCGGAAGTGCTAACAAAGCTTAATTATTGAAAAGGCAGCAATGCCTTTTTTTTATGTCTATATTTCATAAATAGATAGCGTTTATGGTAATACTTTCGTAAATTGTGAATATAAATAAGAATTACATGCTAAATAGAATACACAAATCAAGTAGTCTTATGGATCAAGATACAATGGGCAGGTATAATATGGATCATAAAACAAAAGAAGTAATGGAAATAGTTAAAGGAAAACTGGGTTATTTTAAGAAACTTATCACAGTTGTTTTAATCGTTTTATTACTCATAGGGTGTACAAGTGATGGCTTGGATGATACACCAAAAGATGACAACGAAAGTAATGTTGTTACAGAAAAAGAAGCATCAGAATACGTTTATGTTCATCAACAAGATGAATATGATTTGAAATCATTAATGAATGAGAGTGGATTATCTTCTGAATTCGAGATGAGTTTTAAATTTGAATCGGAGTTTGATCTTCCTAAGATTCAAAAAGATCGCATGTTTGAGAATGAGGAAATCTATATTGATTTAGATTCAGAAGATGCGGATAAGATTCAAAACATGTTAAAGGATTCCTACACAGAAAATGCAGCGCTACGTGCTTTAGAGAGTAAAAAAATACTTGAAAAAGCTTCAGCATTCCAATGGTATGCACAACATCTGTATGAGACATATCAAACAGACGATACCGTATCATTTACTGTGTATCACTCAAGAACAGGATACCCAGGTGAGAGCAGTTATGGTTTAGAAAGCTTTACGTTCAATAAGTCTGATGGATGATGTAGCATTATTAGAGATGCTGGGTACAAACTTAAGTGATATCAAAGAACATATTAACTTGGATTTTGTAGAAAACACAATTGAGTTTTATGGTCAGGAAACAACAAGAAACTTGGTAGAATCATGGATGAGATCGATGATTTAGAAGATGGAAAAATCTATTTTAGAATTAAACAAACACAAAACATAAGTGTAAGTGATAAATATCTTTACATTGTTTTGGAAATGTATTTGGGTATTAGCGGAACCTTTGATGCGCCCATTATTTATAGTATTGATTTGACTAAACTAAAGTAAATCGTTATTAGAAAGTAGTAAGGAGATTGCATACGATCTCCTTTTTTATTTTCTAAATCCATCGCAATATATTTTGGACTTCCCAAAGTCATTTAATTTGGCTATAATGAGCGGGGTTGAATATGTAGAAAATGGAGAGATAGAATATGAATGAGATTATATTAAAGGGTATTGAGAAGGTAAATCGTCCTTTCAAACATAAACTATGGATGAGTTTTATGGCAGGATCGATGATTGCGTTGGCTTATATGCCGATGATTAAACTGACAGCGATGTATGGCAGTCAAATTGGGTTATTGATGGGTTCTTTCTTATTTCCAGTGGGACTTTTTTTAATTCTTTATATGGGTGGTGAATTGGTAACTGGAAATATGACCATTGTGGGAATTGCATTTTTAAAGGGTGAAGTCTCTTTGAAAAAAATGTTGATCAATTGGATTGAGATTTTTATTGGGAATGCTTTGGGTGCTGTTTTTGTGATGTTGGTATTGGGTTTGGGTGCAGGTGCACTTCAAGAATATGTTCCACTGATTGAAACCATGGCTCAAAGTAAAGTCACAATCAGTCCATTAGCAGCAGTTTTATCTGGAATTGGTTGTAACTGGTTTGTGGGTTTGGCTGTGTTGTTTTATTACGAGTATAAGCAAGGATTGATTCAATTTGTGGGTATTTACTTACCTGTTGCCATTTTTGTTTTAATCGGATTTCAACACTGTATGGCGAATGTGGCTTTATTTGTCATTCCTTTATTTCTAAAGACATTGGCATTGGAAACTGCGTTGATCAATATTGCTTTTGTGGCCTTGGGTAATATTGTGGGTGGTTTGTTTTTTGTGGGATATTTCAAAACCACGACTTCACAAGTTTAACGCTAGGAACTTTACGCTTTTTAACGTATAATGAATGAGTACAAAAAGGAGTGGAGCTATGGCAGACGTCATTAAAATTGAAGGTGGACACAAATTAAATGGGGAGGTCACCATCAGTAGCGCTAAAAATGCAACGGTGGCTCTGATACCTGCAGCGATATTAGCTGATGAAGGTATCGTCGATATTTATGGAGTACCACAAATTGCGGATGTAAATTCGCTTACGATATTATTAAAAGAACTGGGAGTCGACGTTTCATTTGAATCCGATGACCATATAAAAATTAACACTGAAAAAATGGAAAATATTGTGTTGGATCATTTTGAAGTATCTAACTTACGTGCCTCATATTATTTTATGGGTGCATTATTGGGTAAATATAAATACGTTAAAATGCAAATGCCAGGGGGTTGTTTTTTAGGACCCCGTCCCATTGATTTACATCTAAAGGGATTTGAAGCATTGGGTGCAACCATCAACTTCAGTCAAGGTTATTATGAAATCAAGGCCGATGAATTGGTGGGTGATAAAGTGTTCTTGGATACAGCATCCGTGGGTGCAACCATTAACATTATGCTTGCGGCAACCAAAGCAAAAGGGCGTACGATTATTGAAAACGCGGCAAAGGAACCTGAGATTATTGATTTAGCAACGTTCTTAAACAAGATGGGTGCAGTCATTCGAGGTGCAGGAACCAGCGTGATTACCATTGATGGTGTGGACACATTGTCAGGTTCTACCCATGAGATTATTCCAGATCGTATTGAAGCAGGTACCTATATCATCATTGCAGCAGCAATGGGTGAAGAAGTACGCATTAATAACATTATCCCTTTACACTTGGAGGCACTGATTTCTAAGTTGGTTGAAATGGGTGTGAATATTGAAGTGGGTTCGGATTTTGCGATTATAAGAGGGGGTAATTCACTGTCAGCAGTTGATATTCAAACCTTACCTTATCCAGGATTTGCGACAGACTTGCAACAACCTTTAACGACTTTATTAACGCAAGCCAAAGGTAAATCTACGGTTCGTGAAACCATTTATACAGAACGTTTCAAACACGTTCATGAATTGCGTAAAATGGGTGCAAAGATGGAAGCAAATATCCCATCGGCAACCATTGAGGGGCCGACACTTTTGGTTGGAACCAAAGTTGAAGCAACTGATTTACGTTGTGGTGCATCACTGGTTGTGGCCGGTTTGATTGCGCAAGGTGTTACGGAGATTGATGAGATTTATCATATTGATCGTGGTTATGACAAATTGGATGAAAAATTAAAGAATTTGGGTGCCGTAATTTGGCGTGAACCCAAGTAATAGTTTTTAAAACATTGTGAAATAATCGACAAATTTAACAGACAATTAGTATAAAGATTGTGAAACGCTCACAATCTTTTCTTTTTGTTTTTGTGAACGCTTACAATATTTAGAATCTTTTTATCATCGCGCTTTCTATATGATACGATGATAGGGCAAAAGGAGATGGATACTATGGCAAAACAATGGGAAGGCTTCAAACCAGGGAAATGGCAAGAAGAAATCAATGTTAGAGATTTCATACAAGCAAACTATACACCTTATGAAGGAGACGACAGTTTCTTAGAAGGTATTAGTGAAAACACGCAAGTTTTATGGGATCGTTGTTTAGAACTATTGGCAGAAGAAGTAAAAGTTGGTGTATTGGATATTGAGATGGACGCAATTTCCGGGGTCAATAACTTTGCACCTGGATATATCGTTAAAGAACATGAAGAAATTGTAGGGCTTCAAACGGATGCGCCATTGAAACGTATCATCAACCCTTATGGTGGTATTCGCTTGGTGGACAGCATCTTAGATATTTACAATCGTAAGATGGATCCAAAAGTGAGCGAGTTCTTCCACAACTATACAAAAACACATAATCAAGGTGTATTCGATGCGTATACTCCTGAAATTCGTCGCGCAAGATCAACAGGTTTAATCACAGGATTACCCGATGCTTATGGACGTGGACGTATTATCGGAGACTACCGTCGTGTGGCACTTTATGGAATTGATGCTTTAATCGAAGGTAAGAAAAAAGACTTATCAACCATTAAAACAATCAATGCAGAAACAATTCAATTAAGAGAAGAAGTTAATGAACAAATTCGTTCACTTCAAGAAATTAAAGACATGGCTGCAGGATATGGATTTGATATCGGTGCACCCGCACAAACAGCACAGGAAGCAATTCAATGGCTATACTTTGCGTATTTGGCTGCCGTTAAAGAAAATAACGGAGCAGCTATGAGTTTGGGACGTACTTCAACATTCTTGGATATTTATATTCAAAGAGATATGGACAGTGGTTTGATTGATGAAAATCAAGCGCAAGCTTATATTGATCAATTCATTATGAAATTACGTTTGGTGCGTCACTTGAGAACACCAGAATATGACGAACTCTTTGCGGGAGATCCAACATGGGTTACAGAATCCATGGCTGGTATTGGTGAAGATGGTAGACCCCTTGTAACCAAGAACTCATTCAGATACTTACATACACTTACAAACTTAGGGCCTGCACCTGAACCAAATATGACCATCCTTTGGTCAGATCAATTACCTGAAGGCTTCAAAAAATATGCAGCCAAGATGTCAATTGAAACCGGTGCATTACAATATGAAAATGATGACTTGATGCGCCCTTCATTTGGTGATGACTACGGTATCGCATGTTGTGTGAGTGCCATGCGTATTGGTAAGCAAATGCAATACTTTGGTGCACGTGCTAACTTAGCGAAAGCATTACTTTACACCATCAATGGTGGACGAGATGAAATGAGAGACATGACCGTTGTTGAAGGTTATGAAGTCATGGAAGATGAAGTCTTAGATTACGATAAGATTATGAAGACATTCGACAGTTTGCTTCAAGACCTTGCAAGTGTTTATGTTGATTCCATGAATATTATTCACAGTATGCATGATAAGTATGCCTACGAAAAGAGTCAAATGGCCTTACATGATACAAATGTTGAAAGATTGATGGCATTTGGTATTGCTGGATTATCTGTAGTAGCGGATTCACTTTCAGCCATTAAATATGCGAAAGTAAAACCCATTAGAAATGAAAATGGATTGGCAGTCGACTTTGAAGTTGAAGGAGACTACCCACAATTTGGTAATGACGATGATCGCGTAGACAGTATCGCAGTGGACCTTGTTGAAAGATTCTCACGCTACCTAAAAGCGAATCCAATTATCAGAGATGCAAAACATACTTTATC
>DEQB01000025.1:0-3428 GCA_002359085.1 Erysipelothrix sp. UBA3377
AGTTCATCCGCAACGGTATACGGTGATCCTGAAATTGTGCCCATTACTGAATCGGCACCCTTGTTTACTACCAACCCATATGGTTCCACAAAGTTAATGATGGAACAAATCCTTCAAGATTTACATATTGCGGATGCAAGATGGAATGTGGTCATTCTAAGATACTTTAATCCGATTGGGGCCCATGAGTCAGGAATGATAGGAGAAGACCCAGCAGGCATCCCAAATAACCTTGTACCTTACATTACACAAGTGGCCGTTGGGAAACTAAAAGAACTTTCCGTTTTTGGGGATGACTATGATACCAAGGATGGATCAGGAGTTCGTGACTATATTCATGTTGTTGATCTAGCCAAGGGACATGTGGACGCACTTCAAAAACTGAAACCAAATGATGGTGTTTCAATTTATAATCTGGGTACAGGGAATGGTTATTCTGTGCTTGAAATGGTTGAAGCATTCTCAGAAGTTGTGGGGCATAAAATTCCTTATGTGATTAAGGAAAGAAGACCCGGGGATATCGCAACATGTTATGCGGATGCATCCAAAGCAAAAGAAGAGTTGGGATGGGTTGCCTCAAAAGACTTAAAAGCCATGTGTGAAGACTCATGGAGATGGCAAACCAATAATCCGAAAGGATATGATTCTTAAAAAAATAGGAACAAAGCGTAAACTAAGACGCTCTGTTCCTTTTTAATTGTTCCTGAGTACGATACTCTCTGGGAGACATATTTTTATTTTTTTTGAAGAATTGTGAGAAATAAGAAGAAGAACCAAATCCAACAATCTCAGCGATCTGTGTAATGGATAAATCCGTTGTTCCCAAAAGTTTCTCTGCTTCTTTTAAACGTTTGTTTAGAAGATACTCAATGGGTGAATGGCCCGTATGTTTTTTAAATTCATGAGATAGATAATACTTATTCATATAGGTCATATCCGCAAGCTTATCCAAGGTAATGTGTTCTTTAAAGTGAACGTTGAGATAGTTTTCCACAAAGACACAGTCCTTATTAATTTCACGATCACCTTGATGAACGCGTAAATCAAAGACCGTTCTTCGGATGACGTTCATGATTAAAATATTTAGTAAATGATCCGTCATGATTTGATTGAACATTTCCTTTTGTTGAAATTCGCTCAAGAGTGATTTTAGATAGAAAAGAATTTCGTGTTTATAGTCATTATAGTTATGAATAGAGTAACCGCGATTTTCCTTTTCATTGATGAATTCAATACCATCCACACCCAAAACGATATACTCTAAAGGATCGTTGGAATCACTGACTTCAGTGTGGAGCACATTGGGGTTGATAATCACCAAATCATCCTGGATAACATCAATAAATTTACCCTCATCGAACTGAAAGGAACCTTTGCCTTTGACAACATAAAACAGCTCCGTAAATGCGTGTGAGTGTAGGGTTGAATGCCAATCTGCATCGTATCGTGAGCTATCAATATATCTGAACTTTGCTTTGGAAAGTAAGTTGATCATCTATACACCTCAATTTGAGTATACCAAAATTTTGATGAAAAAAAACCAATAATCGTGTATATTGAAGATAGATTTATCAGGAGGAAGCAAGAATGAACATGAATATAATAGAGCAATTTGATTTTAAAGGGACCTATGTATCATCAAAGCCATTTGGGAGTATAATCGCAAATATCAATGAAAAAAGCTGAGATTTTTCTCAGCTTTTCTTTATCTTGATGTATATTTTTGAATTTGAACGGTTTGGTTGTTAAACTTCAAACCTTTACGTGATTCTTTAATGCGATCATAATCTGCCATCGTTACATCAAAGGTTGTATATTGTTTGTATGTATCCACATGTTGGACACTTCTAATTTTGAATTGTCTTTCAACAGCACGTGCAATATCTTTACTTCTTGCTTTATGCTTTTTACCCACAGGAACTGATAATTTAATACTCTTTGGTTTCTTAGTGGAAGGTTTTTGTAATTCTTCATAAGTTTCAAGTGTATGTGCCCATTCGTTGGCCAAGACCATCACAAGTGCTTCTTCCGTTAAATGTGTTTGTGCCTTTAAGCTTTGAATTAACTTCTCAGCAGCTGGGTGTAATGGTAATTGGAGTGCATTCACAATTGAATCAACTTTCTTATGTAAGACTTGTTCATTCATTTCCTTAGCACTTGGTAATTCTTTCTTTGTAATATCTTGGTGTGTTAAACGCATAATTTCTTTAAGTTTAAAGAATTGTTGTTTCCCACTGATCAAAGTCAGTGAAACACCATCTTTACCAGCTCTACCGGTTCTACCAATACGGTGTGTATAATATTCGTAACTTTGTGGAATATCGAAGTTGATTACCAAATCAACGTTATCCACATCAATACCACGTGCCGCAACGTCAGTTGCAACCAATACATTGAGTTTGTCTTCTTTGAATTCTTTTAAAACTTGAATACGAATACTTTGTTGCATATCTCCATGAAGTGCACCTGTTTTAATATCAAGTCCACGTAAGTATGCAGCCAAATCATCAACCATTGATTTAGTATTTGAAAAGATAATGGCTTTTTTCGCATTGTGGAAATTCAATAGAGTAGCCGTTGCTTGTTTCTTTTGACGACCCACAACTTCATAGAAGCTTTGTTCAATTCTTCCAGGAACACTATCATCTTTAATCGCGATCTTGGTAGGACTGTTTAAAAACTCTTTACTTAAGTTTGTGATTGCTTTTGGCATCGTTGCTGAAAATAGCAATGTTTGTTTATCTTTAGGTGTATTCTTTAAGATCATGGTAATGTCTTCTAAGAATCCCATGCTTAGCATTTCATCTGCTTCATCTAAGATTGCAACCTTTAAGTGGTTTAAGCGTAGTGTTCTACGTTTGATGTGGTCCATAAGACGACCCGGTGTACCTACAATTACTTGCGCTTTCTTCAAAGCTTGGAATTGTTTATTGATGGGTTCACCACCGTATAATGTTGCATAAAAAATGCCGTTCATTTGTTTTGAAATCAATCGCATTTCATCTGTGATTTGGAGTGCCAATTCACGGGTTGGTGCAATAATTAAAACTTGAGCGTCTCTAATCTCGGTATCGATTTGCATTAAACTTGGAATCGCAAAAGCAGCGGTCTTTCCAGATCCTGTTTTACTTTGTCCTAAAATGTCTTTTCCATCAAGTGCCAATGGAATGGCTTCTGATTGAATGGATGTGGGGCTTTCGTATCCCATATCATTAAGTCCGTTTAATATTTCGTTTGATAATTTAAAATCTGTAAATTTACTCATCTATTCTCCCTTAACAAGACAAAAGCCATCCCAAACGGATGACTTCCATCGATTTTTCATATTGTAACACAACGAAAACCAAGTTACAAACAATATCTCCTCGATATTTTGAATTAAGTTGTAAAACACATAATTATACCCAAAGCATTGGGATAATAAAAAG
>DEQB01000025.1:3511-13657 GCA_002359085.1 Erysipelothrix sp. UBA3377
TTGGTGGAGCTGACGGGAGTTGAACCCGCGTCCAAGCAATGTCCCACAAATAAACGTCTACAGTTTAGTTAATTTCTTCAATACATCGCAAGTATAGAAACAAACAAAGATTCATCGCGATATGCCCTTAGGTTTTCGTCTCTGATTTCGGGCTAACCAAAGCTTATTCCTTATTTGGTTATATCAATCTCACTAAGCCACAAGGACAGCGTCTTAGGAGATAGTTGCTGCAAGCTATTTAAGCGTTAATTAAGCAGCAAATGCGTAGTTACTGTTTCCAGTTATTTTTGTTTGGTAATTAGGTCACCAATCCACTGCAGTTCATTTCAAACGATCACCTGTCGAAACCATGACAGCCCCGCGAAAACATTATAACACACCTTGACAATTTTGTGTAGAACTCATACCATTATATAAATTAAAAAGGGAGGATGCACATTGAAGAAAAATATAATCAAAACATTACCCGTAATGGCAGGATATGTATTCTTAGGGAGTGCCTTTGGTATTTTGGTTGAAAATCAAAATCTATCCATTTGGACAGCCCTTTTTATGTCCGTTTTTATCTATGCTGGATCCATGCAATTCGCTGCGGTACCTTTACTTGTGAATCCCATTTCCCTAATACAAACATTCATTCTAACCTTATCCATCAATGCCAGACACTTATTTTATGGTATATCCATGCTGAAACCCTTTAAAAATGCAGGAAAGAAAAAGCACTACATGATCTTCGCATTAACGGATGAATCATATTCCTTAATCATCAACGAAAATGACACGGAGGTGATGTTTCATATCCAACTCTTAAATCAACTCTATTGGATTATAGGAACCGTCTTTGGATATTACTTTGGACAAATGATTCCTTTCTCAACTGAAGGGATAGAATTCTCAATGACAGCCTTATTCTTGGTTATATTTGTGGATAAGTTTAAGGATAAAAAGTACGATGCGACCTTCTTGGGTTTGGGCATGAGTTTCATATCCTTACTCCTATTCGGTTCTCAGTACTTCATCATTCCTGCCATGATAGGCATTGTGATCGGATTACAATTGAAGGGAGATAAAGTATGATTTATATATTGATGACACTAGCACTAGGGACCTATTTGACCCGCGTGATTCCTTTTCTCTTTTTTAAACACAAAGAGATTCATCCAAGCTTTATGAGAACAATCGATGCACTCCCTTATGCGACCATCAGTTTATTGGTGGTATATTGTTTTAAAGATGTGGGGTTAAGTACTTTCGTACCAACACTCATCGCATCTGTAATTTGTATTGTAACGTATGTGTGGAAAAGTAATACGGTACTCAGTATTGCGCTATCTACCTTTATATATATGATGTTGATATAAAAACACTCCCTATTTATAGGAAGTGTTTTTTGCGACTAAGATTGCTTTATATATCAAGATTGGAAAGAAGAAAATGATAATGATGGTTCCATAGATACGATCCAATCCAAGTAGGTTTACGATGATCAGTAAGATCGCAAGAATATAGAGGATGGTATCTAATGTTTTTAGTTTCTTTTTCATTATTTTAGATACGACTCCATCCATTGGGTAATTTCTTCAAGTCTCTTGATTCTTGATTTGGGTCGACCGCCACGAGACAATCCATGGTTTTCGTTTTTAAACAAAATGAATCGCGTATCCACGCCTTGTTTTTTCACAACGGTATAGAGTTGCATTCCTTGTTCAATGGGGCAACGATAGTCTTGATCGGAATGGATGAAGAGTAAAGGTGTTCTAATGTTTCGCGCATGTTTTAAAGGAGATTGTTCCCATGCTTTCTCAAAATCATCAAGTGGATCCGCATCGGTTTGATCAGGTCCAAAGTAGTAACCAATATCAGAAGTTCCATAGAAAGAAATCCAGTTTGAGATGCTTCTTTGGGTTGCTGCTGCCTTGAATCGATCAGTATGAGAGACAATCCAGTTGGTCATAAATCCACCATAAGATCCACCGGTTACACCCATACGCTCTGGGTCAACCGCATAATTCTCAACCACAAAGTCTGTAAAGTTCATGATGTCTTCATAGTCAATACCACCGTATTGGCCACGAATATCCATGAAATCATTGTTGTAGCTATCGCCACCTCTTGGGTTACAGAAGAATACGATGTATCCCTTATTAACCCACACTTGCATTTCGTGGAAGAAGTTCTCGTTATAGATGGTTTTGGGTCCACCGTGGATATTCAAGATTGCGGGATAAGTACCCTGCTCATCATAGTTTTCAGGTAATAAAACCCACCCATCTAAATTAATATCATTGTTCACAAATGAATGATAAATGGGTTTGGCTACATATATGTCCTCAAGTACTTTATCGTTATGAGTAGATACTTGTGTATAAGTGTTATCACCTAAGTTTAATTCATAAATTTCTTGAAGTTTATTGTCAAACAAACCAATCCCATAATAGGAATCTTTAAATGGAATCCATCCATCTATGGAACCTTTCGGATTATAAATTTCCTTGAGTTTCCCATCAAATGCGTAGAGGATGGTTCTGTCTTGGTAAGTACCTACGAAGTAATATACATCTTCAATAATATGGCGAGAACTGCTACCGGCCAAACGCATGTCTGATCCAGTGGAGTTATAACTGCTTCTCCCAAATTCAAGATGAAGGGTTGCTTGGTTATCTTTCAGCACATAGAAGTCCTTGTTTTGGTTGATGCCATGATCTCTCATATCAGTAGCGAGTAAGAATAAAGTATCATTCAGTTCAAAGAAATCTCCGATGGATAGACTGTTAATATTTTCAAATACTTTTGTGAGTGATTCTGTTTTCACATCATAAATGTATGCGTCCATATAAAAGCTACCAATACCGGTTGCCTTTTGGGCTAAAAAGTAAACCTTATGTGTATCCTTGTTATAAGAACCAGGTGAAACAGTAAGGTCCTTATCAAAAAGACGGGTGTAAGTTTTTTCTTTGGGATCATAAATGAAAGCTTGTCCCAGTGCACCGCGCGTAAAGGTGCCACCATCACTATAAAAAGGAATGGTGTCAATAATTTCATAGTCATCTTGAGTTTTCAATGAATTCAGATACATATCACGATTTGCGGGATCTTCATATAAGGTATGACCCTCTTGTGTGAGTTTTGAATGGAGTAACCACTTCCCATTGTCTAAGACGGTAATTCCTGCCCCCATATAGAGTGTATCTGCGTATTCAAATGTTTTGCGATTCAGATCATAACGGTAAAGTACTGTTTTTTGTTGTTTTTGGTCCTCTTTTTCAGAATCGGTTTTTGCGTAGGGGACCAAGATTGAAGTGTCACTTTCCCAATAAAATGTCTGGGAAGTACCCAATGTAAGTGCACGGTATGTGTCTTTACCATCACCAATGTAAAGTTCATGTTGGTAATTGTTTTCTGATAGGTTGGCTTGTGATTTGATATAAGCATAATGTGTTTGCGCATCATTGTGTTTCAATGAGGCAATGAATTGGTAATTAAGTATGTCGTTTATTTCTACTTTTTTCATAGTTCTCTCCTTTTAAATATAAAGAAAAAGCAATCTCTCGATTACTTTCTGTCAAGCACGGGTTCATTACGTATCTCATCAAATGTTATGTCGAGATCGTGTTCACTGAAAAACCAAGCGTCTGATTTTTCTACATAGAAGCGGACGCCGTCTATAACCACTTCTACTTCCGGTCTGGAAGGTTCCATAATTGCGAGTGCAAATGAAAACCCATCCTTTCCATATACTTTTCCAAAAAACTGAACGCTGTCACCTGCTTTTAAATCCAATTCGCGGATGTACCAAGCGGCAGCTTGTTGTGTGATATGTATCTTCATCGTGTCACCTCTTCCTTATAAGTGTAACATAAATATTTTTAAACTGAGCGGTATCGCTCCATCATTCCTTTGAATAATTCTGCGGTTGAAGGGGGTGTGTATGTGATTGCGTTTGCGCCCGCTTCAATGGTTTCAGTAATGGATTCACCTGTAGGTCCACCCGTTGCGATAATGGGTACTTCAGGATATTCCTCACGTATTTTTCTAACGACTTGTGGTGTTTTTGATCCACAGGATACGTTAAAGATGGAAGTTCCTGCCTCAATACGTCCCTTAATATCTGTTCTTTCAGAACTGACAGTCACAATGATCGGAATCTCTAAACGTTGTTTCAGTGAGGCGATTAATTCATTACGAGTGGGGGAGTTCACAACCACGCCCATGGCGCCTTGTTGTTCCGCATCGACTGCAAGCGCCAAAACACGTGTTCCCCGTGTGGTTCCACCACCAACACCTGCAAATACAGGAACATCCGCACCCATGATAATACTATGGGTAATGATGGGTTGGGGTGTAAAGGGATAAACTGCGATGACAGCATCCGCATTACAATTCCTAATGATCGCAACATCCGTAGTAAAAACAATTGATTTTATTAATCTACCAAAAATTCGAATACCTCCAACAGCATCGATTTCCTTGGGTACATGAATAAAATTAGCACGTAAATTACCACTGTACTCTGGTATTCTCATTTTGTTTCCTCCTTAAATCAAGCGCTTCTCAAAACCACCCGATACTTTTAAATTTTCTGTGATAATCACAAAAGCATTTGGATCCAGTCCATGCACGATTTTTTTAATGGTGGGTACTTCCTCTTGGGATACAATGGATACGAAAACTTCCATTTCAGAATTGGTGTAAGAACCAAACCCTTCCCAGTAAGTTGCGCCACGACGCATTTGTTGATTGATAACTTGTTTGATTTCTTTGTTTTTGGTAAACACCATCACACTGACTTCAATGTTTGATGCATGGAATTTATCCAAGACATATGAGAAAATCATGGAATAAATAATGGAATAGATTGCGGTCTCAAAGTTATAAAATACTAAGCAGTAAAAGTAAATGGCACTGTTCACAACCAAATAAATTTTACCAACACTGCCTTTTTTCTGTTGGGATTGATACAGTCCAATAATATCAAGGCCACCACCAGAACCCCTGCCTTTAAAAGCCAATGACACACCAACACCACCGATGAATGCAGCCAGTATAATACCCACAAACATATCGCCAACAATGGGCTGTGTGGGAATGGGAATCAATGACATGGTGAGTGTTTGTGTCACAATCATAGCCATACTCAGTGTGATGAAACTCTTAGACATCCGTCTGTAGGCAAACACAAAAACGGGAACATTGAGCAAGAGCGTCAACAATCCAGTTATTTTGAGTTGGGGATCCAGTTTGAACCCTTGGATGATTAAATCAGCCAGTATTTGTCCGATACCTGTAAAGCCTCCGTTATACAACCCCAAAGGCAGTAAAAGCAAGTTTACTGAGAGTCCAAAGATTAATCCACTACCGATTACGTAGATGTAGTTTTTTAGTTTTCTGTTCATGCATTGATTATAACACCGAAATGTGTTTTTGTGATGTTTTTTGACATGGTTTTCATAAAATTGTGCTAAACTTAAATGGAGGTGAAATCATGCAAGTATTTAACACAAGAGCTTTAACACAAAAACAACGTTTCGTAAGTGCGATCGCTGTTGGGATACCAACAACCATCATTTTAGGAATCGTAGCAGGAAAGGTTACACAATTTATAGGGGTCGCAACCGGTTTTGGGTTTGCGATTATTAATATTGGGGCAGCCTATCTCTTAGCGATGGTAATCCAGAAAGTAGGGCGTGGTGTACAACAACGCTTTAGTACTTTGGGAGCCGTATTGGCTGTGGTTCTCGTTTTGATTTCAGAAATGATTTCCTACGGTATGCCACTTATTTATATACTCCATTTAGATTCCTATCGATTTGTACTGTCTGTATGGTTGAATAGTGGTATCAGTGGTTTTCTTTCTATAATATATAATGCGATTGCTGTTTATACCGCTTATTCATATTCGAGGTTTTTGTAGTGAATAAATTTGCGCATATAAATTTAGACAATCTAACCCATAATTTAAATATCTTTAAATCAGTTTCTAAAGCTGAGGTTTTTGCGGTTGTGAAAGCCAATGCTTATGGTCATGGTGACAAGGAAGTCTCAAAACACCTTGATAAACAAGGGGTCTTGGTCTTATGCGTTTCTTCAATTGAAGAAGCCTTAAACATTGTGGAAGATGTCACAGCTGATATTCTAATATTTGGATATACTGACATTGAATCCATTGAGAAATACCATCATCCACAATTTATATATACGGCAGGATCTTTAAATTGGATTAACCAACTTGAAAGCTTAAGCACTCAAGTTCGTTTACACATTGAAGTGAATACAGGTATGAATCGTTTTGGTTTTAAAGAAAAGGTAGACCTCCAGTCTGCTTTGGATACAAAACATCATATTGAAGGCATATATACCCACTTCACAAGTTCAGAATCTGATGAACGCGTCACTCAGAAACAAGTTGAAAATTTTAAATCCATAGTGCATGATTTGGATTATAATTTCAAATATGTGCATGCAGGTAATACCCATGGTGCTTTTAAAAATGATCCCCTGTTTAATGCGGTACGCATTGGAATTGGACTCTATGGTTGGAGTGTAAAGGACATTGGACTCAAGCCCGTAATGTCTTTATATACTCAGGTAGTGCATGTGGATGTGTTACATGAAGGTGAATCGGTGGGTTATAACCAAACCTATACGACGGATAAGGAAACGTATTTTGCGACGATTCCAGTCGGATATGCGGATGGCTTTGATGTACGGAACCATGGTTTGGATGTATACATTGAAAATCAATCGTATCCAATAATCGGTAAGGTCTGCATGGATCAAAGTATGATAGAAGTGGATGGACACATTAAAGTAGGCGATGTGGTTGAGTTGATTGGACCCAACCGCACCGTAGGAACGATTTCAAAGCATTTGAACGTGATTCCCTACATCATCTATACAAGTGTTAGCGCACGCGTTAAACGTCTTTATAAGTAACAAAAACAACCCCACAAGAGGGTTGTTTTTCAATGATGTTGTTTATTGTGTGTGACTACCTTACTGCTTCTATTATAATTAGAAAGGTAAGGATAAAGGTACTGATCTTCTAAGAGAAGGGCGTGATAATAATATCGATGAAAGGGATTGTTGAGTTTACGAAGCGAACTGTCGATGCGTTGGTTGCACTCATCAATGATCGCATGATGTATGTCTGTGTTCTCAAACTTGAATGAGAGTTGAGAATAAAGATGAATAAATGTTTGGATTGCGATGAGTTGTTTCCTCTTACAATCAAAAGAGTCGAAATACTCAAAGAGGCCATCAATCGCAATACTGAAGTTATCCAGTCTTTGGTCTGTATTATAATTTTGAATTCTTAACATATATCGAGACAAGTCCGATAATATATTTTGATAACATTGAATGTCTTTTAAATTGGCTGCAAAGTATGCTTCATCCTGATTGGTTGTTTTCTTTTCACATTTACCATAGGAACATTTGATTTCAAACTTATCTTCGTGGAAAAGTGAAATCATCACGGCTGCACCATAAGGAAGTAAAAAGGGGTTTTCTTCAATGATGCCATCACTGGTCACTGACATATAAACAACTTTACGGTTGGTGTTGAAATGAAGTGTAACCAAGTAATAGACGTCGTCATACACCAATGCATTGGCTGAATGAGATGTTTCATCTAATACAAAGACACGATTATCTTGGTAAATTAAAACTGCTTCTTCAAGCATTGTTTCACCAAAAAGTCTTGTTAAATCCACTATATGACCTCCTTTGATTAAAGTTTAATCAAACAAACCCCAACTTTCAATAAAAGTGCATATTGTTTGGGGGACAGAACTTGAAATGATAGAATATAAAGGGTGATAAAATGGCAAGACAAGCAAGAAACACGCAAAAAAGTTCTTTATTCTCAATCAAACAACAAAGCGATATCGCAATATTCAAAGACAAAAAAGACCGCGGTGTATTCATAGAGATACTCCAACAAGCCAAGAAAAAGTTCGGGTTTGATGTATACGGTTATTGTCTTTTAGATGATGATGCTTTTTGGATTGTGATCAACACAAATACACGCAGTGTCGCATCCATTATGCAATCCATCTCAATCTCATATTCACTTTATAGAAGCGATGTGGAAAACTTATTTTTACGCCGTTATAAAAGTGAAGCCATATATGATTTAGAAACCTTGAATAATATCATGCAGACGATGATGTCTGATCCACGATACGAAACCTGTGAATACTGTTTTTATGACATCGACACAAACCAACCCTTTGAATTCATTGCGCCCATCCATCAGGATATAGAAATACAAAAAAAGTATCCAAAAAAGACGGATACTGAAACGATGGTACGTTTTATTGAAGATTATGTGGAGGTTCATTACTACACATTGAGTGTACTGGATGACCTTGAGATTCGAAACGATATTATCAAACACGTATATGCATGTTTGAACATAACGCAAACACAATTATCACAATATTTTAAAATCTCCAATTCCGCAATCTCCAAGATACTCAATCACGGTATTTAAAGGTTTTGGTCCCAAAGGCATAAATACATACGGTCGCAATCACCACATAGAGTATAAAGATTGCGAGAAAGACCCAACCCAAATGGGAGTATTTTAACCACGTCTTATCAATGAAAGCCACCATATAAATAAGGAAATTGAAAACCGTCATAATCATGTGCGGTTTTTCTTCATGATAGTAGTAGGGTTGAATCAAGTAATACACAAAGAGATTGTGGACATTATAAAATGCGGAAAGAAATACGATGGTCACAAAGTAATTCCAACCAATTTTAGGATCCATATTGAACCCATACGTCCAAATTGATACAAATACTAGCGGTACTAAGATGGTTAAGATACTGAAAGAAAATGCGTTTTTAAGTCGGATTAAAAATTGAATATAGATCTGACCTTTACGTCTGTAAAACGCATAATGCATTAATTGGTAATCGCCATTTCTAAAGTAAGCACGCACCAGCTTCTCACTCACATCGAAAACATACTCGGTATAAATGATGATACCGACAAGAGCGGATGTGAAACCAAAGTAGGATATATTGAAGGACCAACCAAAGAAATTATTATGGTCAATGATCAGTACTGCCGTAAAAACAATATGGATGAGAGACTGGATCACCACATAAATTAAAATGGGGCGTAACCAAAGTCTCTTGTGTCTGGATAAAAAGATATTTTGGTATAGATTATAAGCTTTATATTTTTCAATGACTTTTAAATCAGAGCCTTCTTTAACACTTTTATCAATGGCGGTCTGGTTCGCCTGCATCTGTAGTGCGGTTTGATTATTTTCAGTAAATTCTTTAATGTTTGTCATAAAAATATCAGAGAGCTGCATAAAGAGCTTTTCTTTTCTGATGATATTGAACGTAAACACAACGTAAACCAACATGGGAAGGATAAAGTAATAAGGACTGATATTCGCATAAGTCGTAAACCCAAAGAGTAAGCAAAACGTAAACGTCATGCCATTGAGATTATTCAGTTTTTTCTTACTTTTCGATAAGATGGGTGTGGATTCTGCGAGGTAGAAGAAAAAGAATATGGAGAGGATCATAAAAAGCACATAGTCATAATTCTTAGTGATGAACCCAAAAGAAAGGGGAAACACAAGTGCGTAAATGATGCGATTCAACAATCTTCTGTTTAAACGATATTTAAAGATCTCATCAAATGGAATTTTAAAGGAGAGATATAAGACTTTCATATCTTCTTCATAACTCAAAGTATTGGAGAGAAATACCGAAAATCCCAAAAACACAAACCACACACCATAGGCGAGTTTATGACTGACTAGGGTGATTAATGCGATAAATAAAACATAAATTATTTGTTTGAGTAAATCATACAGGATTTTAAATACAGTATATATATTCTGTAGTGAATCTTTTTGTTCGTATTTTTCATATTGTAAATCATTGAGTTTGAAAACTTTAGATAAGGGTTTAAATTGAATCAAACGGTACATGAAACGATTGTATTTGAGTCTGAATAGGATCTCAGTCATTGTCTAACATCTCCATGATTGTTTGTTCAAAGTCTTCAGATGTTTCATCCACATCCATGAGTTGTCCCTTGGAAAGTACCACAATTTCATCACTGATATCTTTTGCGATTTGAAGAATATGAGTTGATAAGATCATGATGGTATC
>DEQB01000025.1:13763-14844 GCA_002359085.1 Erysipelothrix sp. UBA3377
ACTTTGGGCTGTGTTAAAATAATACACAACATCTGTACTTTACTTTTCATTCCCGTGGAGTAATTTTTAATGAGTTTGTGTCTGTCTTCTACTTTAAAGTTAATGCGATCAAAGTATGCATTCACGTTTGCTCTTGAAAGACCTTTATCCTCATGCACATCGCAAAAGAAAGTCAGAAATTCATAACCCGTTAAAAACTCAGGTAACATGGGATCGGTATAAACGTATCCCACATCTTGTTCGTGTATGAATGCATCGTTTAAGTAAATATTGCCACTTTCAAATTTTAATTCTTTTGAAATACAGTTGAATAAGGTCGTTTTACCAGAACCATTCTTTCCCAAAATGGCGTAAATTTTACCTTTCTCAAAAGTGTAATTTAAATCAACCAGCACGTCTTGTTCCTTGAAGCTTTTATTCAAATGTTTAATTTTTAATGTCATGGCGTTTCCCCTCTATATATATTATCTTTAAGGATATATCCTTATAAAAAAGATATCAAGTATTCTATGGATGATTCATAGGATTAGATGGGTTACTATAAATTGTTTTGACTCTATGTCGTATCCTTGTGAAAAGTAGATACGTATTTAATGATCTTTGTGGGCAAAATCGTTGATTCAACATATGTCCCCATATTATACTAACAGTAGAAAGAGGTGGTAGTGTGGAATTAAATATCATGGCAGTGGGTAAAACCACAACACTGGATCCAAGTGTTATTTGGGACAGTGTCATTGTGGGTGGTGGACCCGCAGGCTATAATGCAGCACTCTACATGATTCGTAAGGGTTTAAGGCCGTTGGTAATCTTAAGTGAACGGGGTGGACAAGTCGCATTAACCAATGAAATTGATAACTATTTGGGCATGGATTTAATCCACGGCACAGATATGACGGAAGCCTTTCATAAACATGTTGCGCGCTTTGATGTGGATATTTTAGAAAATACTGCAGTCAATTCTGTACATAAAATAGACAACCAATTTGAATTGAAGTTATCGAATCAAGAAATTGTGAAGTCCAAAACCGTCATTATCGCAACCGGGGGTGAACATCGAAAACTCAACGTTGAAGGTGAA
>DEQB01000025.1:14915-15590 GCA_002359085.1 Erysipelothrix sp. UBA3377
AGTCGTGATTGTGGGTGGGGGAGACTCTGCAGTAGAAGCAGCCATTGATCTATCAAAATGGGCAACCCATGTTCATGTGGTTCATAGATCTACCTTTAGAGCGGATCAAATCTTGTTGGATAAAATGTTTGAACTCAAAAATGTTACGTATGAACTGGGGTCTATCGTGACTGAAATAAAGGGTGCAGATGACGTTTCCAGTGTGATGATTTATAATAAAGATAAAGACACACATGAGAAAAGAAATGTGGGTGGCATCTTTATTGAGATTGGACAAGATCCGCGCAGTGATTTGGTTAAAGATTTGGTGAAATGTAACTCACAAGGTGAAATTATAGTCAATGCGCATAAAGAGACATCGCTTTCTGGATTGTATGCGGCAGGAGATGTGACCAATGCGCCGTTCAAACAAATTATTACTGCAGCAGCAGATGGTGCCATCGCAGCCTTAAGTGCGAGTCAATATATTATGAAAGATGAGGAAAAATAAATGTCAAAACTATTAAATGATGATGTAAAAGAAATGTTAACGAATATACTGAAGGATATGGTAGATGATGTGTATGTCAAAGTCTATGTAGACACTTTAACGTGTGAAACGTGTACTGAGACCCACCAACTCATGGACGAAATATCTGAATTGTCCGATAAGATTCATTATGATTTGGTGGAAAC
>DEQB01000025.1:15680-16296 GCA_002359085.1 Erysipelothrix sp. UBA3377
GGCATTCGTTTCAATGGGATTCCTGCAGGACATGAGATTAACTCATTGTTAGCGGCATTGGTGGATATGTCGGGTAAACCTTTGGATTTGGATGATGCAACCATTGAAGCCATTAAAGCCATTGATACAGAAACCAATATAAGAGTATTCGTAACTTTATCTTGTCCACATTGCCCAGGTGCTGTCACCAAGGCACACCGCATTGCGATGCTGAATCCATATGTTAAAGCGGAAATGGTTGAGGCCCAAACGTTCCACGAGTTTTCTGCTAAATATAATGTATCCAGTGTACCCAAGATCGTAATCAACGATACCCATGACTTTGTGGGAAACCAACCCATGGAAGTATTCCTGGACACCATTAGAGAAGCAGCATAATATGTTGTTGTATCTGAAAGATTCACTTCAAACACATAAAATGAGAAGAGAAGGATTGCTGTTCTTTCTCTTCTTTGTGCTGATCTTTTCGATTGTGGATTACCTCAACTTGCCTTATACAGAAATGATGCATCAATATGGCCTCTACTTGGTTATAACCAATATACTTTTGAACTTAATCATGTCTTTTGGGGCATCATTTTTAGCGCTCTTATCTCAGTTCATGATTGAGATAAAA
>DEQB01000025.1:16419-16631 GCA_002359085.1 Erysipelothrix sp. UBA3377
GCGGTCATCGCATTACCATTGGCGGGATTGCCGTATAAGTTTCTGAACCTGTTCATCATTGCGATAGGAGTAGGGTGGTCTTTATATGATATTAATAAAGGATCGTGTAAAGTTAAATTTAATTAAGAGTAAATATTTTATAAAACCATAATAAAAGAGGTCGTGGTTGACCTCTAGTGTAATGATTATTCTTCAGTTTCAAGTCCTTTATA
>DEQB01000022.1:0-1106 GCA_002359085.1 Erysipelothrix sp. UBA3377
GTGAAAACATTTGATCATGGCATCCTTTTATTGACAAAACCGTGATAAATCCTTATGATAGGTGTATCAGTTTTGATAAGAAGTAGTAGGTGTTTGTTTGCTTTTTAGAGAGTTGGGATGTGGTGAAACCCAATAAGTAAAGGATGCTGAACTCGTCTTGGAGCTTTTTCTTTGAATTTTTAGTAGAAGAGAACGTATCACTCGCGTTAAGAGTTTGAGTGTCTAAAAATATTTTTTAGGAATTAAGGTGGTACCGCGGTGATGAATCGTCCTTGTGTGGTACTTTTTTTATTGTTGAGGAGGAAATTATGGATCACAAAAAAATAGATCAGAAATGGCAAAACTATTGGGAAAAAGATGAAACATTTAAAACGGATGTTTATGATTTTAGTAAACCCAAGTACTATATTTTAGATATGTTCCCATATCCATCTGGAGATGGGCTTCATGTGGGTCACCCACGTGGATATACGGCTACGGATGTTTTGGCGCGTCAAAAGAGAATGCAAGGGTTTAATGTGTTACACCCGATGGGTTGGGACGCTTTTGGTTTACCGGCGGAACAGTTTGCGCTCAAGACGGGAAATCACCCAGATGAATTTACCAAAGAGAATATCAATACCTTTAGAAACCAAATTAAGTCATTGGGTTTGAGTTATGATTGGAGTCGTGAGATTTCCACAACAGATAAAAACTATGTTAAATGGACACAATGGATTTTTACGGTACTTTACGAAAAGGGTCTGGCCTATGTGGATGAAATACCCGTTAACTATTCACCAGAATTGGGAACGGTTTTAGCCAATGAAGAAGTCATCAACGGTAAAAGTGAAGTGGGTGGCTTTGATGTCATTCGTGTTCCCATGCGTCAATGGGTCTTAAAGATTACGGAGTATGCGGAACGTTTGTTGGAGGACTTGGAGTTGGTGGATTGGCCTGCTTCTACTAAGGAAATGCAAATCAATTGGATTGGTAAATCCGTTGGAAGTAACGTCATCTTTAAAGTGAAAGATCATAAAAAAGAATTTACAGTATTCACAACACGTGCGGATACTTTATTTGGTGCGACCTATTGTGTGCTGGCACCAGAACACCCTTTTGTAAAA
>DEQB01000022.1:1242-2778 GCA_002359085.1 Erysipelothrix sp. UBA3377
AACGGTAAAGAAGTGCCAATTTATATTGCGGACTATGTTTTATCAAGCTATGGAACAGGGGCCATTATGGCCGTACCTGCCCATGATGAAAGAGATTATGAATTTGCGCGTAAATATGATTTAGAAATCATTCCAGTTCTAGAAGGGGGCGACATTTCAGTTGAAGCCCATACGGAAGATGGTTTACATATCAACTCTGACTTCTTAGATGGTTTGAATAAAGAAGATGCGATCGCAAGTATGAATCAATGGTTGGAAACAAACAAAGTGGGAGAACCCAAAGTGACCTACCGTTTACGTGACTGGTTGTTCTCAAGACAGCGTTACTGGGGAGAACCCATTCCACTTGTTCATATGGAAGATGGTACCATGCGTACTCTTGAACTTGATGAATTGCCATTGGAATTACCTGAAATTGCGGACTATAAACCTGCAGGTGATGGTCAATCGCCTTTAGCGAAAGCGGCAGAGTGGCTTGAAGTGACGTTTGAAGATGGTTCAAAGGGAAGACGTGAAACCAACACCATGCCCCAATGGGCAGGCAGTTGCTGGTACTACATGCGCTTTTTAGATCCTCAAAATGACGAAGCCATTGCAGATCCAGCACTCTTAAATCACTGGTTACCCGTTGACTTATATGTGGGGGGTGCAGAACATGCCGTTTTACACTTACTCTATGCGCGTTTTTGGCACAAGGTATTGTATGATGCAGGGGTTGTGGATACCAAAGAACCGTTCACGAAATTGTATCACCAAGGTATGATCTTGGGTGACAACCATGAGAAAATGAGTAAATCACGGGGTAATGTGGTAAACCCGGATGACATCGTTGCATCACATGGTGCAGATGCCTTGAGACTGTATGAAATGTTTATGGGACCCTTTGATGGTGCCATTGCGTGGAGTACCAGAGGTTTAGATGGTATGAAGCGTTGGTTGGACCGCGTATGGCGTTTGTTTGTAGAAATGGATGTGATTGTGGATCAAAACGACGGATCACTGGATTTTGCCTATCATAGTACGGTAGAAAAAGTTACCCGAGATTTGGAGAACTTTGGATTCAATACAGCGATTTCTCAATTGATGATTTTCATCAATGAAGCCTATAAACAAGAAAAAGTATATCGTGAACATGCGATTGGATTTATTAAGATGTTGGCAGTTTATGCACCCCATATTGGTGAAGAACTGTATGAAAAAATTACGGGTGAAACCGGTATTTCCTTTGCACAATGGCCACAGTATGACGCAAGTAAACTGGTCCTTGATGAAATAGAAATGGTAGTTCAAATCAATGGTAAAGTGCGTGCTAAATTTATGGCGTCCAGCGACATTGATGAAGCATCGCTTAAAACACTTGTTTACCAACAAGAAAATGTTCAAAAGCATTTAGAAGGTATGGAAGTTTTAAAAGAAATTATTATTAAAAACCGTATTGTAAATATCGTGGTTAAGCCAATACATTAAGTCTTAAAACTTAACTTTCATAATAGGTACGTTATTGACTTAATTATTATAATCCCGACTTTGACAGTT
>DEQB01000060.1:0-19245 GCA_002359085.1 Erysipelothrix sp. UBA3377
TTAGCGGCTTGCCATGAGTTTGCGCTCCCACCCACAATTACATTCAACATGGTATTGAGATCAATGCCTTTTGATTTCGCATAACCCAAGGCTTCTGCAGTTCCCGCAAGGGCACCAGCAATGGCTGCTTGGTTGGCAAGTTTTGCATGCTGTCCATTTCCAGCATCTCCCATATAGTTAATGGTTTTACCCATCACTTCTAATAAGGGCTTGATGGTTTCGAAAATCTCTTTATTACCGCCTACCATGATGGAAAGTGTTGCGTTGATTGCGCCCAGATCACCACCTGTTACGGGTGCATCCAAAACCTCAAAGCCTTTGTCTTGTCCTAAATGATATAGTTTTTTGGCTAAGGTTGGACTGGAAGTGGTCATATCTACTACAATGGTTCCAGGCTTTGCGTGTTTGAAAATTTCAGTAAATGTATCTTCAACATCTTTGGGATATCCAACAATCGTGAAAATCACATCGACATCTTGAACTGCTGCTTCAACAGATTCTACGGCTGTGATCAAGGGTTCTAGTTTTTGAGCCTTGGCGTAGGTTCTATTGTAAGCTTTTACTTCATATCCATTATTTCCAAGGTGACTCGCCATGGGTGCGCCCATCACACCGGTTCCAATCCAAGCTATTTTTTTCATATTTTCATCCTCATTTCTTGAATCATTATATCAAATTAATAATAGTTTTTCATCTTCGATGAAGGTCCTAATCGTTTATAGTGTATTAAATAAGATTTAAAGGTGTCTTATTTTGATCAAGTACTGCAAAATACAGTCGATAAGTATTGATGTTTGGTTTTCGCTGTGATAATATATAGAAGCTTTATAACTAGGGGGTACGTACCTCAGACGGCTTACTTGGTTATGAATGACACTATAGAAAGGTGAGGAACAGAAAATGTCAATGTTAAGTAAAGAAGAAAGACAAGCAATCATGAAAGATTATGCTCGTACAGAGAATGATACGGGTTCAGTGGAAGTTCAAGTAGCTGTATTAACGGAAGAAATCAACCGTTTAACAGTTCATATGAAAGAACACAAGAAAGATTATCATTCAAATCGTGGTTTGCTTAAAAAAGTTGGACGTCGTCGTAACTTATTAACATATCTACGTAATGAAGATGTTAGTCGTTATCGTGAATTAATTACACGTTTAGGTTTAAGAAAATAAGAGAGCAGAAATGCTCTTTTTTTAAAGGGAAAAGCTATGAAGAAAATCGTAAAAAGGATTGGCTGGTTTATTAAAGAAGAGAGATTCTCCTATGCAATGGGAATCGCTGCTTTGGGATTAATCGCTATATTAAATTTAATACCACCTAAAATAATTGGAAATGTAATTGACAGTATTGTTGAAAATACACTGACATCAGAAGCGTTGTTGCTATATTTGTTGGTGTTTTTAGCGATTGGTGTGGTCGTGTATTTCCTTAGATATGCATGGCGTATGTTTATTTTTGGAACATCATATCGTCTTGAAAGAAAAATGAGAATGTCATTGTTTAAACATTTTACGAGAATGTCACCAAGTTTCTATCAAAAATATAGAACTGGGGATCTCATGGCCCATGCGACAAACGATATCCGTGCGATACAAAGAGTCGCTGGTGGCGGTGTTTTACAGTTTGCGGATTCCATATTAACGGGTGTTTCTGTTTTAATCGCCATGTTTTTGAGTGTGGATTGGAAATTAACGCTATTGGCACTGATTCCAATGCCATTCATGATTATCGGCGCACAAAAATTAAGTAAAAAATTACATGAAGCCTTCTTTGATGCTCAAGCTTCATTTTCAGATATGAATAACCGTGTTCATGAAAGTATCTCAGGCATTAAAGTAATGAAGGCCTTTGGTCAAGAAAAATCGGACATCAATCGATTTGGTGAAGTGACAGATGATGTATACAATCGATACTATCGCGTGTCATTGATTGATGTTTTATTTGAACCCTTATTTACAATTGTGATTATGTCGAGTTATGTCATCATTCTTTGGTTTGGGATTCGTTTGATTCAACAAGGTGATATTACAACGGGACGTTTGAGTACATTTATTTCTTATGTGCATCAATTAATGTGGCCCATGATGGCGATTGGATTCTTAATGAATACCATAGAACGTGGCAACGCTTCTTTTGATCGTATTGAAAAGATTATGAATGAAGAAGAATCGGTCTTGAATCATAATAAAAATGAATACCAAATTCCACATGGTGATTTGTGTTTCAATTTAGAACATTTTAAGTATCCAAATGATGAACACCCAGTATTAAAAGATATTCAGTTCACCTTAAAACAAGGTCAAACGCTGGGTATTGTGGGTAAAACAGGCAGTGGTAAGAGTACACTTATTAAACTACTTCTAAGAGAATATGATGGCTATCAAGGGTATATTGAATTGGATGGTGTCAACATAAAGGAATATAACCTCCACGCATTAAGAGATGCGGTCGGATATGTGCCGCAAGACAACTTTTTATTTTCAATGAGTATTGAAGATAATATTCGTTTTGGAAATCCAGAGACTACCCATGAAGAGGTGATTGAAGCCGCAAAAATTGCGGATGTTCACGATGATATTGTTGATTTCGAATTTGGTTATGAAACGCTTATGGGCGAAAAGGGAATTTCTCTATCCGGTGGGCAGAGACAACGTGTTTCAATTGCCCGTGCCTTGGTCTTAAAACCCAATATTTTAATTTTGGATGATTCATTGAGTGCGGTTGATGCGAAAACTGAAGAGAAAATTCTATCAGGACTTAAATACAGCCGTCAAAATGAAACAACCATTATTTCAGCCCATAGATTGAGTGCGTTGAAACATGCGGATCTCATCTTGGTTTTAGATGAAGGTCAAATTATTGAGCGTGGAACCCATGCATCACTCATGGAAGCACAAGGGTGGTATGCGAAAATATTCAAACAACAAGAATATGAAAGAGAGGAACATCAAGATGGAAGTATTGACAACTAAACAACAACTCCAAGTTTTCAAACGCTTGATGAATTATCTCAAGAGATATTCTAAGTTAATTGTGCTTGCGTTCATTTTGGTTATTTTTTCAGTCATGACGGATTTGATGGGGCCATTAATTCAAAGAAATATCATCGACAACTATGTCGTCGTTGAAAACTTCGATATGGTCCAAATAGGAAGACTCATTGCGATGTACGTGCTGTTTTCAATTATATATTCAATCATTAAGTACTACAGTACACTGTTATTTCATAAAATTGGATATATGATAACCAAAGATATCAGGATGGATGTGTTTTCTAAATTACAAGGATTGGGTATGCGTTACTTTGATCAAACGCCTGTAGGTAGTATTGTGAGTCGAGTGACCAACGATACCCAAGCCATTCAGGAAATGTTTATTGATGTTATTTCCGTTATTTTAACCAATGTGATTGTGATCATTGGGATTGTATTTGTGATGTATCGTATGAATCCGTTTTTGGCTTCAGTCATGGTCTTATTTATTCCCATTGCGATATTCTTTGTGTGGTTATATCAAAAGTACAGTACAAAGTGGTACCAACTTGCGCGTGAAAAAAATAGTCAAATAAATACACGATTATCAGAGAGTATTTCCGGTATGAAGATTATTCAAGAGTTTAATCAACAAAAACGGATGATCAAAGAATTCTCGGATTTAAATGATGAATACTATGAAGCGTCCATTATGAATATGAAAATTGATGCTTTACTTTTATCTCCCGTTATTCACATCCTCACAACCATTGCACTCGCAATACTGTTGGGGTATTTGGGATTGGTAAGCTTTAAGGGTCAAGTCATTGTTGGAACAGCGATGGCATTTGTGGAACTGATTTATCGATTATTTGATCCTTTATTTCAAATTATGGATCGTTTATCAATTTACCAACAGGCGCTTGTTTCAAGTGAACGGGTGTTTAAAGTCATGGATCATTCAGAAGTGACCCCACAACAAAACTCAGAAGCGAACGCAACTTTAAAAGCGGGTAAAATAGAATTTAAAAATGTGACGTTCTCATATGATGGACGTAATAATGTACTAAAAAACATTTCATTTACCGTAAATCCAGGTGAGACCATTGCGCTTGTGGGGCATACCGGTAGTGGTAAGAGTTCCATCATCAATGTCATGATGCGCTTCTATGAGTTTTATGAAGGGGATATCTTAATTGATGATGTTTCAATTCGTGACTATCCGATTGAAGCATTGAGAAAAAAGATGGCCTTGGTACTTCAGGAACCGTTTATATTCCATGGGAACATCAATGAAAACATTCGTTTATTGAATGATTCAATCAGTGATGAAGCGATCATTGAAGCCTGTAAATTGGTTCAAGCTGATACCTTTATCAATGAATTGGATGAAGGATACAACAGTCATGTGATCGAAGGTGGGGCTGCTTTCTCAACGGGTCAGAAACAGTTGCTATCCTTTGCGCGTGCAATTGTGAATGATCCCAAAGTTTTAATTTTGGATGAAGCGACGGCTAACATCGATACGGAAACTGAAGGACTCATTCAAGAGGGGCTTCGAAGAATTCGTGAAGGGCGTACGACCATCATGATTGCGCATCGATTGAGCACCATTAAAGATGCTCACCAAATTTTAGTTTTAGAAGATGGCTTTATTAAGGAAGCGGGTAACCATGATTCCTTGATGAAAGAAAAAGGTTTATATTATGGCATGGTTGAACTTCAAAACAGTGCCATGGATCAATGATTTCTAAGCAGGTTTACCCCTTTGGGTAAGCCTTTTTACTTAAATTGAATAAATAAGTGTAAAGTAATATAAATTATGGTAAAATGTTACTTGATAACAGAGGTGAAAAGATGAGTAAAAAAGTTTATAATTTGGATTTTTTGGGAAAAAATCTAACAGTCGAAACGGGTGAAATTGCAAAACAGGCTGGCGGGTCTGTTTTAGTACGTTATGAAGACACAGTGGTCTTGTCTACTGCTACAGGAAGTAAGAAAGCAAAAGACTTAGACTTCTTTCCTTTAACCGTTGGTTTTGAGGAAAAACTATATTCAGTGGGTAAAATTCCGGGAGGATTTTTACGTCGTGAAGGCCGTCCAAGTGAACACGCAACACTGACAGCGAGATTGATTGACAGAACCATTCGTCCATTATTTGCGGATGGATTTAGAAATGAAGTACAAGTTGTGAATACTGTACTATCAGTTGACCATGATTATCCTGTGGATATGGTCGGAATGTTTGGTTCATCCTTGGCTTTAATGGTTTCTGATGTACCTTTCAATGGCCCTATTGCTGGGGTTATTGTGGGACTTATTGATGGAGAACTTGTGATTAACCCAAGCTCTGAAGAACTTGAAAGAACACAAATGCACTTAATTGTTGCGGGTACCAAAGATGCAATCAACATGGTTGAAGCAGGTGCTGATGAAGTCAGTGAAGAAAAATTCTTAGAAGCGATGATGTTTGGTCATGAGTACATTAAAGTATTGTGTGAATTCCAAGAGCAAATTGCTGCTGATGCTGGAAAAGATAAAGTTGAAGTCACATTGTATACTGTTCCTGAAGAAATTCTAAATGAAGTTACCGAATTGGTTGCAGCTGACTTACGTAAAGCCGTCGCAATTGAAGGTAAATTGGAGCGTTATAACACAATTGATGAACTTGAAGCAAAAGCAATCGAACATTTCGAAGCGAAAACATATGAAAGTGAATCAGACGAAAGAAAAACATTGAAGTTTGTTCGTGAAGTTACAGGTGATATTGTAGCTGACGAAGTACGTCGTTTGATTTCAGTTGAAAAAATTAGACCTGACGGTAGACGTGCTGATGAAGTAAGACATTTGGATGCACAAATTGATTTATTACCAAGAGTACACGGTAGTGCACTGTTTACACGTGGTGAAACACAAGTACTATCAGTTGCAACTTTGGGTGCCAAAGCAGATACACAAATCATTGATGATTTATCAGAGGTTGAGTACAAACGTTTTATGCACCACTACAATTTCCCACCATACAGTGTAGGGGAAACAGGTAGAATGGGTTCTCCAGGGCGTCGTGAAATTGGTCACGGGGCATTGGGTGAACGTGCATTGAGTTATGTATTACCTTCAATTGACGATTTCCCATACGCAATTCGTTTGGTAGCGGAAGTTACAGAATCTAACGGTTCTTCTTCACAAGCAAGTATTTGTGCAGGGTCCATGGCTTTAATGGCTGCTGGTGTTCCAATTAAGGCGCCGGTCAGTGGTATCGCAATGGGATTGGTTCAATACGGTGATGATTATACAGTGCTTACAGATATTCAAGGTATGGAAGACCATTTCGGAGATATGGACTTTAAAGTAGCGGGAACTAAAAATGGTATTACGGCACTTCAAATGGATATTAAAATTGAAGGATTGACGGAAGAAATTCTACGTGAATCACTGGAACAAGCGAAAAAAGGTCGTGAAGAAATCATGGAAACCATGGTAGGCACGATTGCAGAATCCAGACCACAAGTTGGTAAGTATGCACCGAAACTTGCACAACTTCGTATTGATGTTGACAAGATTCGTGACGTTATTGGTTCAGGTGGTAAAATTATCAACCAAATCATTGAAGAAAGTGGCGATGTTAAGATCGACATTGAAGACGATGGTCGCGTTGTTATCTATCACTATGATCAAGCAATGATTGATAAAGCAAGAGGCATGATTGAGGCAATTATTAGAGAAGCTAAAGTTGGCGAAATCTATGATGCTAAAGTTATGCGTATTGAAAAATATGGTGCATTTGTGGAATTGTTTAAGGGAACAGATGGTTTACTCCATATTTCCAAACTGGATCACAAGCGCATTGATAAAGTTGAGGATGTTCTAAAATTAGGTGATATCGTTAAAGTTAAAGTAACTGAAGTCGATGAAAAGGGTCGTGTAAACGTATCTCGTAAAGCACTGATTGAACGTCCTGAACAAGAAGAAAAAAATGAAGCTTAGTTATAATTTTACTGAACAAGATTACATTGAGTTCACGATATACCACCACCAATCCAGTGACAGTTATCAGAAACAAAGTATCGTTTTAAGGTATTTGGTACCATTGATTTTTGTGCCTGTTATTATTGGGTTTGGCACCATTGTTTTTAAACAAAACATTGGATATTGGATTGTTGTGTCGTTGATATTTTATCTGTATTGGTCGATTCCGTTCAATCGACGACACCGTAAGTTAATGGTGAAGGAAATTGAGGCTAATTTGAAACGATCAGACAATAAAAATCTTTTCGGTGAAAAAGAAGTTGAGATTACGAATGATTCCGTGATCACAACTGACTTAATGGGTAATAAAGAATATCTTCTAAAGACAGGTATACAAAACATCGTTGTTCATAAGGATTCGATTTATATATACATAAGCAGTGTTCAAGCAATCGTGATTGTATTGCGTGATACTGGAATGCATGCTGATGAAGTTTTGGAAGCATTACAAGCATAAAAAAAGGTCAACCTTCAGGTTGGCCTTTTGTTTACTTATAATATTGTAGAATTGTTTCGTATACAACATCAATTTCGATATCATTTTCAGTTGTTTTAAATTGAAGTTCAGAAATTGAATATCTGGGGATTACATGGACATGGAAATGAAAGACACTTTGTCCAGCGATTTCGCCAGCGTTGGTTAAGAGATTGACACCGTCTGCTTCAAAGATGTCTACTAAGTCTTTGGCTATTTTTTGTGCTACCACAAATACCTTGCTGACAACATCAGGTGAGGCTGTTAGCAGGCTTTTTGTCTCTTCTTTTGGAATTACAAGGGTATGTCCCTTTGTGTTTTGTGAGAGGTCTAAAAAGGCTAAGACATCGTCGTCTTCATAAATGATTTTAGCGGGTATTTCTTTCTTAATGATTTTATTGAATATTGTACTCATATGATCATCCTCCAGTTGTGATTTAATTGTAACATAAAAAAGACATCATCTTTCGACAATGTCTCATTTGAATTACTTAATGTAATCTGGGTAATTGGTTTTAAATGAATCCAACAATGATTGATCATAAAGCTTGAATTTATGTTCAATAAATAGTTTTGAAAGATAGGATTCAGATAATTTGCTGTCTTGTGCAAAAATAGCAACTGCAGCATCTTTAACTGCTTCAACATCCAATTCAACAACTTCTAATATGTAGTAAACTGCTGAAGAGGAATTCGCAACCGCTTCATCGATCAAACCATTTTCTGTAGCGTTTAATAGGATATCTAGCGGTGCTGTATTTAGAGTTGATAATTCGCTGACGACAACAACTGATCCATCATTGACGGCGCCTTCGCGTCCATACTCAGCATGTACTGCTTCTAAGCTTACGCCAGTTTTGGCAAGTGCCAAGGCTGCATCGCTGTCTTCTTTGGTTGTTTCAACGATTCTAACTTGACGTGGACGATATTTTGTAAGTGCTGCATAATCATCAGCCATAACGTTTTCCAATAAAATATCAAGTTTGGCAGTATCTTTAACAATCGCATCAATATAGGCTTGTTCATTCGCAAATCCATTTTCTGATAAGAAGAGTTCAAAGTTATCACCCAGTGCATCCTTGACTGTTTTGATAAGTTCTTCGATCTTTGTATTAAGTCTTGCGTCATCTTTTACTAAAACATTGATGAGTGCTTTCTCAGCTTCTGATTTAACCAAATCAATACTGGTTGCACTGATGTGCATACTTTGAAATACATCGGCTTCAGTAATCGTTTTTCCGTTAATTGTGAATAAAGATTCATTTGAAACGGGTTTAATGGTTGCTGAAGTACATCCTACAAGTAGTAATAATACTGTAAGTGAAAGGAGTATCTTTTTCATTCTGTTGCCTCCTTTTGGTTAACACCTAAAATTGTTTTGATCTTTTCTTCTGTTTCAACCTTGTTAAACTCAATATCGGATGCTTGGGCAACTTCCCAAATTGCTTTACCGACTTCAGTTCCATTTTCTTCGGTTAATAAAGATAAGTAATCGTTGTTATTTAAGAGTGTTTTAAAATCTGTTTCTTCTACATAAATTAAATGTGCACCGTAATCTGTAAAAATCCAGGTGCTTGTTTCGCCTTTGTTTAATGCTAAGGTTGCTTCTAAGAAGCTTTCAACCAAACTGGTATCTGCATCTACAACGCCCAAGCTCCCACCGTTCTCTGCAGAACTGGTATCATCTGAGTTTGCATAAGCGACATCCGCGAATTTTTTACCATCCGCAAGTGCTTGGTCTACAGTTTGCATCGCCTTGACTTCATCTTCAGTTGGATTTTTTGGATCTTCCATACTAATTAAGATATGGCTAACCAAACGTGGTTTACTTTCTTCTACGTAATCTTTAAACAATGTATCATAATGAGCCATGAAATAATCTTTAACAAGAATTTCATACTTTGTAACGTTTCCGTAGTATTCTGACAATGAGTCAATACCTTCGTATCCAAGTGCTACCAGTTCCTTTTCAAGTGAATTCAGTCCTTGGGTACCTTGTGATTGTTTAATGTAGTTTAGGGCAGACTCAGCACGTAAACGTGCATCTACCTTTAAGTCTTCGTCTAAGTCTAGACCGCTTAGTAATTCTCTTTCAAAAATTTGGTAAAGGGTAGCGTCACCCATGATTTCGTCGAGTCTAGATTGATAATCTGTTGCCAAGAAATTTTGTCCAGCAATCGAGAACACCACTTGCTCACCGTCTACTTTCTTACCAGTAGCGATTGATTTTCTTTGATTGCTAATATAAAATCCTGAAGCGATTAACAATACCGCTGCTACAACCAAAACAAACCAATTCTTTTTTATTTGTTCAAGCATAAGTTCCTCCTTAAGTCTTGTATTATTATAGAGTATTTTACACTTAACTTCAACATCTACAATATTTTTTAAGATGGTAATTTATGTTATACTAATTTAGGAGTAAAGGAGTGTTATTGTGGCTAAATTGGTAATTAAAAATCTACATGTTTCAATTGACGATAAAGAAATTTTAAAAGGTGTCAATTTAAAGGTCGAAGCCAGTGAAATTCATGCGATTATGGGTCCAAATGGAAATGGTAAGTCTACCTTATTATCAACCATTATGGGGCATCCTCGATATGAAGTAACTGAAGGTTCAATCACATTCGATGGGGAAGATGTCTTAGAGATGGAAGTGGACCAACGCAGTAAAGTGGGTTTATTTTTAGGGATGCAATATCCACAAGAAGTACCCGGTGTCACCAATGCTGACTTCTTAAAATCAGCCCTCAATGCACGCAGAGAAACGCCCATTGGTTTGTATGATTTTGTGAAGTCCATGGAAAGTAACATTGAAAAGTTACGCATGAAACCCGATTTGGCACATCGTTTCTTAAATGAAGGATTCAGTGGCGGTGAAAAGAAACGCAATGAAATCCTCCAAATGTTAATGCTTGAACCCAAAATCGCAATGTTAGACGAGATTGATTCTGGACTGGATATTGATGCACTTGGGATTGTTGCGAGTGTATTGAAAGAAGCCATTCAGTCCCGTGATATCGGTTTGATGATCGTATCTCACTATGAGCGATTCTTTGAATTTATAGAACCCACCCATACCCATATCATGATGGATGGTAAAATTGTCTTAAGTGGCGATGCGACATTGGTTCGTAAGATCGACCAAGAGGGTTATGACTGGATTGATGCAAAACGCGCCGATGAGATCGAACATGTGCGTCCCGAAAGTGTCGCAAGTCAGGCTTTAAAAGCAGCATTGGGTGATCATAAATGATCGTTAAATCAGGAAATCACGTAGAACATTTCACCGTTAATCAAAAGTCCACATTCACTTTGGATTTTGAGCCAAATTCACAAGGTTCATTTGTATGTTTCGTGGATGGTGAAGGGGAGTTTGAAGTGAACCTAAACGTTCACAGTTATTCAAATTGGGATGTACTGTGGGTAAATCGTAGTGATGATAAACTCAAGATCCAAGAGACCATTCATGTTTTCGATCATGTACATTTAAAACTAAATTATGGTGAATTATCACAAGGTAACCATATTAAAAACACACTAATTTTGATGGAAGGCTTATATAGCCAAGTTCATCTAAAGGGAGCCACATTGGTTTTAAATCGCTTAAAATGGCATTTAAGTGCCATACATAAAAGTAAGCATACCTTTGCGCAACTTGATAATCATGCGATTGTATTACGTGACACTCAATTTGAAATGGAAGTTACTGGACAAATTGATAAAGGATTTGGGAAAAGTGAAACCCATCAAATGACGCGAATTTTAAATTTGGGTGATGAAAGCAATGCTATTGTCTTTCCAAAATTGTTAATTGATGAAAATGATGTGGCGGCCTCCCATGCAGCAAGTGTGGGCAGACCCAATGAAGAACATATATATTATTTGCAGTCAAGGGGACTCTCAAAGAAAGATGCGATGCGTCTGTTGTTGAAAGGGTACTTACTGCCAATTACAGAAGGGATTCAAGATTTAAAAATTAAAGAAGCCCTAATTGAAGAGATTGAAATGAAAGTAGATGCATTATGAAAAATATAAAATCACAATTCCCATTCTTAATGAACAACCCCGATGTTGTTTATTTCGATTCTGCCGCGACCAGTTTGAAACCTGATAAAGTGATTGATGCGGTTCGCTATTTTTACACGAACTTAAGCAGTAATATTCATCGCGGTGAATATGCATCATCCTTAAAAACAGAAGGATTTTATGAAGGTGTACGAGAAAAGGTGGGTTCTTTTTTCAATGTTTCAGATAAAGATGTTGTTTTTACTAAAAACGCCAGTGAATCATTGAACATGATTGCGACAGGATTTTTGAGAAATATCTTAGAAAAAGATGATGTTATTCTACTGAATGAAGCGGAACATGCCTCAAACATTTTACCTTGGTATAAAATTGCGGAAGAAAAACAAGCGCATGTAGTATTCATGCCTTTGGTTGATGGTAGGGTAGATCTAGAAATCCTTGAATCCCATTTAAAAAAAGGGGTTAAGTTGATGTCTATCGCCCATGTTTCAAATGTGGTTGGGGTCATTCAAGACATTGAAGCAATTTCCAAACTGACCCATCAATACGATACGTATTTGAGTGTCGATGGTGCACAGGCTGTGGGACATTTTGAGATTGACCTGGCACAATTAAACCCAGATTTTTATAGCTTCAGTGCCCACAAGATGTTTGGTCCAAGTGGAGTGGGTGTATTGATTTCTAAACACGAAATCTACGAGAAAATGACGCCATTACATTATGGTGGTGGCTCCAACACCCGTTTTGATGTGTTGGGTAATGTGACGTTGAAAGAGATTCCATATCGCTTTGAATCGGGTACACCTAATTTAGAAGGTGTCTTGGGTTTTGGGGCTGCTTTGGATTTTATTGAAGACATTGGGATTTCAAACATTGAAGCAAACGAAAACAATTTAAAACAATACTTACTCGATGGCATCATGAAAATGGATCATTTAGAAGTTTATAATCCATATACAGATGTGGGTTTGGTGTCTTTTAATGTGAAAGGCATCCACTCACAAGATGTGGCGTTTTATTTGAATCACCACAATATTTCTGTAAGAAGTGGTAACCATTGTGCGAAATTGATGCACGGTGTACTTCATACGGAGGATGCGGTGCGTCTATCCTTATCTGTATACAATACAAGGGAAGATATCGATCGTTTCTTAGATGTTATCCGTGATATCACCTTGGAAAAAACAGTCGACTTATACATTTAGAAAAGAGGGCAAAGCGATGTTAAAAAATCCTCAATTTCAAAGACAAGTAATCATGGATCATTATGAAAATCCAAGAAATAAGAAAGTTCATGACACCTATGTGCATAAAAGAATGGACAGTGCTTCATGTATTGATGACATTACCGTTTATGCAAACGTAAAAGATGACATTATTGTGGATATTTCATTTGAAGGGGTTGGATGTACGATTTCAATGGCTTCTGTTTCTATCATGACTGAGCTGGTGAAGGGAAAACCATTGGCTGAAGTAAAAGATATCATTGAGAATTATTTCAAAATGATCAATTTAGAATCGTATGATGAAGAAATATTAAGGGAGGCCATTGTGTTTCAGAATGTTGGAAGACAAGCCAATCGTATTAAGTGTGCAACCTTAGGGTGGCAAGGCTTAGTCTGGATTATTAACGAAGGGAGTGTGTGAGATGGCATCAGAAAAAATCAGTGATATTGAGCGTTTACCCAGTGAAACGTATGAATACGGATTTAAGGATGACATTGATCCCGTCGTTCAATTTGAAAAAGGCTTAAGTGAAGCTGTGGTTCGTGAAATTTCAAGCATTAAAAATGAACCCCAGTGGATGTTGGAGAAAAGATTACAAGCCTATCATCATTTTATGCAAAGCCCGTTACCAAATTGGGGAACGGATTTAAGTGATTTGGATTTCGATGATTATATTTATTACCTCAGAGCCTCTGATAAGATGGAACGCACATGGGAAGAGGTTCCAGAAACGATTCGTAATACGTTCAATCGTTTGGGTATACCTGAAGCAGAAGCAAAGTTTTTGAGTGGTGTTGCGACTCAATATGATTCTGAAATGGTCTATCGTAACGTCCTTAAAGAGGTTGTGGATAAGGGTGTTGAATTTTATGATATGGATACAGGGCTTAAAAAATTTCCGGACTTGGTGCAACAATACTTTGGGACATTGGTTCCCTTTGATGACAATAAGTTTGCCACACTCAATACTGCAGTATGGTCTGGTGGCACTTTTATTTACGTTCCAAAAGGGGTTAAACTTGAGAAACCCTTGCAGTCATATTTCAGAATCAATGCAGAAAGCATGGGCCAATTCGAACGAACTCTGATTATTGTTGATGAAGGTGCTGAAGTGCATTACGTTGAAGGATGTACAGCCCCCATCTATTCAAAAGAGGCGATGCATGCAGCTGTGGTAGAAATATTTGTGCATGAAAATGCAAAGTGTCGTTATACGACCATTCAAAATTGGTCTCAAAATGTCTACAATCTTGTGACGAAAAGAGCTTCTGTTAAAGCTTATGGCATGATGGAATGGATTGATGGTAACATTGGTTCATACCGCACCATGAAATACCCAAGTTGTATTTTAGAAGGGGAACATGCGAAAGCCATGACCATCACGATTGCGGTCGGTGGGCAAGGACAGATCCAAGACACGGGTGCAAAAATGTTTCATAAGGCACCCCATACTCAGAGTACTGTCATTTCGAAGTCAGTTTCTAGAAATGGTGGGGAAGTGCATTATCGTGGTATTGTTCATCATGACAAAAATGCATTGTATTCAAAAACCAAGGTTGAATGTGATACTTTAATACTAGACCCATACTCTAAATCAGATACGATGCCAGTGAATGTTGTGGAAAATCCGTATTCAACCATCGAACATGAGGCAGCTGTTTCGAAGATTTCAGAGGATGAACTGTTTTATCTTATGAGTCGTGGTTTGAGTGAAGAACAGGCCGCAGAAACGATTATCATGGGTTTTTTGGAGCCGTTTACGCGTGAGTTACCGATGGAGTATGCAGTAGAGTTAAATCAGTTAATGAAGATGGAGATGGAAGGTTCAGTTGGATAAATTAGCAATCAGAAAAATAATGCATGAAAGACGCGCGAGTTTAAAGAATCGTGATGTTTTAGATGCGGTTATTCTTGAGAAAGCAAAGAACATTTCCGCTGCCCATCAAACAATCGCCCTATTCTATGCCTTTAATCATGAGGTGAATACTGTGCCGTTAATATCATATTTATTAGAACAGGGAAAAACAGTTGCATGTCCCGTGATTAAAGCGGGTGTCATGCGTTTTATGAAAGTTGAAAGCATACAAGACTTTGAGATGGGACACTTCAATATTATGGAGCCCGTATCAAAAATTGAAATTGATCCAGCTTTGTTTGATTTAATTTGGGTACCGCTTTTAGCGTTTAACAATCAATGTTATCGTGTGGGATATGGTAAAGGTTATTATGATCGGTTTTTGATACAAACAAAAGGATTAAAAGTTGGATTGGCCTATGAGGTTCAGTTCATTGATATTGCATTTGAAGATGAGAAAGATGTCGCGTGCGATTTTGTCGTGACTGAGGTAAGAGGATAGGATGCGAAAGAGAATATTTGGATTTGGAACGTTAATGTTCTTGGCTTTTGTGGCACACGCTTCTGTGAACACACAAGCCATTCCTTTTTTAACAGAGATTGGGTATACATCCACTGAACGTGGTTATATCATGGCTGCCTATGCGCTAATTGCGATGGTGGGTCAATTTTATGCGGGATATTTGGCAGACAAGTATCAGACGGTAAAAAAATGGGTAATTTATAGTACCATTGCCATCATTGGTTTTAGTATTGTAACTTTTATATATAATGATAAAAACTTTTTATTACATTTGTTTATGATGGCCAACGCACTTGGATTCATCCGAATCGTGGGTAATTTACTTGAAACGTGGATTCTGGAAGTGGATGGTTTATACCCATACTTTGGGAGTATTCGTAGTTTTGGTTCCTTGGGTTGGGCGTTGTCTTCACTCTCATCGGGATACTTAATCGCTTACGGTGGTTATGAATTGATGATGTGGGTGAGTATTGCGGTCAGTGTGGCAGTGATTGTTTTAACCTTTGCTTTAGAAGATGCTTCTAAGGTATCAGATGACACTTTAAATTTTAAAGATGTGGGTGCACTTTTTAAAAATAAAAACTATGTGCTTTTGGTGGTTGTCTTTACGCTTATTTATATTGTTCAAAATGCTGACAACATTACCGTTACAGATTATATCTTAAGTCTGGGAGGCAATGAGACGGATATAGGGGTTAAGTGGTTTGTACAAGCTTTGAGTGAATTGCCGTTGATGATCTTTGGTTCGTATTTCTTATTTAAATTAAGGGGAAAGAAAATGATGATGATCGGTGGCTTTGCGCTGGGATTGCGCTATGTCCTGTATGGTAGTACCACAAGCATTGACCATGTTGTGATCTTTTCTGCCTTACAAATGGTTTCGTTCCCATTTTTATTGATATCTCAAAAAGAATTAATTTTAAACGAAAGTCCAGAACATTTACGTTCTTCTGGTCAAATGGTTGCGGTCGCGTTCACATCGGGGTTCTCTTCCATTATTTCTCCCATCCTGGCTGGATATTTGGGTGAATACTTTGCTTTGAATCTTGTTTTAATTGGAATGGGTTTGTTTATGAGTGTGCCCATTTTATTGATGTCATTTTATAAATTAAAAAACATCACATAATTTAACACAGCCTTATCAACTGTGTACCACAGTTGGGAGTTATTATGTTAGTGTAGAAGAGAAACTACATAGAAGATGTGTTTCATATTCTTTTCCTTTATTTATATATGCGAAAAAGAGCGACCGCGCTCTTTTTTGTTTCACAATCTTTTCATGATTCTATCATGTTAGTAACACGATTGTTGGTTATTATATAACTGTAAATAAAGTTTACAATATTTCTTCTCCACGCATCGCGATGATGCAAATAAGAAATTGGGTTTCGACTCAATTTTTTTTTGTGAAAAAATCGTGCTTTTGTGCTAAAATGTATAAAGGAAAGAGGGAGATTATGGATATTGTTCCTTTGACTTCAAATTCAATCAAAAAATTAAGAGAACAGCGATCAGAAATCGTTAAGAATATGACTCAAAATCAAAGTGGTACACTGTTGGTTTTAGGGGGTGCCTTTGGGGGTATCAAACGACAACATCATGCCGTATCATACGCTGTGATTTCTGTTTTTTTTCAACTATGGGACCGGTATGTCTTTAATTCATGGTCTTATACTTTTGATGCGGACGGGCTGATTTTTTATGTGCAGATGGATGATGATGCATCTGCCATTAAAAACACCTTGATTCATTATGAAGATTATCACCCCTTGGGGTTTGCGATACAGTCTTATGTGTCGACTGCAGATAAACAAGAGATTACGCGTGAAGATTTAGGGGTTAAGAAAAGATTGGATTTTTATACGGGAAGACCTGTTTTAGAAATCTTAGACAATCCAATTGATGATCCTGAATATTTTCAGGCGTTTGTGAGTGCGATTGAAAAACATATTATTGGTTCAGAAAAACAATATGTGTTGGGCAACATGAGTTTATATGGTTATGTGGCAGCGTTCACTAAAGAATACGCTTGTGGTGTTTTTGGACCCAATCATCGCGGCATGGATCCTCAAATGAATTTTGAGAAGTTTATTTACGTTTTGCGTGTCTATTATAAAGAAGTTTCAAAAATGACCCGAACCAATTTAAACAATGAGAAATCTATGGTTGATTTTCAAAAAAATATTGAGAAAGCCATGCAACAGGAATTACTCACGCAAAAGTCGTTTCAATATTCAGTTTATATGACCACAACGATTTTGTATGCTTTCTTGAATTCTTCTGGGTATAAAGATATTTTAATTCAGATTAAGAATCTACATAAAAATTTAAAAAATAGTTTACCCAAAGATTCATTGGACAGATATAAAATTTTTGATACTGGATTTAAAGATGGGTTTACACACTACATTCCTTTTTATCAAAAGAATAAGAGTGTTGAGGGTGCTTTCATGAATATATTGAGTCGTTATGATGATGCATCAATTATTACAGACAGTGGAAAACAAAACTTGATGAAGGTTCAATTTTTGGCTAAGAACTTGAAATTAAAAGAAGATAAATGGATTGAGCTACATCGCTTCTGTATCAGTACGGGAATTTACCCCTATGATTCAACGATTGTGCTTGCGAATACAGTGATATTGGATTTGATCCAAAGAAATTATTTAAAAATTAAAATTGCATTAGAAGGTTAGGAGACAACATGAATTTTATAGAAGAGTTAAAGTGGCGAGATTTAGTTAAAGATGTGACAAATATTGAGGCGTTAAAAGCACGTCTTCAAACACCTACGACACTATATTGTGGTTTTGATCCCACAGCTGAATCTTTACATATTGGGCATTTACAACAATTAATTTTACTTAAAAGATACCAAAGACAGGGACACCATCCTTTAGCGCTTATCGGTGGCGGTACAGGTATGATCGGTGATCCGCGTCCTACAACTGAAAGACAACTTCTAAATGATGCACAATTGGAAAGAAATGTTTTGGGTTTGGCGAAACAAATCGAACATATTTTGACATCCGACAACAATCCCGTTCAAATCGTTAATAACTTTGAATGGTTAAAAGATTTGACTGTTTTAGACTTTTTAAGAGACTATGGAAAATTCTTTTCCGTGGGTAATATGATTGCGAAAGATACCGTTGCGAAACGATTGGATTCCGGAATATCATTTACGGAATTCAGTTATACGATACTACAAGCCATCGACTTCAACTATCTCTACCAGCGATACAACGTTGAATTACAAATTGGTGGGAGTGACCAGTGGGGGAATTTGGTAAGTGGCACGGATTTAATACGTCGTATTCACGGTTCTGAAGTCAGTGTATTTGGAGTAACCTCACCCTTAATCACAAAGGCTGATGGTACCAAGTTTGGCAAGAGTGAAGGTGCGAATGTTTGGCTGGATCCTGAACTCACATCACCGTATGATTTTTATCAATTCTTTATCAATACAAGTGATACAGACGTCATGAATTTTATGAAGCGTCTGAGTATGAAAACACCGGATGAAATTAAAGCTATTGAAGTTGAATTTGAAAAAGCACCGCATCAACGTTTGGCTCAAAAAGAGTTGGCGCAAGAACTAACAGAGTTGGTGCATGGAAAACAAGGACTTGAAACGGCTTTAAGGTTAACAGAAGCATTCTTTTCAGGAGATATTCAAGCATTGAGTCTTGCTCAATTACAAATGTTATTCAAAGATGCTGAAGGTTATGATTTAAACGGTAATATGAATCTTGTGGACTTATTGGTGGAGGCAAAAGTTGCACCCAGCAAGCGTGAAGCAAGACAATTAATCTCAAATAACGGTGTACGTCTCAACGGTGTGGTTGTGAGTGACTTGGAATATGAAGTCTCAAAGGACAATGCCATTGAACAAAAAATCACGATTATTCGTCGTGGTAAGAAATCATATCACGTCATCAACCACGTGGATTGATTAAAAGGAAGTGAATCTATGAAGAAAATTATTTTATCATTGATGATATTCTTACTGTTGGTTGGATGTAGTAACGCCCAAAATATTGAAAATGAACAACTGGCACGTTATGAATCTTACTGGAATTCTCTTTTAAATGAGACGACCTTTATGAATGCTTCTCGAAACTTTAATATTGA
>DEQB01000060.1:19357-20130 GCA_002359085.1 Erysipelothrix sp. UBA3377
GAATACGAAACCATGGTTCCATCTGTTGGAATCTTTGATGCTATGATTAATATGGTTCCATACCAAGTAAGAAAAGAATCTAATTATAGAGAAGGTGCAGCACTGGGTCGTCAAGAACTTTCAAATGATGAAGTGACGCTCCAAATCATGGTCATGTGGAAAAATTATACAAAACTTGAATCATTCAAAGAAGTCTTTGAGTTGTCTTTAAAATATGAAACTGAAGTCGTAGAGACTAATGATGTTGAGAATGAAGAAACTGAAGCAACGCAACAGCCTTAATTTTTATTGAGGCTTTTTTTATAGGGAGGTAACCCATGATTTTATATTCAGATTATGTACTTTATAATAGATCTTACATTTATGCGATGAAAGACGATACTTTAATTTACTTTGGTCCAAAAGAAGATGCATTAATATCCATCGCAAAAGATTACAAAGGTGAGGAAATATACCATAGCGTAAAAGCCTCTCAACTTTTTGAGGACGAAATGGACGCATACTTAAAAGGTACTTTAAAAGATTTTTCCATTGCAGTCGCGATTAACGGCACGGACTTTCAAAAACGTGTCTATCACGCTCTTTTAAATGTTGAATATGGTCAAACCATCTCTTATGCAGCCTTATCACAGCGCATTGACCATGAAAAAGCAGTCCGTGCAGTGGGAAGTGCCGTTGGTAAAAATAGAATTATGATTGTGATACCGTGTCATCGCATTATTGCTAAAGATGGCAGCTTGGGAGGCTTTACGGGAGGATTGGATTTGAAGGTA
>DEQB01000060.1:20205-21933 GCA_002359085.1 Erysipelothrix sp. UBA3377
CTATCAGGCTGTACAACAGTAGAGGCGGTACCCTTTGAAACCTATCTTGATCAATTACTGGTTGAGGTAATTGATGCTCAAGATATCGGGATTAACTTGTCCTTTGTAAATCCTGAGGCGTATGGCATAGAACCGGGACACTATGAATTGGGATTTAATACGCTTGATGACTATGAAACGTCTCACACATTTTATAAGGAAACCATCAAAACCTTAAAATCTTATAAAAAATTGGAAGGACAAGAAGCCATTGATCGGGATGTCTTAATATCTTATTTTGAAAGTCATTTGGATGATGCGAAATATTATGATTATTTAGAAGGGGATGCGTTGGGTTATGCAAGAAGTATGATTGCGAATATCGCAACTTACTTGGAAGTGTACCAATTTAGAAGTGAGGCGGATGTCTTGCGTTATCTTAACTTTATCGAAACACTGCCTATTTACCTAGAGGCGTACGCAGAATTTGAAATAGAGCGCCAATCTCGTAACACAGGTTATGGTCAAGAGATTATTGATGAGATTATTCAAATGGCCAAAAATACTGCACTCGAATCATCCAGTGATGATTATTTTCTCATTCGTATTTTTAATGAAAAGATGGGGAATGCGGATTTTGATGGAAGTCAGTATATTGAAACCCATCGAGATCTTCTAAAACAAAACTACGCGAAAGCATACCAAGATTTGGCGGATGTTTTATCAACCATTGAAGCACAAGAGACCCAGGGATTATATTATTCAGAAAATGGACAAGCTTATTATGAATATGCCCTAAAACAAAATACGGGTTTGGATATGAGTGTTAAAGAAATTAATGTCATGCTTCAAAAATCTTTTACTCAAAATGTACTTAAGATTCAAAGTGTAGATCAATCTTTAATTGAAGTGCTCTATACGGATGACTTCTATCCGCATTATGAATCCGGAAAAGCATTCTTGGATGATATGAGATTATTGATGCGAGATGATTTTCCTGAAATTGGTCCTGTGAATTATGTCATCAATCAAGTGGATCCTTCTATGGCAGAAAATGCAAGTCCCGCTTATTACTTTACGCCTTATGTAGATTATGATGTCAGTATGGAACAGTATATCTTTATCAATGGCGTCCATGAGGATTCTCTTTTTAACACCTATGCGCATGAAGGATTTCCAGGTCATATGTATCAGTTTAACTATAATTTAAAATTGGGAATGCATCCAATTCGCAATATATTAACGGTAGGATCTAATTCTGAAGGATGGGCAAACTATGTCGAAAACTATGTGGTGAAATATGTCACTTCTGATGCCTTTGCGGATTTATATACAATCAATGAAACACTTACTCAAATTGTAACGGTCATGTTAGATATCGGAATTCATTACGAAGGTTGGCATTTGGATGACATGGTTGATTATTTAATTGATATGGGATTTGCTTTGGAAAATGCGACGACGGATGAATTTAAGGATTTATATATTTATATTGCGGCGCATCCTGCGGTTTATCCGATGTATTATGTATCCAGTATTTATATTCAAAATTTGAAGGAAGAAGCACAAAAGTCATGGGATGATTATTCTGATTATAAATTCCATGAAGCTTTCTTAAATATGGGGTCATCAAGATTCGATGTGATTGCGTCTTATTTGGATTAAAAAAAGAACCGCAAGGTTCTTTTTTCCAGACTGTAGACAAACCCCCTTGTTTTGAAGAAGACTTAGTGGGGTTTGTTTTTTTTA
>DEQB01000043.1:0-2810 GCA_002359085.1 Erysipelothrix sp. UBA3377
ATGAAAGGGTTGGGTTCTATGATATCCCAAGGAATGGATTTGAGATTATGCTGGGTGGCGATGTTTGAAATTTCAAAAGATTCGTTATAACTTTTTCCTTCATAACTCATCACATGATAGGACAGTATTAAATTATTTGATTTACTAAATATTTTCTTAAGCTTGAGGAGTTCAAATTCATTTCTCTTTTCTTGTCGGGGATATCCGTTTACCTTTTTAAGATAGGTCTCATCTAAAATACCAGTTTTCGGTGAAATATTGGGATAATTGGTTGCGGTTAATCCCAATACAAACATGTTTTCTACAGGGAAAAGGGGTAAGTTCTTATAGTCACAGACTGTGATCTTACCGTTAATGTGTGGCACAACATTCATACTATCCAGTGCGTATTTTAGGTAATGTAAATTATCGTCTGATATAAATTGAATCATAGTTTGAACGAAGTTGACCAACGTGCGACTGGTGTTTTGATCCAGTAATGATAAACCATAAATTAGGTTGTCTTTTAAACTTTGATTCAAAATGGTTTGAAGATGATTTTGTAAGATTAATACATCATCTTGAATTAATGTTTGTGCTTCAATTAAAGGGATGACCTCTCTTAGTTCAGTATTGGGTAAAGCATGATCAAAGGGTTTGAAAAAGTCTTCCAGTTCAAACTGATAGTGTGTCACATATTGAATCAATGCGTCGATGTGCTTAAATTTAAACAGACCACTTCTGAGTAATTCAAGCAGAGTATCTTTATGGGGATTGATTAAATAATCAATGAAGGTTACGTATTGGAATTTAGAAATCAAGTGATTGTCTTTTGATTCATAAGGAATATGGTATCGATTAAAAATGGATTGAATGTAGGGCCATGCTTCAGTTATGTTTGGGACCACAAGAGTTACAGTATCGAAGTTTTGGGTCATGATATATTGAAGTGCCCCTTCCAATTCTTGACGGAAGTTAAGGGCTGTTTTGATTTGGATGGATTTGGGTTGGATATCTTCTATTTCAAATTGTTCATAGTTTTTTGAATTCAGGAAAAAATCTTGGGCATGCGTTAAGGAATCTTTAACGTAATATACCTTGTGTGCGGGTTTTATTAAGGGGGTCTTAAGTGCCAAAACGACCTGTTTGATTTCTTTTTCGTAGTCATTGGTTTCAGGGAGATAATTGGGGTCAATATTATAAAGGTCAAGTTCTTTTGCGAAACTGTCAAATTGCGCAAATTGTGCGGGATATTTTATGATATCTTTCAATGCGACCAAAGGCATCTTTAAGACGTGTTCATATCGTAGTAAGGTATCAACATTGCGTTCAATACTTTCTTTGTAGAAGAGCGCATTAAAAGGCACAACTTGTGTACCGAATTTAAATATTTGTTGATCCAGTAGGTGTTTTTGAAGTGATTTGGAATGTTGTCCGTTGGTTATGTAATACTGTCTCATGTCTTTTTCCCCTTTTAAATTATTATACCAAAGATAAGTACCTTTCCAAGCGATAATTCCGTGATAAATTGTGTATAATGATTAGTATAGATAAGTGAGGAATCAATAAATGAAATTAATGTCATGGAACGTGAATGGTTTAAGAGCCATCTTAAAAAAAGATTTCGTTGAACAATTTAACAAATTTGATGCGGATATTATCGGATTACAGGAAATAAAACTACAACAAGGTCAACATGACTTCAGTCCAGAAGGATATCATGCTTACTATAATTACGCAGTGAAAGCAGGATATTCCGGAACGGCTGTTTATACTAAAAAAGAACCCATCAATGTAACTTATGGTTTGGGTATTGAAGCTCACGACCAAGAAGGTAGGGTGATTACCTGTGAGTTTGAAGATTTTTATTACATTACGGTCTATACTCCCAATTCACAAAACGAATTGAAGCGTTTGGATTATCGTATGGAATGGGAAAAAGACTTCAGAGACTATATGATGGCGTTGGATAAAATTAAACCTGTCATTGTGTGTGGAGATTTAAATGTGGCACATCAGGAAATTGATTTAAAAAATCCAAAGACCAACCGTAGAAATGCTGGATTTACGGATGAAGAAAGAAATAAAATGACAACACTTTTGGAATCGGGATTTGTGGATACATTTAGATATATCCATGGTGATGTTGAACAACGTTATTCCTGGTGGAGTTATCGTTTTAATTCACGTGCTAAAAATACGGGATGGAGAATTGATTATTTTATCGTTTCAGATAGAATTAAGGATTTGGTTTTGGATTCAGATATTTTGGATCAAGAGTTTGGGAGCGATCATGCGCCAGTTGTGCTTGTATTAAAGTAAGCAAAAAGGAGCAAACGCTCCTTTTACTTGGGGATATATTGAATTGCGATGGTTTCTAAACCCGCATGGGCTGCCAATACCGCAGGCAACACTGATATATCGTAGTCGAATTTACCAATCATTTTTTCAAGTTCGTTATTGAAGCTCTCTACGATTTCCAATCCTTCACTGTGTAGGTAATAGATGTGATGCGTTTCCGGTTTTACACCATGCGCAATCATATCTTCGATTACAGTTCTAAATGCTTTTGCTTCTGTACGAGATGTCGCAAATTTATCGATCGTATCACCGTGCGCAACAAGTTTTAAGATAGGCTTAATCTTCAAAAGAGATGCCATGGTGGCGGCAGTTGATGATATACGTCCAGAGGCTTTAAGTTGTTTTAAAGTTCGGGGTATCACATAAGATTCAGTCTTATTGTAAAGGTCATTTAAAGTATTGGTAATATCTTCAATTGACTTCCCTGCTTCATTCATTCTGCGAATGACCTTAATACCATGTTGAATGGG
>DEQB01000043.1:2885-9213 GCA_002359085.1 Erysipelothrix sp. UBA3377
GCATGTTGGTAGGTACGATATGTACCGCTGAGTTCCATTGTGATGGGAAGTATAAATACGTGATCAAAGTTTTGTGCTTTAACTTCTTGAAGCTGTTCAATCACCAAGCCCAAGTTTGGTTGAGATGTGGTTAATACCTCATTTTCTCTTAATAAGTCATTAACTTGAAAGTTCGTAATATCGATTTCATCAAGATATTCTTTGTTGTTATGTATAATGGTTAAGGGTGATGTAAGCACATCATATTTTTTGATTTTTTCAGCATCCATTGAAATTGATGAATCTGTTAAAATTGCTATGTTTTTCATATGAGTATTCCTCCTGGTTTAGATTATAATGAATAATACTTTGAATGTCAAACTATTATTGTGTCTTTGTTTGTTTTATAATGGATGTATGGAAAAAAGTATAGATTATAAAACAATAGAAAAAGAAGTAATCGTTGAACAAGAGATTAATAAATCAAAGTTTATTAGTTTTTTAGCGCCCATTGAAGATGAGGATAGTGCCAAAGCATATCTTCGGGAAATAAAGAAGGCACATCCAAAGGCAACACACCATTGTAGCGCCTATGTGGTCGGTGAAATCGAACGTTCAAACGATGATGGAGAACCCGCATCCAGTGCAGGACTCCCCATGTTACAAGTTTTAAGAGGTAACAACCTTAAGGATGTCATTGCGATTGTTGTACGCTATTATGGTGGCGTTAAGCTGGGTGTCGGAGGCTTGATTCGAGCCTATGGCAGCAGTGTCACACTGGCCATTGAGGATGCTCAAATTTTGACACCAGAATGGGTTTATGAATACGATCTGACATTTCCCTATGAATATATAAATGCGGTTGAAACCCATTTAACAGAAATGGCAGAGATTGTGGATCGTATTTATGACGCAAATGTCACGTATCAAATCTCAATAAAAGAACCAGATTTACTGGAAGATCTTAGAGATTTAACACGTGGTAGTATTACAATCCAACAAACCAAACAATCCATACAACTCAGTAAGTAACCGATTCGGTTGCTTTTTTTATGCTCTGATAACTACTCAACAAACCACTCAAAGATTGTACAATAATAAGTAACCCTGTTTTTGTTAAAGGAATTTTAAAGTGTACGTTTAAGATAAACCCCAGACACTTAAATAAAATACAGCCCACAAGACCAGACGCTCCCAGTGCAAGCATCAACATAGAGAAACAAACAAGCATGAATATATAAGTTAAATAACGTGTATGCAACCCCAAGTGTTTTAAAACAGTGATTTCATCTTTAAATTCATGAATGAAATAAGGCATCAAAGTTCCCAAATTAGAAGCCGAAACTAAAAAGATCACGAATCCAAAACTGAGCAGTACTTTCTCTAAAAGATTAATCATACCCAACAATAAGTCATCCATCGAGAAGTTTTGTTGCTGGTAAAAAAAGGGGGAGGTTTGAAGGATTGTGTTGATATCATTCAGAACCACATCAATATCTTGATTGTATTCGATATGTAACAGGTTGTCATAGATGTGAATGTGGTCTGTCGCATATTCCCTGGGCAATATTAAATCACAGTCGTTTGAATAGGAGACGCCATGTATTTCTATCAGAAGGGACTCCAGTTGAAGAAAATCACCAATCTCCAATCCATACATCTCCATTGCAGTGCCGTTCATGTAAGCTTCATCATAATGCTCTCTATAACAAAGACTAAGACTTAGGGTTTGATTCGTATTCAAAATGGTCATGTCAATCTGAGAAGTAGGGGTTGCATAATATAAATTGAGCCCCTCATACTTTTGTTTTAATTGGATCAGGTCTTGTTCATGAAGAAGTGTATAGGATAAATCCAAAGTTGGAACGTGTGATCCTTTTGAAACAGGCATCAATACCTCTTGATGCGCATAGTTTATATCTATATAAGATTTTAAGAATGTGGTGAGATTTAGCGTCAAAAAGACTAAAAAACATCCAAAAAATAGAATCAATAACGTTCTTTTGATCCTGTTAAATTCAGAATGCATCAGGATGATCACAAACACAAAGATATCTTTAACAATCAATAATTTCACCTGCTTTTGTGAAGTGAATGTGGCGATCGGCTTGGCGCGCAATCTCAAGGTCATGGGTTGTTAAAATAATTGGAATCTTTAAAGATTTTAAAACATCCAATACAATTTCAGCATTATGATCATCGAGGTTACCCGTAGGTTCATCCGCTAAGATAAGGGTGGGATTTTTAATCAAGGCTCTACATATTGCGATTCTTTGATTTTGTCCGCCACTAAGTTCATAAGGATAACGTGATAATAATGCGGTCGATAAATTTACTGCGCGCAATGCTTTCTCAATCATATCCCTTCTTTTATGAAACGGAACCTTTTGAACGATTAAAGGCAGTTCAAGGTTTCTATAAATTGTGTAGCGTTCTATTAAATTGTGATCCTGAAACACAATGCCCAAATGATTTTTTCGAAAGGATTCTACAGCCAAAACATCCTTTTGATTAATACGCAAATCCTTAAAATAGAAACTGCCCTCAAACGCTGTATCAATCAATCCAAGTATCCGAAGTAAGGTTGATTTTCCACACCCACTTTCTCCACTCAATGCAATAAACTGATCATCATACAAGGTAAGATTTAAATTCTCAAAGAGCGGTTTATCATTTTTAGGATAATGTTTTGTGATACCCACAAGATTAATGAAAGGGTTTCTCAAGCACATCACCATCCTTCAAGCCTTCCTTAATGAGATACACATCATCTTGTCTTTCGCCATAAACTTTAACTTCCTTTGAATCAATGGTCGCATATAAATTATTATCACGTTCGTAGAGATAAGTTATCGGTATTTCATAGTGTATATTTGAAGGTTTTAAGATAAAACTTTCATAGAGATACGCATCATTTTCAAAATGTTCAAATGTAATCACGTACTCTAAATTTGAATTAGAATCCGTTTGATAATCCGAAACGGTAAATATCAAATCATTTTCTAATGAATATATATCGAACTTTTTATATTTGATAAACATACGATAGGCATGTTCATTCAAAGTGAGCTTCAATACTTTTTTATTGGAAGTGATTTTAAGGGTATCTTGGTGGACTGTGTAAGACCCTTCAATATCTGCTTTTATATGTGTTGAGGTTTTAATCATTTTCTTTTCAAACTGCAGGTTTGTGATTTCGGAATTGAGTGTATCAATTTCAGTTTGAATGTATGCCTTATCCAAAGCATCGTTTAATCTACTTTTCAATGAATCTATACTCTTTTGAAGGCTTTGAATTTGGTGATCAATGCGCTTAATTTCATTGATGTTCTCACTGAGTTCATAGGTAATGATCGTATCTCCAGATTTAACATAAGCGTGATCCTTAAAGTGTAAGGTGTATGGATAAGATGTATCAATCACATGTTCTTGAATGACTACCGGTGTCATATTACCCACAAATGAAGGAACCTTGGATTCAAGTGTCAGTGTATCCAAACGCGTATTGGAGCATCCCACCAATAGTAATAAGACACTTAATATTTTTAAGCTTCTCATTGAAAACAACCCAATCCAAAATAAATACCAAATGATAAAGGGAATGATTGATATGTTGGGGATATGTTCAATCAGAAAGAGAAAAGAGATACCATTGAGTATCAATAGATTAAAAGATACACGAGATAAACGGTCACTGTATAACTTTGATTGATTGAAAAAATGATATTTGAATAAAACATCAATCTCATAAAAGAGTAAATAAAAGTAAGTTAAAAACGCCATAAGTTTTGAGGTAACAGACAAATTAAAAGACAAAAGCACTAAGAGAAAGATATAACTCATAATTGTTCGCATCATGTTGGGGTTGAGTAAACGCCACTTACCTGCCAACACACTCAACATATAGTAACTCTTATGATGCCTTAATATTTTCTTTGACTCCGTAAACATCATCGCAATATCGGAGACAATGATGCATATCACCAAAATAATGACGTATTCAGAAAGGGTGGGTAAGATCATCAAAACAACCAAAAACTTGATCGGTGTGGGAAGTTTTAAGTTAAAGGTCTTGAAGTTTCTAAATCTAAAAAACAAAACACCCAAAAGTAAAAGGGGTTGATCAAGATAAACAGCACTAAAATATGAAGTATAGATTATAAAGGGATGTGTTCTATATAGTGGAATTAGAAATAAGAACAGTGCGTGGTAGATTTCATTCTCTTTTAAGAAGAAACAACCCAATATGAATAGTAACGAACTGACCACACTTTGGGTGAAGTATTTATAGAAAAGATAAAGTGTGTATTTCATACGCCCCATATTTTTAAAGTTTAAAGATTTATTAAACATATCCGTAAAGTTCTCTATGTTTTCTATTTGAAGACTCAGTAATAAATACGACATACAAACCTCCTAAATCAAAAATTCAATCCATGCAGCAAGGGCTAGTAGTAAAATAGAAATCAAAATTAATATTATCTTTGGCTTTGTGTTGTGTTGGAGTACAAGCGCAAAAGCAAACACCTCTATGGGAAGATGAAACAAGTGAATCCAGGTTTCTAAAAAGCCAAGATGGTTGTAGCTTAATCCGATTGTAATAAAAATAATAAGAAAACTGTAAACATAATAAAGGTGTCCCACAAATGGGATACTGTAAACCACAATGAATTTAAGGTTGTGAAAGAAGATGGCGTATACATCGCTGGGTAAGGGCGCATCGAAAAAATTAGATAAGTTTAAATTTGTGGTGAGTTGTTGGGTGATGCATGTAATTAACAGACCCAATGAAAGTGTTAAATAAAAAACTAAATGATGTAGAAAATGATGTTTAAGACTGGAAAAACGAAAATCCATATTAACTGTCCTTTCGTAAGATCTTTGAGTTTGAAATGGAGTGTAAGAAACACAATAGAGAAAATGATACTGGGGAAAGCTGCGAAATGTATGGGCATGATTAAACTTGCCACCTTAGAGAAAAATGCACTGAACATATAGATAAATATGTTTTCATATAAGGCATATTCCAAGTTTGAGAATTTATAAATCCAATGAAGGATGAGTATGTTAAAGACGATGGTGATCGTTTCCAATACCATCACAATCAAAACTAAAATGGATTCTGATTGGGTGATGAAGTCATATTCTGGAGCAGTTAAAGAAGTAGCCAAGGTGTCAATGACGGACAGTGTTTGAGGATATAGTAACGTTAATATTAAAAAGTAAAAGAGAATGTTTAGGATGATTGTACGATTTTTTTGTTGTGGCATATAAGCTCCTTAATTTCTATGTGTTGTGACAAAGCTTCAATGATCTTGGGGTTGTGTTCACTCATGATGAAAGTGGATCCAAGTTTATGGAGCGCAACAATTCTATCAATAACCAAACGTGTACTTTTACTATCTAATCCCAAAGTGATCTCATCTAAAAAATAAACCTTCCGCATGGGAAAGAAAAAGGGTAATATTTCAAGTTTCTTTTTGGTTCCAAGAGAAAGAGAAGCAGTTTTCATATTGAGGGAATGATTGAATTCAAGGGTATTCAAACAATCATGGATCATTTCGGTGGATACATTAAAGAAATAACGATACGTATGTATGATCTCTTTAACACTGGTGTTCTCATTGAAAAAGGGTGTGTCGGGAATATAAACAGTTTCTTTTTTGGGAAGACTTAATTCACATTTACCGATACATTTATAAAAACCCAAGAGCGTTTGCATGAATACTGTTTTCCCCGACCCATTATCACCTTTCAGATGGATAAAAGATTGGGGTATCATTTTGTAATGAATGGATTCTAAAATTATCTTGTTTCCGATCTTTACGGAAGTATCTATCAGTTCTATTTTCATATTGAATAAGGGGAGTTGCATCCGAAGATGCAACCTCACCATGTAATGGCTGCCTTTTTACCGACTTTTTTCGTAAGTTGTTTGAGCATTAAGAGCCCAAAGGAAATGGAGGTTCCACAGGTCACAATTAATCCAATAATCTGCCAAGTTGCTGCTCCGATGAAGAGCGCATCCACAATTCTTTGTGCTGCATACGTGCCCACACCCAACATCGCCATAACATTGGGAAGCGGTAATAAGAATAGGTTTGCCAAGATTTCACCTCTTTTCTGTTACTATTAATTAACAAAGTACGATAAGTAATCCTAATATTTTACAATAAATCTTTGATAGGCTAGAATTAAAAGTGTAAGTAGGAGGATCTATGAGTATAAAATTAATAGCGAGTGATATTGACGGAACCATCATTAATGAAAACCGTCAAATATCAAAGAGAACGCGTGATGTGATTCAACGATTAAAAGACCATGACATCCGTTTTACTTTTGCGACGGG
>DEQB01000043.1:9260-12993 GCA_002359085.1 Erysipelothrix sp. UBA3377
TTGATTTGTTTAAATGGACAAGAAACCTATGAATTTCCAAGTTTAATCAAAACACAAAAAGAAACGCTCACCTTTGAGGAAAGCGTTAAAATGATGGAACTGGGTGAAAAATTCTATTTGGGTATTATGTATTGTTATGACGATGTTATCTATTTCCAAATGGACGACCTTTCATATAGAGACTATATGATTGCGATGGGCGATGATGTGAAACGATTCTTCAATATGAATATTGAAACGGTAGAAATTAAATCCGTTTACGATATCCAACATCGATTTGAAACAGATCGCATCCAAAAAATCGCATACATTCAAGCACCACAATATATGGACTTGGTGGTAAATCGCATGCGAGAATCACTGGATGAAAAATTTGAACTGCTACAAGTTGGACCCGGTTGGACAGAAGTCGCAATCCACGATGTCACAAAAGGCGCAGCCTTGATTGAATATGCTGCCAAATACGGCATCACACCAGATGAGATTATGGTATTTGGGGATTCAGAAAATGATATTAGCATGTTGAAAATTGCGAAAGTTGCAGTTGTGATGGAAAATGGTATGGAAAGCGCCAAAGCCCATGCCACAGACTTTACGTTAAGTAATGACGATGATGGCGTTGCAGTCTATATTGAAAAATATTTAGACTCACTCAAATAATTGTATAATACAAACTGCATGCGTCTGTGCAGTTTTTTTAATCCCTTAAGAAAAAAACCCAATTCGGGTTTCTATTGTCTGATAATACGCGTAAAAATTATAGAATCAATGGCGTCAAAGGCCTTTTTAACATTTGCGAGTAATGTTGGATCTGTATCCGATATATCCACAATGGTATAGGCGAAATCACCGCTGTTTCGATTCATCATATTATCGATATTAATATTGAGTTGACCTGCGATGGTTGAGATTTGACCCAGCATCTTGGGCACATTTTTATGAATTAAGGTAAAGCGTGTGGGTGAATAAAATGCGAGTTCCATGGGCGCAAAGTTAACGGAGTTCACAATGTTACCCGTTTCTAAGAAATACATCAAAGTCCTTACCGCTACCCTTGCGCAATTCTCTTCAGCTTCATGAGTTGAAGCCCCCAAGTGCGGTAGAATGAGTACTTTATCATGGTGAAGTAAACTCGTATCCACAAAGTCTGTAATATATTGACCCAAGATATTTTGATCCAGTGCTGAAAGGACGGCTTGGTTATCTACCAATTCTTTTCTTGAGAAGTTTAATAGAACAGCATTTTCTTTCATTTTATAGATTTGTTGTTTAGAAATGATATGGTAGGTCGTTTCGTTTAAGGGAACATGGATTGAAATAAAGTCACATTCTATAAAAATTTCATCCAATGTGAGTGCCCGTTTGACACGGCGACTGATATTCCAAGCTGTATCAACGGATACATAGGGGTCGTATCCGATTACGTTCATACCCAAGCGATAGGCATCATTTGCGAGCAAGGAACCAATACTTCCCAGTCCAATTACACCCAGTGTCTTCCCTTCAAGTTCAGTGCCCAGAAAGGCTTTTTTATTACGTTCAACTGCTTCTTGAATTTCTTCGCCCGCAAGGGTTTGAACCCATGACGCTCCTCTTAAAATGGGACGCACAGAAAGTAACATACTCGCCAAGACGAGTTCCTTCACCGCATTCGCATTGGCTCCAGGGGTATTGAATACCACGATGCCTTTTTCGGTGGCTTCATGAACGGGGATATTATTGACCCCTGCTCCGGCTCTTGCGATGGCCTTTAAATTTGAATCCAGTTCTTGGTCCACAAGGTTATGACTTCTTAATAAAATCGCATCATAGGATGCATCCTCATTCAATTTATACTCAGAACCAAAGAGCTTCAAGCCCTCAGTTGAAATATTATTATAGGTTTTAATCTTGTGCATGGAGATGCTCCTTTTCAAATGAATTGATAAAATCACACAACGCTTTAACACCTTCTAAAGGCATGGCGTTATAAATACTGGCACGCATACCGCCAACCAGACGGTGCCCTTTTAAATTTAACAGACCCAAAGCTTCTGCTTCTTTTAAGAAGCGTTTGTTTAAGGCATCAGATTGTGTATAAAAAGGGATATTGTTGAGGGAACGATCTTTTCCCTTTACCGGTGTATCAAAGAGTTTGGATTGATCTAAGGTATCATACAGAAGGTTTGCTTTTTGCTTCGCTCTTTTTTCCATAGCCTTCACACCACCCAAATCCTTAACCCACTTCAATACCTCCCTCAACATATAGATTGAGAAGGTAGGGGGTGTGTTAAACAGTGAGTCATTGTCTTTATAAACTCTATAATCCAGCATTGAGGGTAAAGTATGGTTGATGGTTTGTAAAAGCTGTTTTTTCACAGCCACAACACAAACCCCGGCAGGACCCAGATTCTTCTGTGCCCCCGCATAGATTAAATCAAACTGATTGTAGTCATAATCCACTGAAAGAATGTTAGAGGACATATCCGCAATTAAGGGTAAGTTGGTTTGAGGCAATTCATACAGGGTTGTGCCTTCAATCGTGTTGTTGGTGGTGATGTGTAGGTATGCACCATCATTGGGAATTTCAGGTGTCGCTGGAATTTTTGTATAGTTGCTGCTTTCTCCACTGGCCAAACAAACGGTATGTTTGGGGTTGATGATGTTGGCTTCTTCTATTGCACGCTTTCCCCACGTACCCCCATCGATATAATATCCGATTTTATCTTTGGCGAAGTTGAGGGGAATCATGGTGAATTGTAAGGAAGCACCGCCTTGAATGAAGAGGATTTCAAAATCATCATTGAGATTAAGAAGCGACTTCAACAAATGTTTGGTTTCATTGTGAATGTCTTGATACAGAGAAGAACGGTGGGAAAGCTCCATTACCGACATGCCTGATCCTTTGTAATTTAACAATTCGTGTTGCACCACTTCCAGTACTTTTCTGGGTAAAACGGCAGGACCTGCTGAAAAATTATAGGTTTTTTTCATTTGTTTCATCTCTCTTTCATTTTATAGATTATAACACAGGGTATGGATACAAAAAAGGCCAAATCATTAAATGATCAAGCCTTTGTGTTCAATTCATTATATTTTAGTTTCTTCAATACCGTACCATTCATTTTCACTGGCTTGAGCCAATCGAACGGTATTTGTAAGACTGTAGATAATCCACGCTTTCACCAAAAGAGATGCGATCGTAAGTATAAAATTGAAGATACTGTCGTTTAAGAAAACATTCACCGACAGAATAATCAGTAAGTATGTCCACAATTGAACCAGGGAATCCGTGTTCCAATCGTATTTATGCTTCTCTTCGATCATACGAATACTCCAGATAATGCGGTATGCCAGGAATAGGGGAACCACGATGGTGGTTAAGGGTGTAATGATGTTTAAGATCCATTCACTACGATTAAAAATATCAAATTGAATGAGTACGGAAATGAATTCAATGAATGTAAAAAGTGACATTGCGATTGAGAGATACTCAATTTCTTTAAATGAGGATTCATGCTTCTTATATTTTTTAATGGGATTGATAATGAGCAAGTAACCTACAAATGCAGGTAAAAATTGAAAGCTGATATTCAGAAATGGAACTTTCAGTGTCGCAGAAAAAAATATGAAGATTAAACCATATATAAAATAATTCATAGAAACTCCTTTATGAAATTAAAATAATTTCTTCTACACATGATTTTAGCCTATTTTTAATTAAAAGTCATCTTTTATCAAAATTCAGTGCTTT
>DEQB01000055.1:0-7016 GCA_002359085.1 Erysipelothrix sp. UBA3377
GATGACTGATGTACTCTATATTAAGGTAAGAGAAAATCGTCGGGTCATGTCCAAAGCGTGTCATATCGCCATCGGTGTCGATTCTAAAGGATTTAAGACCATTTTAGGATTCATGATTAGTGACTCTGAAAACGAAGTTTCATGAACACATTTTATCAATCCATGATTTGTCGCGGACTGGGAAATGTAGAGATGGTTATCTCTGATGCACATCAAGGGCAAGTCAAAGCGATTCAAAAGAGTTATACAGAATCTGTTTGGCAAAGATATCAATTACACTTTTTGAGAAATGTAATGGATAAATTACCAAGGAAAAACACTCACGAAATTCGAGATGAAATCAAGATCCTATTCAGAATTACAGATATTGATGCCGCAAGGCTTTATAAAACAAAACTTATAGATCAACGTTCTGAGAAATATGAAAAGATGTATACACAAAATTATTGACACTACCATTAATTCTGCTTTGGTGCTACCTTATTACAACTTTATATTTATATAAACCTACATGTACATCAAAAAAACCCACTGAATAGTGGGCTTTGTTTGTAAATTGATAATAAAACGAATTAACGTTTTGAGAATTGTGGCGCACGTCTCGCACCGCGTAGACCATATTTTTTACGTTCTTTAGCACGTGGGTCACGGGTTAGGTAACCTGCAGTTTTAAGTAACGATCTATAATCTGGGGATGCATCAAGAAGTGCACGAGAGATTCCGTGACGGATCGCTCCCGCTTGACCTGTAAGTCCTCCACCGAATACGTTAACATTTACATCGAATGTTTCTTCTGTAGATGTTACTTCAAATGGTGAACGAACTGTCATTCTTAACAATTCACTTGGTAAATACTCATCAATAGGTTTTTTATTGATTGTAATTACACCTGTTCCAGGAGTTAAATAAACACGAGCAACAGATGTCTTACGACGTCCAGTACCTAGATATACTAATTTATTTTGTGTCATATTTCCTCCTATCCTTTAACTACCAATTCTTTGGGTTGTTGCGCAGCATGTGGATGCTGATCGCCTTCATAAACAAATAAATGTTTACGTTGTTTGTCTCCTAATTTTGTATGTGGTAACATTCCGTGAATTGCTTTTTCTACCCATTCAATGGTGTATTTTTCACGCATTTCTTTTGTTGAACGTGTACGCAATCCTCCCAGGTATCCTGAGTGTGAGTAATAGAATTTCTTAAACTCTTGATCACCACTTACAACAATTTTATCTGCATTAATTACAATTACATAATCACCTTCATCAACATTAGGTGTAAATGTTGGTTTGTGCTTTCCACGTAGTACGTGTGCTATTTCAGATGCAAGACGACCTAAAGTCTGTCCTGATCCATCAACAACGTACCAATCGCGCACAACATCATTTGGCTTCGTCATAGTTGTTTGACGCATAATATTAATCCTCCTAACCAAAAGTAGTTTCCGGGGCTACTATTGGCATAAGTGCCATCTTTGATTTTATGCTTTATGAGCGAAAAAGTCAAGTCAAAACACCTATTTGCGCAATAATTCCCATTATTCTTTATATTCTATATAATCAACCTGTTTTAAGTAAAGACCACAACCTGGCACGATATAAGGGATGCTTTGTTTATTCGGATTCATAAGTGCATCCTTAAGCACCTCTTTTGTTATCTTTCCTTCAAGTGTGGCGATCGCACTTCCAACGAGAACACGAATCATATGTCTCAAAAAACCATCGCCTTTAATTATGACTGAAATCTGTTGATTGACTACTTTCAATTCAATTTCTTCAATATTTCTCACTTGATTCTCTAAGGTCTCAAGGGGTGTTTTATTAAAAGAAGTGAAATCATGACAACCCATAAATATATTTAAAATGCTTCGAAATGCATCAATATCAACAGGCCTGTTGTATTGATAGACATAATTTCTATTAAAGACATCATACGCCCCCACATTTAATTTATAAACATAAGTTTTCGAAACTGCATCAAAGCGAGCATGAAAGGTATCATGGGTTTGTGTGACATTCAAAATATGAATATCATTGGGTAATTGACCATTTAAAGCTTTGATCCAATCCTGCTCATTTAAATTCAAAGTTGAATCAAAATGAAATACCTGATTGAGGGCATGAACACCTGTATCCGTTCTTCCTGAAGCCATAATTGTCACTTCATTTTTATGCATGCTACTGAGAACTTTTTCAATCTCAAATTGGACAGTTCTGGTATCAGGTTGAATTTGCCAACCTAAAAATCCACTACCATCATACATAACATCAACCTTATAGCGCATTTAAATCACAAGAACCCTTCCCACATAGAACGTCACAAAACACATTGCGATACTCATTAAAAGTATGAGAATATCACTTGTCGTAATTTTTAATTGTTTATATCGCGTACGCTCTTTTCCAGGAGCATAACCCCTGGCTTCCATCGCATCCGCCAGATCCTCTGCACGATGATAAGCAGATACAAATAGTGGAATAATCAAAGAAACAATACCCACAATTTTTTCCTTAAGTTTACCTTCATCAAAATCCACACCACGACTCGCTTGTGCATTCATAATGCGTTGGGTATCCTCGATCAACGTTGGGATAAATCGCAAGGCTATCGATATCATCATCGCAATTTCATGAGATGGAACACCAATTTTCTTAAAAGGACTCAACAAATCCTCAATACCCAAGGTCAAATCTAAAGGCGCGGTAGTGGCCGTTAACAGTGTTGTAATCATAATCATCAACATCAATCTAAATATAATGAACAATGTATTTATAATAGCGTCACTGTAGATTTTAAATGAACCAATCGTTAAAAGCACCGTTCCTGTTTTAAATGAGAAAATATTAATAACAAATAAAAATACCATCATGAATATCATGGGCTTCATAGATTTCACAACATACATAATTGTTAATTTAGCCGATAAGATGCCCATTAACAAAACCGCAAATATTACGCCATAGGCGAGAAATGCATTGTCTCCACCAACCATAAATACAGAGACCATCAAGAAAACCATGGATATAATTTTGATTCTAGGATCTAATTTATGAATCAATGAGTTCAGCGGCAAATAACGACCCAAAGCAATGTTTTTCATCGTTTTACCCCCTCAATCAAAATGTCTACCAATGTATCCAAATCAGTTTCAACTGGGATATCAAATCCTTGTTTTGTTAATAAATCATGCAGCTGTAGAATCAAAGGTTTTACAATATCCAATGAATTTAAAAGGTCCGTATTCTGAAAAAAACATTTGGTATCACCTTCAAAAATAATCTTACCTTGATCCATTACGATCACATGTTCACAATACGTTAATACATGCTCCATATCATGGGTAACCATCACAATTGTATTGTTGAGTTTTTGATTCAATGTTTCAAAAATACCCATCATATCTTTGGAACCCTGTGGATCCAAACCAGCAGTGGGTTCATCTAAAACAATCAAATCAGGATTGGTCGCAAGCACACCAGCTATAGCAACACGTCTTTTCTGTCCACCTGATAAATTTAAAGGAGAACGCTCCCATAATGTTTCTTCTATGCCAACAAGATTTAAAGCTTCCTCTACATTTCTCTTAAGCGTAGTTTCATCAATACCAAAGTTAAGGGGACCAAAGCTTACATCTTTATAAATTGTGTCATCAAATAATTGCATTTCAGGAAACTGAAAAACAAACCCAACACGTTGACGTAAGGCTTTAAGACCTTTAGGCTTTTCACCTGCAACAATCGTATGGTCGTAAACATGAACTTTACCCGCAGTTGGCTGTAACAACCCATTTAAATGTTGAACCATGGTACTTTTACCACTTCCTGTGGCACCAACAATAGCAGTCAGCTTCCCTTCAGGAATATGCGTGTTAATATCTTTCAATGCTTCAAATGCAAAGGGTGAATTTGGACTATAAGTATAGTCTACTTTTTCGAAGCGTACTGCCATAATGTATTCACCATCCCTTTCACATCAAAGGGTGTTTTTAAGTCAACACCTTTTTCTTTCATTGCCAAATAAAATTTCACATTAAATGGAATATCCAAACCAATTTCAGTCAGTTCATCAATGCGCACCAAGATATCTTCTGGCTTGCCTTCCATATAAACTTTACCTTGATTCATTACAATAATATAATCACTGATAATCACTTCTTCAATATCGTGTGTAATTGAAAGAATTGTCATTTCACGACTTTCATGTAATTCATGTACCAAGTCATTAACTTCTTTACGCCCTTTTGGATCCAACATACTGGTAGCTTCATCCAAAATTAAAACTTCTGGTTTCATCGATAATACACCCGCAATGGCGACCCTTTGTTTTTGACCCCCAGAAAGTTTGGTAGGTTCATGATCTAAATAATCTTGCATGCGTACACGTTTTGCGTAAGCCTCAATAATCGCATCCATTTCTTCAGGTTCAAATTGTCTGTTTTCCAACCCAAAAGCCATATCGTCTCTCACCGTTGAACCAATAAATTGATTGTCAGGATTTTGAAAAACGATCGCCAATTTTCTTCGAATATCATATACATTTTCCAAAGAAAGTGTTTGATTCTCAATAATAATTTCACCACTGGTTACTTCCATTAAACCAATGAGCAGTTTGGCCAAAGTACTTTTACCACTACCATTATGTCCAATGATGGAAACATAGTCACCCTTTTGGATGCTTAAAGAAACGCCATCCAATGCGTTTACTTTTCCGTCGTACGAGAATACTAAATCTTTAATTTCTATTTGTTTCAAATCTATCACTCCGCTAATAATCGGGCAATCTCAACCAAGGTCTTTGTGGAAAGCACCATCGTCTCAATTACCGCATATTCATGTTTACCATGGAAATTCTCCCCACCTGTAAAAAGATTGGGCGTTGGGAGTCCCATAAAGGACAGGCGACTACCATCTGTTCCACCCCTTACAGGTGATATAGATGGGGTCATACCCAAGTTCTCAATGGCTGTTTTCGCCAACTCTATAACTTCCATATGATCTTCTAATATTTCTTTCATATTATAATATGAATCTTGCATCTCTAAGTTAACACTATTTTCACCATAATTACCATTCATTTGCGTTGTAATAGTCTCTAGATACGCCTTTTTAGATTCAAATTCATTGCGATCATGATCTCGGATAATGAGTTCAACTTCTGCATCTTCAATGGAACCCTTAATATCTGTTACCAAATAGAAGCCTTCATATCCTTGAGTGTGTTCAGGTCTTTGGTCTTCAGGTAATTGATTTACAAAATCTAAAGCCATTAAACTGGCATTGATTAAGGTGTCCTTTGCGGTTCCAGGGTGTACACTTACACCTTTGAAAGTTACTTTAGCATACGCCGCATTGAACGTTTCATATTCCAACTCCCCTTCGGGACCACCATCAATGGTAAACGCAAACTCAGCATCAAAAGCATCAACATCAAAAGAACTCGCACCCGTACCAATTTCTTCATCAATTGTGAAGGCAATTCTAATGGCACCATGCTTAATTTCCGGATGATCCAATAAATACTCAACTGCAGTTAGAATATTCGCAATACCCGCTTTATTATCAGCCCCAAGCAAAGTAAGCCCATCTGTTACCACCAAAGTCTTACCAACATGGTTCTTAAGGTTTGGGAAATCCGAAACACGTGTAACGATATTGTGTGCTTCATTTAAAACAATATCCTCACCATTATAGTTTTCAATAATTAAAGGATTCACATTAACAGCGTTAAAATCTGCCGTATCCATATGCGCAATCAAACCAAAAGTTGGTACTGCTTTATCTGCATTAGAAGGCAAGGTTGCGGTAACAATACCCACCTTACTCATTTCAACATTTTCCAATCCCAACGCTTTACACTCTTCCAATAAAATTTGTGCTAAATCAAATTGGTTTTGAGTTGAAGGTATCGTATCAGAATACGCATTTGAACGTGTATTAATTTTTGTATAACGAACCAAACGTTCGATTAGTTTATCTCTCATCAAATGACCTCTTTTCATCCTAGTTATTATAACAAATTACCCATCAATATAAAACTCAAAAAAAGAGCGATAACGCTCTTAATTTGCTACTCTTCTGTACCATCCAGAATCGCTTCAGATAGCTCCTCAACCGTTTCTTCTGCGGTCTCACTGAGTTCATCTAAAGCTTCCAAAGTACGATCAACTGCCTTCTTATTATTTCGCATATAAACAGCCGCCGCACCCACTGCACTGGCTAAAATTGCCAAGGGAATAATTCTTTTCATAAAGTCCGCCTCTCTTTCTTAATATCATTTTAACACATAACACCAATGAAGTGTATTCACAACATCCAATTATCACATTAATTTTACTTAATGGCGCGCAGTCTCTAACCTTTTTCTATCATCCGCCAAGAAAAAAGGAAGATAAACCACAAAAGAAACAAATATAAGCACCAAAGACAATACAATACTACGCCAATCAAAGAGTGTACTCACAAAGAAACCAATTGGATTGGGCATAATCCAACTCACAGGTAACAACGGATAGTTCACCCACCCATTTATAATCGCCAAATAGGCAACACCCACACTAACCAAAGGCGCCACAAAGAAAGGAAACGCATAATGCTTATTCTCAACAATCGGTATACCAAATAAAGCTTCCTCATTTATATTGAACAACCCAGACACAAAACCATGTTGACCAATCGATTTCAACGCATTACTTTTCGCCAAAAACTTCATCGCAAAACTCAACCCCAGGGTACAACCCGACCCACCAATCCAAACGGCCCATTGAATAAAAGTCTCCTGACCCATATACAGTATACTGCCAGTAGAAAGATAGCCCGTGATATTCGCAATTAACATCTGCATATAAAACAAACTCAAAGTCTTACCCATAAGATTGGCGCCATGAAAACCTTTTGACCACAATAAAGTAACCATAAATACAGAAACCATGATAAACACAATATTTGAAAAAATCATCAATAATCCATGAATAATACCTGAAAACAACGCATGATTCATCATATAAAACATCGCAA
>DEQB01000055.1:7098-7538 GCA_002359085.1 Erysipelothrix sp. UBA3377
TGAACTGCCTTAATATCTACAGAAATACGTGTGATGCGGCGATCAAGGTATGTGAATAAAAATGCTGTAGCAATACTCAATATCGGTAAGAAAGCGGGAACTGTCTTATGAATTAAAAACGGAATCACCGCAAGAAATCCCAACCATAAACTCTTCGATATATCCTGATTGGTCATCGAATATATCACCATGAAGGTATATCCAAAACTATAGACAACCACAAAAACAAACCATAAATCAAGACGCATCTCTATACCATACAATCCATGCGCTAAAGACAAGATCAACGCAAACAAGACAATAACGGGATTAAAAGAACCCATCGCATGACCCGCTTTTTGAATGACATTAAGAAAGTAATTGTTCTCTATCCAAGAAACAAGTTTTTCCATACATGTACCCCCTATTTTGATTTCATTTTACCACATAGACATAAAATT
>DEQB01000061.1 GCA_002359085.1 Erysipelothrix sp. UBA3377
TTGAATGATCAATACAATATTGCAGGGCAGCGTGCCCAATTTACGGCTTCGCTCACAAACCCCACAACCCGTGTGGTCAATAATTTATCCTATGCCATCGTAGGACTTGTGGGTGCCATGACCATTTTGAATGGTAATCTTACAGTTGGTCTTTTCACCAGCTTTATTTCCTATTCATTAATGTTTGCGAAACCTTTCAATGAATTGAGTGGTAACTTGGCGCAAGTCTTTGCGGCAAAAGCAGGATATGAAAATATCCAAAGTTTACTCAACATAAAATCAGAAGTGGATACAGGAACTCAAGAAATCATGACAGCGGGTCATGTGTCGTTTGAAGATGTGTCGTTTGCGTATCAAGAAAACAATCCCTTAATTGAAAACCTCGACTTGGAAGTAAAACCCAAACAAAAGATTGCGATTGTAGGACCTACGGGAGCAGGTAAGAGTACGTTGATTAATATTTTGATGCGTTACTATGAAGTTGACTCAGGTAAGGTTTGCTTGGATGGTGTTGATATTCGACATTTAAGTCGCCAATCGCTTCACGAAAATATCTCAATTGTGCTTCAAGACCCTTGGTTGTTTGAGGGTACCATTTTAGAAAATCTGAAGTACGGTCGTGAAGATGCGACGATGGATGCGGTGATTGAAGCTGCAAAAGCAGCGGATGTTCATGAATTTATTTCAAGTCTTGATAAGGGTTATGAAACCATGATCCAAAAAGGGGCGCGTAATATTTCCGGTGGACAAAAGCAGTTACTGACCATTGCGCGTGCCTTATTACAAGGGGGTCCCATCCTCATTCTTGATGAAGCAACCAGTAATATTGACAGTTTAACAGAGAAAAGAATTCAGTCAGTATTTACGACCATTATGAAACAACATACCACATTCTTTATTGCGCATCGTTTGAGTACGGTCATTGATTCTGACCTTATTTTAGTGATGAAACAGGGGAATATTGTGGAAAAAGGAACCCACCGTGAACTCATGGATAAAAAGGGATTCTATTATACCCTTTACCAAAGTCAGTTCTAATCGTGAAAATAGTGTGTAAATTCACCAAACGGTTATACATTTATGTGATTCATGGTATAATTATAAGGATTTAGGAGGTTCTTATGTCACTCGATTTATTTACGTTACAATCCATCATTCAAGGTCTAAAAATTTTAATAGACTTTATTATCGTATGGGTTCTCATATATTACACTTTAAGGGTCGTAAGAAACAATTCAAGAACTGTCCAAATATTTAAGGGCGTTGTTTTGATAATATTGGTTCGATTTATTGCCTATTATTTTGATTTAAAAGTAGTACTCGCATTGGCTGATTTTTTAATTCAGTATGGGGTGCTGGTTTTTGTGATTATATTCCAACCGGAATTAAGGGGTCTTTTGGAAAGGCTTGGGAAGTCAACGGTTTTTTCTTCGTTACACACATTGAGTGGTAATGAAAGGGAACGCTTGATTGATGAATTGGTAAGTGCAAGTGTGGATCTTTCTTCCAAACGTATTGGGGCGATTATCTCACTTGAACAGGGTCACTCTTTGGCAGACTTTATTAAAACGGGAACACCGATTAATTCATCGGTCAGTGCTGATTTATTAACGTCTATTTTTGTGACTACGACACCACTTCATGATGGTGCGGTCATCATCCAGGGGGATCGTATCGCGTGTGCGTCTGCGTATTTCCCAACCACAGCCCTTGATTTACCCACGCGTTATGGTGCAAGACACCGTGCGGCTTTGGGTATCAGTGAGATTACGGATTCCGTAACCCTTGTTATTTCTGAAGAGACGGGTCAAATCTCTGTTGCAGAGAACGGTAAGTTAACGGAGATGGATGAAGCCAGTCTTCGTGAATTCTTGAATGTATTGATTCAGAATGCAGAAAAAGAAGTTTCAAACAGAATTGAATTCAAGACAACACGTCGTATGAATTTGGGTCGTTTGAATGTGGATCCGATTCGTATCGAGAAGGTAGATGAAGGGGGTAAACCCAAACAAACCTTTAAGAAACGTCGAGAAGTGAAACAAGACGAATCCAAAGACAATGAAGGTTTGAAAGAAAAGAAGCGTCCGAAATTATTTAAGAAAATGAAACAAGAGAAGGCGCATCAAGAAACTGAAGATAAGAAAACAGGCGAAGGATTAGAGGCTTTGAAAGCCGCAACCAGCCGTCATAAATCGGAAGATAACAACCAACAGTCTGATACAACCTCAGATTCAATGTCTTCAAATCATAATGCTTTGAAGACAGAAGCAAATGAAACAGGAGGTGACAACGATGGCGAAACTCGATAACAAAAAGAAATCCAAACCGGAAGACAAGTTAGAACTAGCCCAAGCGGTAGCGAGACAGTCTGAAAAGATTGCGGAACGTTATCAAGCGGTCGGTCAGTTCTTTGGGCGTGTGTTCAGATGGTTCAGTGCTTGGTTTGATCGCTTTGTGTTCAATCCCAAGTATGCGAAATTGGTGGCTTTTGCTTTTGCGATTTTAGTCTATCTCACCTTCTCACAAGAAGATGTGGATACCGTTGTTCAAGCAAAGAGTTTATCAAGTGTTCAAGTGAATGCGATTTATAATCGTGAAATGTATGAAGTTGAAGGTATTGAAGAGTTTGTAGAAGTGGATGTTTTGGGTAGCTATAGTGATATTATTATGGTTAACGCAGCTGAAATTACTGCAGAGCTTGATTTGCGTACACTGGGTGAAGGAACATATCAGGTAGATTATATTCCTGTGGGTGTTTCAAGTCGTGTTAAAGCGACGGTGCAACCTGCGACCGCAAGTGTTACCATTCGTCGTAAAGAAACCAAGACCATGGCGCTTTCCTATGAATTTATCAATCAAGACAAATTGGGAGATCAATACGTCTTAGGAAATGTTACGTTGGACTCTCGTGAAGTTACCATTTCTGCATCTGCAGAAACACTAGAACAAATTGCGTTTGTGAAAGCATTAATTGATGTGAGTGGTAAAACATCCACCTTTACACAAAGTGCTGAGATTGTTGCGTATAACCAAAATGGTGAAAAATTAAAGAATGCGGATGTGATTCCAAGTGCAGTGGCCGTTACAGTTGAGGTATCTTCACCCAATAAGACCGTACCGATTTATACTAGATTTGAAGGAGAAATTCCGAACGATCAAGCCATCGATACGATTACCATGGACCACGAAGCCATAACCATTTATGGTCAACAGTCTGTCTTGGATACCATTGATGAAATTGTGGTTTATATTCCAGCAACTACTTTATCAAGTGGTAAGTTAACACATAACATTACACTTCCAGCCGGTGTTAAATCGGGAAGTGTTTCAAAAATTAATATTGAAGTAACCTTGGCGGAACTTGAAACACGTACCTACGATAATATTAATATTATTTATCGTGGTAATGTGAACGGATATAAGATCAGAGCAGTCTCAGAAGATGACTTCACAGCATCCATTACCGTGACTGGAACCGCAAGGAATTTGGATAACTTTAGCGCAGACAATGTCATACTTTATGTAAATATGCGCGATGTTGAGATCGGTGATAACCAAGATCTTAAACTATATATTGACGATCAATATTCATTGCTCAACATTACACCAAGTAAAGAAACAATTCGCGTTGATATCATCGAGTAGGAGGCATTATGGGGAAATACTTTGGAACAGATGGATTAAGAGGGGAAGCAAATCAACTCTTAACAACAGACCTTGCTTTAAAAGTGGGTCAATATTTAGGATACCGTTATCGCGGTCAAAAAATTATTATTGGTAAAGATACACGCTTATCGTCAGACATGTTGGAACATGCTCTGGCAGCGGGTATCGCTTCAAGTGGTGCAGATGTGTACCTATTGGGAACGTGTGCAACACCGGCTTTGGCTTACTTAATCACTGAAAAGGGATTTAAAGCTGGGGTGATGATTTCCGCAAGCCACAATCCATTTTACGATAACGGATTGAAAGTGTTTGGCGAGTCAGGGATGAAGAGTTCCTTCGATCTTGAATTAGAAATTGAAAGTTATATTGATGGTACACGGACTATAGAAAAAGCCAACCGTGATGTGATTGGTAATATCTATGATTACAGTGATGCTTTGGAAGACTATATCTTGCACTTGGAGGATGTGGTTAAACATGACTTCAAAGGTTTAAGCATTGTCTTGGATTTAGCCAATGGGTCTGCCGTATCTTCTGCACAACGTTTGTTTGAAGATTTACAGGCGGATGTGATTTTAATGAACGAAAGCCCCAATGGCACCAACATAAACTTAGACAGTGGATCAACACATATTGAAAACCTACAAGCCCGTGTGCTTGAAGAAAAGGCAGATTTAGGATTTGCTTTCGATGGCGATGCGGATCGATGCTTGGCAGTAGACCATAAAGGAAATATCATTGATGGTGACAAGATTATCTACGTCTTATCCAAAGATATGATTGAAAACAATCAGTTGAAAGATCATACAGTGGTTTCCACCGTGATGGCAAACTTGGGTTTTAAAAAGAGCATGGAAAGAGAGAACATTCATGTGATTCAAACAGATGTGGGTGACAAACACGTATTTAAGGCCATGGTTGATGGAAGCTATCAACTGGGTGGTGAACAATCAGGCCATATCATTCTGAGTGAATATGCCACAACGGGTGATGGTGTTTTAACAGCACTACGTTTGGCTGAAGTTGTTTCTAAAAATAACAGCAGCTTGTATGATTTATCTAAAGATTGTCTTGAGTTTCCACAAGTGTTACAAAACATTACCGTGAGAAACAAAAAAGAAGTGATGGGTGAACTCTCACTACTTGAACTGATTGAAAATATCGAAGAAAAATTGGGGGATGCCGGTCGTATCTTAGTGAGACCATCTGGTACCGAGCCCTTGGTTCGTGTTATGGTTGAAGCAGAAGATATAGAAACATGTAGAAAGTACGTCAATGAAGTCATAGAACATATAGAAAAGTTGTAGGTGATATCGATGAAATATGTAGTTAATGTTGTAGAAGATGAGAAGGATTTGAATGAACTTGTTAAAAGTTATCTAGAAAAAGCGGGATATGAAGTGCGTTCTTACCTTACCTATGAAGAAGCGAACGCACATATTCATGATGATGATGTCCATCTTTGGATTCTTGATATTATGCTGGATGATAAAAGCGGATTTGATTTGATTGAACGTATTCGTGCCAATTCAAAGACCACGCCCGTTATCTTTATGTCCGCAAGAGACAAAGAATTTGATCGTATTATAGGACTTGAAAAGGGAAGTGATGACTATATCACCAAGCCTTTTTCACCCAAAGAACTGGTACTTCGTGTCAATAACATTATCAAACGTGTTTATAAACAAGATGTACAGGTTGAAGTTGATGGTTATGTAATTGATGAAAAACAACGAAAAGCCATCAAAGATGATGTTGAACTGGAACTCACAACCAAAGAATTTGATTTACTCATGATGTTTGTGAAGAACAGAGGGGTTGCCTTTACACGTGAACAAATTTTAGTGCATGTTTGGGAAACCAATTATTTTGGGTCGGATCGTGTTGTGGATGATACGTTACGAAGATTAAGAAAGAAAATGCCGGGATTGAACATTCAAACAATCTATGGCTTTGGGTATCGTTTGGGATGAAAAAAATAAAGAATGTTATTAAAAAAATGTCGTTGACCCAACAACTGTCTTTTATGGTTGTTTCAATTTTCCTCTTTTTAGTAGTGTTCTTTTTTGGTTTTTTAACACTAAATATTGACAGTTTCGTGGAGTCACAAATCTTCAACATTACCCGTGATAGCCAAGATACGGTCATTCAAAACTACTTATTGGGAAGAACGGGAACCAGTTTATTCGGTTCATCTGCTTCCAATATTGTTCATGTTATTTATGAAGACGATGGACTGCCTTTAATATCGACCAATGTGCCGCTGGAATACTCATTTCCAGGTATCACAAAGATTATTGAAGACAAACTTGAAGTGGTGACACCAGACATGCGGTTGAACATGCGTTTTGAAAAAAACAGTTTAATCAGTATGAAGGGGATCAACCAATCAACTACCATCGTCTCCATCATGCCGATTGAATATCACAATCAATTCAGATCGGCCCTCATTAACAGTTTTGTGTACATGATTGTATTGGTCATTGGGATTGTATTTGTGCTTCTGTTATTTTGGGTTGCGACCATCATTCACTCCTTGGGTTTGATTCAAGAGTTTATTGAGAAGTCAAAGAACAACCAAGAAGCAGAATTAAAACTGGACCGTGGTGATGAAATTGGTCAATTGGCAAATGTTTTGGTGGAGATGCAAGATGAACTACATTACCAACAAAAACAAAAGGAAGAAATGCTTCAAAACATTTCTCATGACTTAAAAACGCCCGTTGCGACCATCAAATCATACAGTGAGGCCATCAAGGATGGGATTTACCCATATGAGACCCTTGAAAAATCAGTGGATGTCATCATTGAACATGCGGACCGTTTGGAGAAGAAAGTGTTCAATCTCTTAATGTTGAATCGTATGGATTATATGACCCATGAGAAAATCAGTTCGAATACAGAGGTTGATTTGGAACCCATCGTCCAACAGGTCATTGTTTCTACCAAGCAAATAAGGCCAGATATCGAAATTAATTTTGAGACCAAAGGCAGTATGTTTTTTGGGGAAGAAGAACCGTGGCGTGTTGTGGTAGAGAACCTACTTGATAACGCCTTACGTTATAGTAAAACAAGGGTTGATATCCATTTGGATGATCATCAATTCAGTATTTATAACGATGGTGAAAGAGTGCCCAAGAAGAAATTAAAATCGTTCTTTAAAGCTTATGAAATGGGTGATAAGGGACAATTTGGTTTGGGACTGGCGATTGTGAGTCGTGTGGTTACCAACTATAACTATAAGGTGAGTGCAACCAATAAAAAATATGGTATTGAATTTAAAATAGAGAGAAAGGAGGCATGACATGCAAGAAACAGAACAAAAAATTGCGGTTTTAATTGACTCGGAAAACGTTCCGTATAAAAATATAGGGGGTGTACTGCGTGAAGTCGCAAAATATGGTACACCAACCATCAAAAGAATTTACGGCGACTGGACAACCCAACAAGCATCTGGATGGAAGAGTGTTCTATTAGAACATGCGTTAACACCCATCCAACAATACTCTTATACATCAGGAAAGAACTCAACTGATTCCGCAATGATTATAGACGCCATGGATTTATTATATGAAGGCAATGTGGAACGATTCTGTATTGTTTCCAGTGACAGTGATTTTACACGTTTGGTCATTCGTTTGAGAGAATCCGGCCGATATGTGATTGGTATAGGAGAAAGAAAAACACCCAATGCTTTTATTGTGGCGTGTGATAAGTTCATCTATATGGATATTATCGACCTTGTGGAAACAAAAGGGATCGACAATAAAAAAGGTGTGGATCATGTGGTCCAAAACAAGTTGGTCCAATTGATACGTTCAAGTATCGATGACTTGGCAGATGATAACGGCTATGTTTACATGGGTGATTTGGGAAATCACTTAATGAAAAAACAACCGGACTTTGACCCAAGAAACTACGGTTACTATCAATTAACACCGCTATTAAAAGCGTTGAACAAATTTGATATTGACGAAAGAAAAACACCCAATAGCAATGCGAAATTGGTGTTTATCAGAAATAAGAATTAACGAAAGAGTGAGAGCATGAAGAAAAAGATAGTGTTAGCCAGTCAATCCCCAAGGAGAAGGGAATTGATGCAGTACTTAAATGTACCCTTTGAAGTGGTTTCGCCTGTAGGTGAAGAAATCTTCGATGAAAGTTTATCAGTTGAACAACAAATTGAAGCCATTGCGCTTCATAAAGCAAAAGTTGTGTTTGAGAAACGACCCGACAATATCGTAATTGGAAGTGATACCATTGTATATTATGAAGGTCAAGTTTTGGGTAAACCAAAAACAGAAGAAAGAGCCATTGAAATGTTGAAATCTCTTTCCGGTAAAACACATGAAGTGATTACCAGTGTGGCCATTGTTTCTTCAAATCAAGAGATTGTATTCACATCTAAAACAGATGTGGTATTCTATGATCTTTCTGAAGAAGAAATCAATGCATATATTAAAACAAAAGAACCCCTAGACAAGGCGGGTGCTTACACCATCCAAGCCGGAGGTTCTGTATTTGTGAAAGAAATTAAAGGGGACTTTTATACCGTAATGGGGCTTCCCATTGCGAAGATTTACCAAACTTTAAAAGTTCATGATTGGTAGAGAAAAGCAGCACGTTGGTGCTGCTTTTTTTATAAATCTTTTCTAAAACTCAGTAAGAAGTTTAACCCGATTCCTAACATGGCGGCTGTAGCAATGGTAGGTAGCTGAACTCCAAAGATTGGAATCATACCACCGAAAGCTGAGTTACCACCCAATCCAACGATGAGGATGACGGCGATAACCGCAAGGTTCTTAGAATCAAACATGTCTACCTTCTTATCCATGAAGATTGCGATCCCTTGAGCTGCAATGACTCCGAATAGATAAATTTCAAGACCCCCAATTACAGGTTTTGGAATGGAGTAGATTAAGTTAATAAGCGGTGTAAAGAATGAGATAACCATGGTGATGATGGCGGCTGCAATCAATACGGGTACTGAGAAGTTCTTAGAGATTGCCATTGTAGAAATGTTTTCTCCATAGTTTGTTCCTGCAGGTCCACCAATTAATCCAGCAACGATATCGCCGATACCATCTCCAACTAAGTTAAGACCCAGTTTTTCTTGAATTTTATAGATTTTACCTTTTTTCTTTTGACGTGATAATTCGTTAACGTAAATATCAAGTTGGAATACGTGTGCGGTAGATTCAGGAATTGTTGCGATTGCGATGGGCATAATCGCAAAGACTGCTTCCCAACTTACCTTGGGTGTTGTGAAGTGAGGTATTTGGAAGATATCGCCACTGACAACTCCGAAGTTAATGAATTGAATGCCTGAAATATTTTGAGCCAAAATGGCTGTAAGATAACCACATGCAAGCCCAAGTAGAATTGGGATTTGGCTGAGTACGCCTCGTCTTATATAGACACTGAAGAAAATGGTTGTGAACAGCGTAACCAATGAGATGACCCAAACCCAGTCTGATGCGGGGTTACTGTTGAGTCCTTCTACTAAAGGTGCTGCATCCAACATGGCATTTCCAGCAAGTGTTAATCCAATAATCATTGCGACACTTCCTGTAACGGTCGGTGGTAATATTTTATCGATTGTGTTTTGACCCCATTTATTGATAATCAATCCAGCAATTATGGATACAAATCCTGACATGATGATTCCAAATTGTGCTATCTGAATCATTTCATCTGGGGAAGTTGCGACAGCCCCTGCTGCGTATTTAAATCCGGTAACTGAAACGATTGCGGATAGATAAGCAAAGCTTGATCCGTAGTAGAGTGGAATCTTTCCTTTGGTTACTACAATAAAGCAAATGGTCGCTAGCCCTGATGCAAAGAGTGTCGTAGAGATGTGAAACCCCGTCAACAATGCAACGATGACGGTTGCTGGAAACATAACCACGATTTGTTGTAGTGAAAATAAGATCAATTTACCAAAAGGTGGTGTTTCATCTGGTAAGTACCCCGTAACTGTTTTGTGTTTTGCCATTAATATAATTCTCCTTTTCCTATAAAAAAACAATCCCATGGTACAGAGATTGCGCGAAAAAGCATACTAAAGGTCTTATTCTTTCTCGTCTCTCTGTACGAACTTAAAGAATCATTTTTTAAACTTTATCATGTGGTCAACTGATTGTCAATGATTTGTTCAAATATAAAAAT
>DEQB01000077.1:0-10463 GCA_002359085.1 Erysipelothrix sp. UBA3377
TGTATGGGAATAGATGGTATAATAGTAACGTAAATAAAAGAAGCGACTTTTATTGATAAACTTTGCGTTCGTACAAGATTAATTGAGCGCACCATGAAGCGAAAATAAGGTAACAACGATGTTGTTGCTTTTTTTTATGTTTTTCAGATATCTCAAAACAAGTAAAGACATTAATCAAGATTGATCAATGATAAAAAGAAAAACACCATGTATTGAAGCAGCGTTATGAAACGACTCTAAAAGAATACGGGTGTTTTTTTAACTTAATATATGGATTCTTCAGACATAATCAAAAGAAAAAGTCTTGGAAAGTAAAGTGATGTTTAATTAATCTTACTGTATACCATTATTTTTACTTATTGGTCACTTCTTCTATTTTTCATTATTGGGATTTTAGAGAATAAAATATCGAAAACGAATAATATTACAGGCACAAATAAAGTAAAAATTTGAACAAACTTAAATTCGTCAATAAATCCATTGAAATCAAATACTCCATTTCTTGCATATGTGGAATAATAAGTAGTAAAGACTGAATGCAGATGCGTAAATGAAAGTTATGAAATCAGAAATGATGAAGCCAAATAATTTGTTATTCTTATCTTGGTTTCTTCACTCATGGTAATGTACCCCCTATAGTTTTTAGTATATCAATAGTTGCTAAACAATAAAGTAAATTTAAAAAATATACAGTGTTCCATGCTAAAGACTACAGATTTGACCCTAATTATTGTTCTCACATAGTTAAGTTGTTTATGTCAAGTGAAAAGTACCCCACTGTTGACGATGAAAATAAAGAAACTATTATGAATCTATTTTTAGAGTTGAAATCCAGGGGTAAAACAATCGTCATTGTAACACATGATAAAATTCTTGACCCATTTTTCGATCTAATCGTTAAACTTGATTAATCGAAGTAATAATATATTCAAGCATGTTAATCCGTGAATAAGACCGTTTTGAAAACAAAGGTATTCTGCCGTTAATTTCAGTGTTCGAGGATTATTAGTGAAAGATTTTCGGATAAAAATGAGTCATACATGTTTTCAAGTATATTTGGAAGTTAATGTATTAAAAAAGCCCTTACCTTTAGGGAGGGTCAATGTAGTATATTATATTGTGAAAAATCATTTGATAACTATCGAAAACGCATTGATTCAAACTAAAATATGATGGATGTTTGATTCCAAATCAAGGTGTTGTGCTCAAATAAAAAAGATGATTCATATCACTATCAATCATCTTAAATAATATTAGTATTCCAAGTTCACAAATTCTAAAACTTTACTGAGTAGTTTTGAATCTGCGTTGTATGTCGTGTTTGTTTGACTGTCCATGTCAATCTTCACGATTTTTACAGTTTCTAACGCTTCATCAAACAGAACGATGAATTGTTCAGTCGTTGCTTGATTTGAGAAGCTTACTGAAATTGAATGATCTGCTTCAAAGGCGTTTGTTTCAGTTTCTTGTGCTGATTTGAAGAAGTCAACCAATGCACCAATACGTGCTTCACTGGTAAGTGTTGCGAGTACAGGATCGTCTCCAAATACATGGTCCTCAATCTCTGCATCGTATTCACCCACAAATTCACCATAGTGTGAAATTCTAACAGAACCAATGCCATTGTAATCAAAGTTCAATGCGTTTGTTTTGGCGCCACATCCTACCAACAAACCAACCATTACTAATAATAGACTCAATCTCTTCATAATATTCCTCCTAAAAATTGTCCTTAGTTATAATCTCATATTTTGAATCGTTTTTAAAGGATCCTGCTGCTTTTTTTAAAAAAACGTGGTTTTTAAGATTGGAATAATGGGGTTATTTATATTGTTCACTGAACCATAATCGCTTTCTGTGAATATTTCTCTAAAAGTATGGTATATTATACAAAGTTTGAAAAGATACTAAAGAAGGAATGGTTAATAATGAACAACTTATATACAATACTAATTTCATTTATCTATATTGGTGCGGTAATATTAATTGCGACCCTGCTGTCTAAATTCTCAAAGTCACCCAAAGAAATGACGCGCAAGTTTATTCATATTATGGTGGGAAACTGGGTTTTCTTATATCCTTTTTATACAGAACTGTGGGCCCTATTATTCGTACCCATTGCCTTTGTGATCATCAACACGATCAGTTTGAAATACGCTTTGATTGAAGCGATGGAACGTGATGAAGCAGATGGATTTGGCACGGTCTACTACGCAATCACTCTGGTCATACTTTCCTACATGTCCTTTACGTTGAAACAACCTCTACTGCTCTATGTGGGAACACTCATCATGACCTATGGCGATGGTTTGGCAGCAATTATGGGACAGAAATATGGCAAAGGAAAATCATGGTCAAAGAACACACATAAATCCATCGCAGGATCAACCACTGTTTTCTTAGTTGCTTTAATCATAACTATAAGTAGTCTTCAATACTTTACTGAAATAACAATATTTAAATCCGCCTTGATTGCACTTCTAACCGGTATTTTGGCTGTCTTTGTTGAAGCAGAAGGGGAAAAGGGCTTGGATAATCTAACGCTACCAATATCGACCAGTCTTTTCGTTTATATCTCTACGTTAAACTTTGATTTAAGTTATGGATTGGTTGTGGGTGGTCTGGTGCTTATCTTATTATTTGCTTATCTAAAAAGTTCTATAACCAAGGGTGGTATCATAGCGGCTTTAATTTTGGGTCTTATGATCTATCAACTGTCCGGTTGGGCGTTACTATTAAATTTGGTATGCTTCTTTATATTGGGTAGTGTTGTAAGTAAAGTAAAAAACGAACATAAAGTGCATGCGGAAAGTCTACAGGAACATACGGGCGCAAGAACGGTATCCCAGGTCTTCGCGAATGCTTTGCCTCAAGCCAGTATCGTGTTAATGGTACATCTATTGGATCTTGACCCCAAGCTTCATTTACTCGCTTTCGCAATGTTTGCGACAGCCTTCTCCGATACCTTCGCATCAGAAATTGGTATGTTAAGTAAAGGGAAAGTAGTCTCAATTACCACCTTTAAACCCATGTCACCAGGAGTCTCTGGAGGCGTATCTGTGATTGGGTGTATTGCGGGAGTTGTGGGTAGTTTAATCTCCTCATTATTTGCTCATGGTGAATTTGGGATACAGGGTATGATCTTGGTCATGTTGTTGGGTACTTTTGGTATGATCGTGGACAGTTACCTGGGTGTATTAATTCAAAAGAAATATATGAGTACAGCAGGTCAAGTTTTGGATCGAAATGCAGATCATCACACATTGATATCTGGATTTAAGACGATCGATAATAATATGGTTAACTTCCTTTCATTGTGTATCACCATGCTCATCGGAATACTATGGATAATATAAAAATTGCATCAAACATCGTGTAAGACAGAATATTTCATCTGTCTTTTTTTGTCTTGAAAATAGATATTATCAAGTTTAAAGAGGATGTGATAAAATAGAAACAGGTGAGAATATGAAAAAAATTATGGCAGTATTTGGAACACGACCCGAAGCAATAAAAATGGCGCCTTTGGTTTTGGCGTTACAGAAAAGCAAGGCCTTTGAGGTTATTGTTTGTGTTAGTGGACAACATAAAGAGATGTTGGATTCTGTTTTAGATGTGTTTGGGATTGTTCCGGATTATAATTTGGAAATAATGCGCGACAAACAGGATCTTTTTGATATTACGGTAAATATCTTAGATCGCATTAAAGCAGTATTGATTGCGGAAAAGCCAGACATGGTTTTAGTACATGGAGATACATCCACAGCGTTTGTGAGTGCTTTGGCATGTTTCTATCTACAGATCCCTGTGGGCCATGTTGAAGCAGGTTTAAGAACTGGTAATTTAAAGTCTCCATTCCCAGAAGAGTTTAACCGCCAGGGGATTGGTTTAATGGCAGACATACACTTTGCGCCAACTGAACAAGCGAAATTGAACTTGATACGCGAAGGAAAAACCAATCCAATTCATGTAACGGGGAATACGGGTATTGATGCTTTGCGTTATACCATTCATGATAATGCTGAGAAACCTAAAGAAAGATTGATTCTCTTAACGGCCCATCGACGTGAGAATATTGGTGTTCCCATGCGTGAAATATTTGGTGCTGTAAAGCAGATTGTGGATGAGTTTGAGGATGTACGTGTGGTTTATCCCATGCATAAAAATCCACTGGTTCGAGACATTGCCCGGGAAATCTTTGGGGAAGACGATCGTGTTTCGCTCATTGAACCCTTGGATGTGGTTGCGTTTCATAATTTAATGGACGCATCTTATGTTATTTTGAGTGACAGTGGCGGTATTCAAGAAGAAGCACCATCCCTGCATAAACCGGTGTTGGTACTGAGAGATACTACAGAGCGCCCTGAAGGGGTTGAAGCCGGGACCCTTTGGATGGTGGGAACTGAGAAACAAAAGATATATGAAGCGGTGCGTCGCATACTACAAGATGAAGTCTTGTATGATACAATGTCACAATCTAAGAATCCTTATGGGGATGGGTATGCGAGTGAGAAAATAGTTGAAATATTAGAAACATATTTTAAGTAAGGAGGTTAGTAAATGCTGTACTATGTGGGTTTGATCATTGTGATAATTTTTATTTTAATGGGAATCGATGATTTTATTTGGGATGTTGTCAGTTTGATTCAGTCTTTTTTCCGTGTAGATGGCAATAAAGACTTAGACCTGGATGCAGTATTTAATGAACCTCAAAAGATGATGGCGATCATGATTGCGGCATGGCATGAAGACAATGTCATTGAAGATGTGATTCGCCACTTCATTAATACAACCATATATAAAAGAAGTATGTATCATGTGTTCGTTGGGGTATACCCCAATGACTTAGAAACCATCGAAGCAGTACGCCGTTTAGAGTTGGAATTTAAGAATGTCCATGCGATTATCAATGAGTTGGATGGACCCACAACCAAAGCGCAAAACTTAAATTATGTGGTGACACAAATCATGGCGTTTGAGAAAGTTCATAAAGTTGAGTTTAAGAGTTTCACCGTTCATGATTCTGAAGATGTGATTCATCCATTTGAACTGCGCATGACCAACTATATTATGACCAAGTATAGTGCAGTACAGTTTCCGGTGTTTCCATTGATCGAGTATCCAAGATTTGGTAATTTCTTTAAAAATATAACCAGTAACACCTATGCGGATGAGTTTGCGGAACATCATTACCTGACGATGGTCCATAGAAATGATTCTCAGGCTTTTGTGCCTTCGGCTGGAACGGGGTTTGCGATTCGTAGAGATGTAATGGAAAGCTTTGAGGATTATGCTTTCTTACCGACGGATTCCTTAACAGAAGATTATAAATTGGCCTATGAACTCTATCGTAAAGGAGTACATATGCATTATGTATTGGATAAGGTTCCACACATTACCAATGATTTTAAGATGAAAAACAGTTATGTGGCGACGCGTTCAATGTTTCCGCGAACTTTTAAAACAGCAGTACGACAAAAGAAGCGTTGGATTACTGGTATTACCATGCAATCGGTTCACTTCTCAGATGTATTTAAGAAAAGTGATTTATCATGGGCGGGACGTTATTCTTTATATCGGGATCAAAAAGCGAAAGTTGGGAATTTGATTGCGTTTATTGGATATCCCGTCTTTGTCTATTTTGTGGTTTCACTTTTTGTGGATTTACCGGTTATTTATCCAAAATATTCATTGTCTTGGTATCTGAGTTTGGTGGTAACTATTTTAATGATCGAGCGCTTGATTTTTAGAAGTATATCGATTTATAAAGTCTATGGATTGAAGAGTGTATTCTTTTCAACTTTCTTTCCGCCCTTAATTCCCATTCGCTATGTATGGGGTAACTTAATTAATTTTACTGCGACCATTCAAGCCATGAAGGAGCGGTATAAAAATCCTGAAAAGAAACATAAAAAAGAGAGGCGTGTTAAGAAGAAACCCTTACAGTGGGATAAAACGGAGCACCATTTCTTAGAAGCAAGTGTCTTAAAAAACTATTATTTACGTTTGGGTGACATTCTGTTGAAGCGAAACTACATTACTCAAAAGAAACTGAAACGTGCATTTCGCAGTATTCAAAAACAAGGGTATAAAGGTCCGTTGGGTCAGTTCCTGGTAAAAGAGCAGTATGTTGATGAGTCTTCGCTATTAATGTCACTTTCAGACTTAACAGAGAGTGTGTTTGTATCCAATGACATTGTGATCAACAACGCATCCATTGATGGTCTAAAAGGCTATCGAAAAGAAGACTTAGAAGCGTATGGTGTCTTACCATTGTTTAACCGTCAAGGTTGTACTTTTATTCTATCCTCCTATGATTTTTCGTTGGATCAAAAAAAGCGTTTCGAAGCATTGTATCCCGAAAAGACATTCTGTTGGCATTATGCTACCAAAAGAGAAATTGAAATGAGCTTGAAGTATGGTCCTACTTTACCGTATCGTTCCGATTCGTACGCGATTGGATATGCAATGTTGGATTATGAATATTTGGATTCCATTCAATTTATGATTGCGTTGGATTATAGTGTTAATGCGGGTATTTCATTTAAGGATGCTTTATTGAACTTGGGTTTATTGAATCGAATTGTTCTTTAAAAAAAGCTGAGTACTGTCATTTACGACAGACTCAGCTTTGTGTTTAGTTTATATATTGTGAAACCACGTGTTCCATAACCATGTCACATAAAATCATATGTTTCAGGTAAGCAACCCCGTATTCTTCTTTTAATGCGTCAATGTCGGTTCCTTCTACGAAGTAGTCAGGAATCACATCGTCTGAAACAGTGAAGCCTTCTTTTTCTGCAATGGCTAAGGATACAAGACTGTATTTAGCGTTCGCATCGAAATTCTCTGATTCAAGTTCAACCAATTCATCCAAGGATTCTAACCCAAGATATTGATCAATCAATTCATCAAGCGTTATTTCACTTTGTGCAGCATATTGTGTATAGTAATCAACCATAACATCTTTTTGGAAATCAATAAGATCTTGTGGAATGTCTTCGTATGTTACTTCATCAATCATGTAAGTATAAATGTAATCATTTAAAGATGCGCGAAGCAGTTGTTCTTTAATGCCTGCATTCATTTCGTCAACGGTTGTCCATTGGTAATCTTTACTTAAGTTATCTTTAACATATGCATCATCAATGATGGGTTCTTCAATGTAGTTAATCGTTGTTACAAAACGTGCTTCTTTTCCTTGAAGTGTTGCTTCCTGATAGTTATCTGGAAACGTTACATCAATATTGATAGTTTCTGATGGTGAATGACCAATGAGTTGTTCTAAGAAGTCATCAATGTAGCTTGTAACACCAATGGTTACGCTTGTACCCTTTCCTTGTGTATTTCCGCCGTCAAATTCAACGCCATCCACACTTCCAACATAATCAATATTAACGGTGTCTCCATTTTTGATGACACCTTCTTTAATTTCTTTTGCTTCAGGTGGGAAGTATGTAAAGATTGATGACAATACTTTATCGATGTCTTCCTGTGTAATATTTAATACCGCATCAGGAATATCAAGATTGCTAAAATCAATGGACTCAACATATTCAGATGCTGTATATTTTTTGTAGAAACCTTCATCATTGAAGATACCACTATATGAGAACTCTTTTTCACTTGAACATCCTACCAGTAGTAAGAGACTGACTAGGACTATTTTTATATATTTCATAATTTACCTCTATTCTTTTGTGCACTAATAATGTATCAGTTATTGGATGGTTATTCAACCGAACAAGTCAAAATTAATATGTGTAAAATAACATTCATATACGTTGACAAGTTGTCTGCTTTATATTAACATTGTTAGTGCCCTAACATTTCGAAGGAGGTGTATCATGTCACGAAAGATTGGTAAGGAAATGCGTGAAGTGCAACAACTTTTGCATCGTAAATATGAATTAAAAAAGGAACAACAATCTGAAAAATTAACGCAAGTCCAAGTCCATGTGCTGATGTATATTCATCGTCATGATGGTCAGGTTTTTCAAAAGGACATTGAACAACACCTGAAGGTGCGTCGTTCGACAGCGTCTCAAATTTTGAATGTTTTGGAGCGTGAATCTTATGTTGAACGCATGCGTTTAGATAGTGATGCACGTATGAAAGAAATTGTGGTTACAGATAAGACCCTTGCATTGATCGATTCAATGGAAAAACACATGAAGGAAACTGAATCCATGTTACGCGTTAACATATCAGATAATGATATGGAAACGTTTTTTAAAGTGATTGATCAAATCAAGGAAAATTTAAAGTGAGGTAGAATATGATACGAAGATTATTAAAAGAAGTAAAAGAATTTAAGAAGGCATCCATTCTTGCACCGCTGTTCATGGTTGGTGAAGTTATTACAGAACTTATGTTGCCTTTTTTAATGGCCTTTATCATTGATGAAGGGATTGCGAAAGGGAACTTAAAAGCTGTTTTTACTTATGGCGCCTTAATGTTAATTTGTGCTGGATTCGCACTGTTGTTTGGTATCTTAAGTGGTACCTATGCAGCGTATGCAGCCAGTGGATTTGTGAGAAACTTGAGAAACAGTATGTTTGCGAAAATACAAACATTCTCATTTGCGAATATCGATAAATTCTCAACATCCAGTTTGGTAACACGCATGATGACCGATGCGACCAACGTCCAAAACTCTTACCAAATGTCTTTGAGAATGATGGTAAGATCACCCTTGATGCTAATCGTCGCGATGTTTATGACGTTTTATATTAACAGTGAGTTGGCGATGGTCTTTCTCTATGCGATGTTATTTTTAGGGGTCATTATGATCGTCATGATCAGTAAAGTGATGCCCATATTTAATAAGGCATTTCAAAAGTATGATGACTTAAACGCCAGTGTTCAAGAAAACATCAGTAACATTCGTGTGGTAAAAGCTTATGTAAAAGAAGAACATGAAAGAGAGAAGTTTTATCTCTCAGCCAGTAACTTGCGTAAGGCATTTAGAAAAGCAGAAAATATATTGGTGTTTAACTCACCACTCATGCAGTTGACCATGTATGCCATTATTTTATCATTGAGTTGGTTTGGGGCACAGTTAATTAGCTATGGCTCCATGACCACCGGAGAGTTAATGAGTATGTTTACCTATACCATGAACATTCTGATGAGCTTAATGATGTTATCGATGATTTTCGTAATGATTACCATGTCAGGTGCTTCTGCGAAAAGAATTGTTGAAGTCCTAGAAGAAGAACCCACTATTACCAACCCCATCAATCCAGTTGAGGTTGTTGTGAATGGTGATATTGAATTTAAAGATGTGGCCTTTGGATATTATGAAGGTGAAGATAAGTATGTATTGCGTGATATTAACCTTTCAATTCGTTCCGGAGAAACTTTGGGAATTATTGGCCAAACGGGATCCAGTAAATCCACACTCACCAGTTTGATTGCCCGCTTGTATGATGTAAGCGAAGGCGTTGTTACGGTAGGTGGTGTTGATGTTAGAGATTATGATTTGGAAAGTTTACGAGACGCAGTGTCAATGGTACTTCAGAAGAATGTATTATTCTCAGGTAGCATTTTGGATAACATGCGTTGGGGAAATGAATCCGCAACTTTAGAGGAAGTTAAGGAAGCATGTCGCATTGCCCATGCAGATGAATTTATTGACAAACTCCCTGATAAATATGAGACATTTGTTGAACAAGGTGGAACCAACTTTTCGGGGGGTCAAAAACAAAGAATGACCATTGCCCGTGCCTTGTTGAAAAATCCAAAAGTATTGATTTTGGATGACAGCACCAGTGCGGTGGATACGAAAACTGATACAAGCATTCGTGAAGCTTTGCGTAATACGTTACCAGATGTCACAAAAATTATTATTTCACAACGTATTTCATCCATTCAAGATGCGGATCGTATTTTGGTCTTGGATGAAGGTGAAATCAGTGGTTTGGATACCCATGAGAACTTACTCAAATCCAATACCCTATACCAAGAAGTCTATGAAACACAGAAACGAGGTGATGATGCATGAGTCGAAGACCCAGAAATGTAGGAAGCGATGGCCGTAAACTTGATTTTACACTCCTAAAACGCTTGATGAACTACACCTTTTCAAAATATAAAATGCTATATGTCTTTGTGATTATTGGGATCATTATTTCATCCGTCGCATCCGTCGCATCGTCATTGTTTATGAAATCATTAATTGATGATTATATCCTACCCTTAGTAGGTGTGGCAGATAAGGACTTTTCACCGCTGCTTACTGCCTTGAGTATGATGGCCATGATTTATTTAACAGGAGTCATCGCAAACTTTATTTATCAAAAACTTTTGGTTGTTATTTCTCAAGGTACAATGGAAAGTATCAGAACGGATATGTTTGCGCATATGCAATCACTGCCTATTGGATACTTTGATGCCAATGCACATGGCGATATCATGAGTCTTTATACCAATGATACCGATACATTCAGACAGGTAATATC
>DEQB01000077.1:10521-11909 GCA_002359085.1 Erysipelothrix sp. UBA3377
TCCATGATCACCTTGAACATTCCTTTGACACTTGTGACCTTATCCATGGTCGGTGTCATGCAGTTTGTGTTGGTCCAAATCATGGGTCGTTCTGGGAAGTACTTCTCAATTCAACAAAAAATGTTGGGAAAAGAGAATGGTTATATTGAAGAAATGATGGAAGGGGCCCGCGTTGTTAAAGTATTTAATTACGAGGACAAAGCGATTGAAGAATTTGAAAAAATCAACCATGATCTATTTGAAAGCTCCTACAATGCGAATAAATTCGCCAACATCTTAATGCCTGTTGTTGGTAACTTGGGATTAATCTCCTATGTTATGGTGGCCGCAATTGGGGCCATTCTATCCATCAATGGTTGGTCCGCAATCACTGTGGGTGGCTTGGCGTCGTTTCTGGCACTGAACCGTTCCTTTATGGGACCCATTAACCAAATCTCCCAACAACTCAACTCAGTCATCATGGCGATGGCTGGAGCGGGAAGAATCTTTGCCATGTTGGATGAAAAACCAGAAGTTGACCTGGGACATGTAACCTTGGTGAATGTACAGGAACTTGAAGATGGCACTTTGGTTGCTACTGATGAAGTAACTGGTATTTGGGCTTGGAAGCACATGGATCAAGATGGCACTACCCGCTTGGTACGCTTAATGGGAGATGTACGCTTCCATGACGTAACCTTTGAATATGTTGAAGGAAAAACCGTCCTACATGAAGTCAATCTCTATGCTGAACCCGGTGAGAAGATTGCGTTTGTCGGCGCAACAGGTGCAGGTAAAACAACCATCACAAACCTAATTAACCGTTTCTACGATGTTAAAGAAGGTGCCATCACCTATGATGGGATTGATGTTAAATTGATTAAGAAAGATGATCTCAGAAGATCCTTAGGAATTGTACTTCAAGACACCAATTTATTTACAGGTACCATTGAAGACAATATTAAATATGCGAAACCAGACGCAACCCGTGAAGAAGTCATTGCGGCTTCTAAGCTGGCTAATGCACACAGCTTCATTAAGCACTTAGAAAATGGCTATGATACAATCTTAACCCATGGTGGTTCTGCTTTATCACAGGGACAACGACAGTTGTTATCCATTGCCCGTGCAGCACTTGCGAACTCTCCAGTATTAATTCTGGATGAAGCAACCTCATCCATTGACTCCCAAACAGAACGTTTGGTTCAAGAAGGGATGGACAAACTCATGCATGGACGCACGACCTTTGTTATTGCGCATAGATTGAGTACCATTAAGAATTCACATGTCATCATGGTCTTAGATCAGGGACGTATTATTGAGCGTGGTAACCATGAATCACTCATGGCGAAACGTGGTACATATTGGCAACTCTATACAGGGTTGATTGAGAACGATTAAAAATAAAT
>DEQB01000062.1:0-5345 GCA_002359085.1 Erysipelothrix sp. UBA3377
ACAAATGGTAAGGTGAGATACACCACAAAGGTCATGGTTGTGTTGATACGCAACATAAAGATGGTCGCAACAATAATAATCACAAGCCCTCCCAATATTTTAGAAATGGCTTGAAACAATCCATCCAAAATCAAATCACTATCATTACTTAACATGTTGGTGAGTTTACCATGAGGATGTACATCCAGATAAGAAAGCGGTAAAGTCGCCAGTTTGTTTTGTACTTTATCTCGAATTGATGTCACAAAGTCACTCGCAATTGAAAATGAGATATTGTTTGAAATCCACACAAACACAAAACTCACAATATATAAGATCACCGCATAACTTAAGTAGGTTTTTACCAATACAAGGTCCACATTGCCTTGGGAAACCATCGCATCGATCGCAAGTCCTAAATAGAATGGTGTTAAAACCATCGCAAAGTTACCGACGATCGCAAAGACAAGACTCCATAATAAATTTCTTTTCTTAATCATGATCCGACACCTCTTTTGTTTGTGTTTCATGAATTTCACGATACAACTGATTTCGTTTGATAAGTGCTTCATGATCCCCACCATCCACAATCTTTCCGTTCTCTAAAACATAGATTGAGTCCACAGAAACCAGTGACGTGGTTCTTTGGGTAATCACCAAAATCGACATATCGGGGTAATGTGTATTTAGGTTGGTTCTTAGATTTTTATCCGTAAGATAATCAAGGGCACTCAATGAATCATCCAAAATTAAAATTGCGGGATCGTGTGCCAAAGCCCGCGCAATGTTGACCCGTTGTTTTTGACCACCAGATAAGTTTTTACCCCCGGTTACCACTTGACTGTCCAAGCCTTTTTCTAAAATTTCTTTTCCTTCTGCCATAAATAAGGCACGCTTCACATCCACATCCCGGCTCATGGAAACATTCTCAAACAATGTTTCGTTGAAGAAATCCGTAGCTTGGGTGGCATACCCAATGGATGATCTCAGAACCTGTAAATCAATATCTCTAATATCAATATCGTTGATATAAATATTGCCTTCATCCACATCATAGTAACGCATTAATAAATGCATCAATGTGGATTTACCACTTCCTGTCAAACCAATAAATCCGACTGTTTCTTTGGGTCTTGCGATAAAACTTACATTGGAAATAACGCGTCTTTTTTCATTGGGATAAGAGAATGAAACGTTCTCAAAGCGAATGGTTAATGGTTGTTTTAATGCCATGATGGGATTTTCTTTATTTTGAATCGCGGGTTCAATTTCAAAAATGGCTTTTAAGCGTTGGGTTGAACTGATACCTCGTGAGAAAACCATCACCAAATCCATGAATACCACCAGTGCTAATACAAGTTGGGAACAGTAGTTTATGATCGCTACCATTTGGCCCTGGGTCATGTCTCCTGTATTCACTTTGAGGGCACCGGTATAGATTAAGTAAACCATGACGAGGTTCATTAAAAGTGTGGTGAAAGGACTGGATAGTGTGTTCACAATCCCCAGTCTTTTAGTGCTTTTGTTTAAATCTTGGTTTAAGTCAGACATTTTGTTTTTTTCATGTTTTACTTTATTGAAGGCACGCACAATACGCATCCCATCCAATACTTCACTGACTTTCGCAGTTAAAGTATCCAACCTTTGTTGAACCTTTCTAAAAGCAACCAAGCTCATGTACATAAACAATGATAAAAAGATAAGAAATAAAGGAAAGAATAGTAAGAATCTTAAGGCTAAATCGGTATTGATGACAGCCATGGCTGCAATCGATCCTACCATTAATAAGGGAGCACGCACTGCCAAACGAATGAAAAGCGCAACCATCCATTGGACTTGGTTGATATCTACGATCATTCTGTTTACCAGTGTGGATTGTCCAATTTGATCTACTTCTACCAGCGAGAATTGGTTGATTTTTTCCATCAATGCATTTCTCAATTTACCACCAACCCCTTGTGCTACCACTGAGGCATTATATTGACAGGTAATGGACGATAGATAACCGAGAATGCTCATGACACCCATGGTTAAAACAAGGGTCTTAATGACGTTGATATCGTTTTTTAGAATGCCTTGATCAATGAGTTGAACCATCAACAGTGGTAACAGTAATTCAAATACTGCTTCCACAAATTTAAAGAATATACCCACAGCCCCTCGCATTCGATAGCCTTTTAAATAATTCATAATTGCCTTCTTTCATCAAACCAATTGTGAAGTGTGTTTCACTTCTTTTGTTATATTTTAACATAGGCGCTATAAAATTTCATTTCTCGACACAATAAAAGAGCTTAAACATAAATGCTTAAGCCCTAAACTAAATTTATGGTGAGTCGCTTACCAGCCGCCTCCGCCTCCGCCGCCAAATCCGCCGCCAGAGAAGCCACCGCCGCCACCGGAACCACCACCAAATCCACCACCACTGGATCCAGAGGATTCAGGGATGGATGTCATGGATTGATTCATCACACGTAAGTTTCGGTTCAATGAACTCCAAAGAAGATAACTGTTGAAGTTTCCTGTTGTGCTTGTGGTATACCAATCAGGCTGTGCCATCGCAATGGTCTCAAATTTCTTTGACCATTTATCTGAAATACCCAACACATATGCATACGGTAAGATATTGTAGAATAGGTAGGGTGTTTCCTCTACCATCGCTTCCAGTCGGTTGACTTCAGCTGTTTCAATAAATCGTTTTAACCCTAAGATATGACCATACCAACTTGAACCTTGTAGGGTACGTCTTGGGATACTGGTCGCCACATAACTTGCGATTAATAAAATGATAATGGGTATGAGTGTGTATACAATCTTTTGTTTGGTTAAAATACTCACGCCCACAAGTCCTACGACAAATAAGAGACTGATAATTGGGAAGATTATGATTACGGCAAATTTTGAGGCACCTTGTTTTGATCTAAACGCTTGGTTTAATGCGAATACAGCAATAAATATCCCAATACCCGCAAACGTTCCAAATAACAATCCAATATAAAACGCCATTGGAATTGCGAAGATACTATAGAGTGTTAATCCCAATACAATCCCAACCGCAACGCCCAGTATAACGGTCAACACACCGCCCCATAGATTTGATTTCTTATCAAATACATGCATTTCTGGATTTGAAGTAAAGCGTTTGGGCATGGCGCTTTGCGCAAAAGATACGGACGTATGGAATTTATGTTTGAGTTCCTTTGTGGTAACAGTATCTCTGTTATTGAACAAGGCATCAAAGAGTCGTTTCTCTTCCACGTTGTCTATATACATGTCTTTTACCTTATTTAAACGAATGTCTTTTTTACTGATTTCTTCAATGGTTAAATATCCCTCTGAAGCCCAATAAATAATTAAAGAGACCACATTTTCAGAGGAAATACTGCCCTTGTAGATATATCCCACTTCTGCACTGTTAATGCCCGCTGGCGGTTTAAACTCAACGGTCTGTACTACGGGATGATCAATCCCATGTTTCTGATACATTAATATTGTGAAGAGTAATAAGACAATGGATAGAAAGAATCCAATATAGGTATAGTCGAAGCTACGGAAATCAAAGTAGTCTTCACCCATTTGTACTAAAATTGTTACGGCGCCACTGGGTTTGGTATCTATATCGTAGTAACCGGAAATACTATGGTCTGTGCGCTCAAAGTCCATTAAAGTATTATTGTATCCTGCTTGTACCTCGATGGGCATGTCTGCTATGGATTTATCAAACGTAATCTCATAACTGAAGGATTGAATATCAAAATCCCATCGATCGCCCAATAAGTTCATGAAGAAATAATCTTCACCGGTTGTTAAATCAAGAGGACGCATTTGAATATCATAGGAATATTTAAAGGTTTCAGCCCCTTCTAAATATTTACCTTCTGTTCCCAGTCTATAGACCACACCCGCAAAACCAGAACTGTCTTCATGTTTTTGATGGGTTGATGATTTAAAGTTTGTGACTGGAAAATAATAGGTTTTATGATTATCATCCGCATTACCCGTCAAACCTTCGAAATTATAGTCTGAGTATCGAATGGGTAACTCAACATAAATACCTTGCATGCGTGCATTAAAAAACATATTTAAAGTTGTTTCTACCGATACAAGGCCATCTTCTTTTACATGCATTGTGACATGCATGTGTTCCGCAAAGAGTCTGTAATCTTGTGCTGCTACGGGTTGGATAAATCCAAATAACAACAGTAACGGGAGTAATCTTATAATCCAACGTTTCATTGTTTCACCTCCGAGTATAAAAAAAGGGGAAGACCCCTTTTGATTAAAACTTAATTTGAACATTTTCACGTTCAGCTTCGTTGGTGATTTCATACATTGGATATGCTTTAAATCCAAACATATTCGCCACTATGACTGAAGGGAACGTTTCCGTTTTATCATTGAAGTCACGTGCTGTTCCATTATAGTAACGACGTGATTGTGCAATTTCCGTCTCAATGGTTTGCACTTGATTTTGAAGATCCAAGAAATTGGTGTTGGCTTTCAAATCAGGATAACTCTCAGACAATGCAAACAAACGGTTCATGACACGATTTAGATCACCTTCTGCTTCAATTTGACTTTCAGGAGAGTTGGCTGATGCCGCTTTATTTCTTGCGGTAATGACAGCGTCCAATGTTTCTTTTTCGTGAGATGCATAACCTTTTACGGTTTCAACTAAATTTGGAATAAGATCGTAACGTTTTTTCATAAACACATCCATGGTTGAAAATGCTTCTTTAACTAAGTTTCTTCCACGAACCAAACTGTTATAAATGCCAATTACAGCCATAACTAATACGACAATAATTCCCAATGCTATGTAAAAAAATATCATATGCGACACCTCCATGTGTTATAAGTATAATACAACGATTTTATTTTATTTGCAATTAATAATCATTTTTCATTGCTTTTTGAATCTGACGATCCAAATCCTTCTCTTTTTCAACTTGACGTTTATCATATAAGTGCTTCCCTTTACCCAAACCAATCTCAAGCTTTGCTTTACCATTTTTTAAGTAGAGATGGGTTGGAACTAGAGTATATCCCTTAATACGCGTTTCATCAAAAAGTTTTCTAAGTTCATGTTTGTGCAACAAAAGTTTTCGATCACGCGTTTCATCGTGATTGAAATTACTACCATGATCATACTGCGCAATATGCATGCCTTTAATAAAGGCTTCACCATCTATAAAAGATACATACGCTTCCTTAAGCTGTACTTTCGCTTGACGGATTGATTTAATTTCAGTTCCAACTAATACAAGACCGGCTTCATAGGTATCTTCAATAAAATAATCATGATACGCTTTTTTGTTTTTTGCGATACTTTTTATCACGGCCCTTACCTCGATTCTTCATCTTTA
>DEQB01000062.1:5417-8580 GCA_002359085.1 Erysipelothrix sp. UBA3377
ATAATATTACCGGTACGCTCACCCACCAAACGATGGGTAATCGCATCTAAAGTATAGAAGTCATCATTCAAATTCTTTAAAGGAATGACCCCTTCAACGGTATTGGGAAGGTCAACATAAATACCATAGTTACTGACACCACTCACAATACCCTCATAACGGGTTCCCACTTTGTTTGACATAAACTCAGCTTTCTTTAATTTCTCAACTTCACGTTCCGCATCTAAGATATCACGTTCTTTACTTGAGATATGTTCGCCAGCTGCCTGAGCAATCTCGATGTTTTCTTGGTATTGACTGTAGTCTGATTCAAAGACATACTCACGCAACATACGGTGTAAATGCAGGTCACTAAAACGACGAATCGGTGCAGTAAAGTGCGCATAGTCACTCAGTGCCAAACCAAAGTGTCCAAGGGGTTGATGGGTATATCTTGCCTTTTTCATACTTCTTAACATAATACGAGATACAACCAACCCTTCGTTGGTGTCCTCAAAGTGACGCATCACATTTTGAAGGGCTCGTGGATGGACATCCGCCAAATTCCCTTTAAGCTTATATCCTAAAATACGTAACATATGGGATAAGTCCTGCATCTTATCTTTATCAGGTTTTTCATGTACACGATAAAGCACCGGTAGTTCTAAATGTTTTGTATATTTCGCAACAGATTCATTCGCACTGACCATGAAGCTTTCGATCATTTTCTCAGATACACCTTGTGATCTCGCAAAAATATCCAATACCTTGCCTTCATGGTCAACTAAGAATTCACTTTCTTCACTGTCAAAATTAATACCACCCTGTACTTCACGTTTCTTTTGAAGGATACTTGCACATTCAAGCATGTTTTGAATCATTTCAGTGAATTCCCCGAAATCTTCGCCATCATTAATTTCTAAGTAGCTCATGCGTCTTTTTGAATTGATGATGGATGGATATACTTCATAATTATAAATCTCTCCTGCATCATCAATATCCATTTTACAGGTTAAAACCAACCGATCCACATGTGGATGCAAGGAACAAATACCATTGGATATTTCAACTGGCAACATGGGAATCACGCGGTCTACCATATAGATAGATGACGTTCTGTTATAAGCAGTCTGATCAATCGCACTGCCTTTTTCAACGTAATGGGATACATCCGCAATATGTACATACAGACGATATCCATTGTTTAGTTTTTCTAAATAAACAGCATCGTCTAAGTCTTTCGCATCCTCACCATCAATGGTAATGGCCATTTGGTCACGGTGATCAATACGTCCTTCTAAATCTTTCTCATTGATTTGTTGGGGGATCGCTTTTGCTTCTTGAAGCACTGCTTCTTCAAAGGTTGTTTCTAAATCATGTTCAAACAATATTGACAGAATATCAATACCCGGTTCATCGGCCATCCCCAAAATGGATTGTAGGGTTAAGTGAATAATTTTATTTTCCACTTTTTTAATTTTCCCAATAATGCGTTGATCCTCTATGACCTTATGGTGTTTTGAGTCAAACTCAACACGATTGGGAATCTTACGATCATACGGTAAGAAATACCCTTTATGATTGATCGTTCCTAAAATATATTCACGATTTCTTTTGAGTACGTGAACCACTTTACCTGAGATACGTTCTTTATGAATGACTTGAATCAAAACTTCGTCTTGGTCAATCGCATCCGCAAAGTCTTCGTTTGAAATATAAACAGATCCTTCACCTTCGCCTACAAACGCAAATTGTCCACGAATCACGCGTAAAATGCCCACTTTATAATGAATATCATCCACCATATAAAGTGTGCCATCCACGATGACAACTTCTCTTTCTTCAACCATTTCATCCAACACTTCATGAATCTCTTTGAGACTCAAATTCAGTGTTTCCTTTATCTTTAAAATAGTTTCATCCAGATCTGCTTTCATTGTGTTTTTAAATAAAAATAATTTTATTGCTTCATAATTTTTTTCCATATCTAAGTCCTTCTTCGTACAAAAAAACCGCGTTTATGCGGTCTTTAATATATATCGTATTACTCAAACACAAGTACGAGAATTACAAGCACAAAGTAAAGAATTCCCATAACCATCGTTAAGTTTGAAATCATCTTCTCCGCGCCGCGTTCTTTCGTATTCGCAAACAGGTTTAATCCAGAACTTCCGGTGAAAGCTCCCGTAAATCCTTCAGATTTACCGCCCTGTAATAATGATAGTAAAATTAATAATACTGATACAATTAAAAGTAATGTTGTCCACATAATATCATGCCTTTCAAATAACGTTAATATCATAGCAATATTTAGGCTAAATTACAACATGTGCACATACTTTTAACCAATTATCTACAATTCAAAATGACTTTGAATATACCTGACACCACAAATCGAAACTTAGTGATATAATACCTGTATGGAGGCGATATGCATGAACAACAACAATCCTTATAGTGTGAAATGGCAATTAATGAGAAATATGAATCCCCAATCCCAAAGTGTTCCCTTGACGGTGGCTGATATGGAGTTTGACATCGCTCATGAAATCAAGGAAGCCTTAAAACATCATATCAGTACGTATGCTTTGGTCTATTCAAATCCAACTGAAAGTTATGGGAAGGCTGTGGTAGATTGGTTTGAAAGAAGACACAACGTTCATTTCAATAAAGATCATATGGTTCAAAGTACAGGAGTCATCAGTGCCTTATATGCTTTGGTTGAAACCTTGAGTGAACCCAATGATGGTATTTTAATTCAGAAACCCGTCTACAATCAATTTATATTGATTATAGAAAAGACACGTCGAAAGGAAATCAATGCACCCCTTGTATATAAGGATGGTCTGTATACAATTGATTTTGATGATTTGGACGCCAAGATGAAAGAAGCGAAACTGATGATTCTTTGTCAACCCCATAATCCAGTAGGTAGAATGTATACGCGACAAGAACTTCAACAGATTGCGGATTTGGCCAAGAAACACAACGTACAAGTCATCAGTGATGAGATACACGCCGATTTTACAACAGATAAACCATTTGTTTCTTACTCTGAATTTGATAAGGAAGCGATCATCTGTACGGCAGCCAGTAAGTCATTCAATCTGGCGGCACTACACACTGCCAATATCTTTATTCCCAACCAATATAAAAGAGATAAGTTCAATGAACGCAATAATAA
>DEQB01000062.1:8632-9752 GCA_002359085.1 Erysipelothrix sp. UBA3377
TACACGCAAGCTGAATCTTGGTTCGATAATAAATTAAACATCATTAGAGAAAATTATGAATATTTAAAAAAGGCCATTCAAGAAACGAAACTTGTGATTTCGCCTTTGGAAGGAACCTATCTTACTTGGATTAATTATGATGCGTATCATATGGATGAAACTGAGTTTTTGGGCATTCTTAAAAAACATGACATTTATGTTAGTCCCGGTTCTTCATTTGGGCAAATGGGTTTCTTCAGAGTAAACCTTGCTGCCAAGACCCAAGTCATCAAAGATTTTGTGGTTACTTTATTAGATGTCGTAGAAAAACTCTAAAAGATCACGGGGTTGGCAACGCAATTCCGTACAAATAGCATTCAATGTACTAAAACGAATGGCCTTAACATGGCCATTTTTTAGTCTTGAGAGGTTTACTTCAGAGATTCCAGTCTTATCTGACAATGTTTTTAAACTCATTTTTCGATCCGCAAGGATGCGGTCCAATCTTACAACGATCATTTTCATCACCTGGGGTCATTATATCACATAATTAATGGTAATCGTTAACTTTTTAACGATTGTAACAGTGAAAGTATTTTCATTTCTGTTTTTAGTCTGTTTTTGATTGTAAGCACGCTTAGATTATTTTAATATAAATGCAGGGAAAGGTGCGTAAGAAAATGAAAAATATCATAATTCTAAAAAGAGACCATCAACAGGACTCATTCAAAGGCGAAAAAATCGCAATCGCGGTTAAAAAAGGGTTTGATTCCGTAGAAAACAATAAGTATGAAGGTACAGATGTGAACAATGTCTATAAATCTGTATTGGAGACGCTTGAACTTGAAATATTCAAACAGGAACCCGCAAAAAATGGAAAGAAGTATGTTTCCATTGAGTTTATTCAAGATTTAATTGAAAAAGAATTGTTAAAACAAAATTATATTGATGTTTTTGAATCTTTCTCATCGTATCGTAAACGACGCAATGAATCTCGTAGTATTTTTATTTCAAAACAACATAAGTTTCTTAAAGCGATTGAAAAACTCAATCAAAAAGAAGCGATTGATGAAGACAGTAAACGTGAGAATGCGAACGTAGATGGAAACAGCCCCATGGGAATGATGCTTCAATTTGGATC
>DEQB01000062.1:9891-15785 GCA_002359085.1 Erysipelothrix sp. UBA3377
GGTTTCTCAACGGGTCATGGATATCTTAGACCCCCAAAACACATTACATCGTATGCTGCATTGGCGGCCATTGCGATTCAATCCAATCAAAACGATCAACACGGTGGGCAGAGTATTCCAGCTTTTGATTACTACATGGCGCCCGGTGTTTTACATACATTCAAACGTCAGTTCCAACAAATTCTTTATAACTTCTTGGAGTTATTCGATAAACTTGATTTGGAACTTATCGACAAGATTGATCAGTTCACCAGTATTGATCTGAGTGACAATGATTTGAAATCCTTGTCGAAGGATCCTGAAACTTTAGATTTAATTCATAAAGCTTATGATAAAGCCATTCAAATGGCAGATCGTCAAACGTTTCAAGCCATGGAGGCTTTCATTCATAACTTAAATACCATGCATTCTCGTGCAGGGGCTCAAGTTCCCTTTAGTTCCATTAACTTTGGGACGGATACTTCAGCTGAAGGGCGTATGGTTATGAAGAATTACTTATTGGCCCTTGAAGATGGTTTGGGTAAGGGTGAAACACCCATCTTCCCGATTTCAATCTTTAAGGTTAAAGAAGGCATCAACTTTAATCCCGGTGAAGTGAATTATGATTTATTCAAACTTGCGATTCGTGTTTCTGCCAAACGTTTGTTTCCTAACTTCTCATTCCTTGATGCGCCGTTTAACCTTCAATACTATAAGGAAGGGCGCTATGAGACTGAGTGTACGTATATGGGATGTAGAACACGTGTTATGGCGGATGTGACTGATCCGGATGATGAAGTCGTCGTGGGTCGTGGAAACTTGAGTTTCACTTCCATTAACTTGGTGAGACTGGGTATCAAGCATGGTATTTTGAATCACAAAGAACCGCAATTGGATGCGTTCTACAAGGAACTGGGTGATTTGATGGCTTTGGTTAAGGACCAATTGCTTGAGAGATTTGAAGTTCAATGTGGACAAAGTGTCAGTAACTTTAAGTTCTTATTGGGACAAGGTGTTTGGAAAAACTCTGAAACACTCAAACCCAATGAAAACTTGAGACGTGTATTAAAACATGGTTCCTTATCTTTTGGATTCATTGGCCTTGCGGAAGCTTTGAAAGCTTTAATCGGTGAACACCATGGTGACAGTGAGAAGGCTCAGAAACTGGGTTTAGAGATTGTGAAGTTCATGCGTGATAAAGCAGATGCTTATGCGCAAGAATACACACTTAACTTTACACTTATCGCTACACCGGCTGAAGGTTTGAGTGGTCGCTTTGTGGGCATTGATCGATCCATTTATGGAAAGATTGAGGGCATCACAGATCGTGATTACTACACTAACTCCTTCCATGTTCCCGTGTATCACGAAATCTCAATTGCTGATAAGGTAAGACTTGAAGGACCGTATCACGCACTCACCAATGCGGGTCATATCTCTTATGTCGAATTGGATGGGGATACCACTAAGAACTTAGAAAGTTTTGAAAGTGTCATCCGTTTGATGCGTGAAAACAATATTGGTTATGGCGCCATTAACCATCCTGTGGATCGTGATCCAGTGTGTGGTTATACGGGAATCATCAATGATTTTTGTCCACACTGTGAAAGAACCGAAGACAAAGGACCCAACTTTGAAAGAATCAGACGCATTACGGGATACCTTGTGGGTACCTTGGATCGTTTCAATGATGCGAAGCGTTCTGAAACACAAGAGAGGGTGAAGCACTCCCTATGACCATTAGACTCGCTTCTTTAATTCATGATTCTATCGTGGATGGCGAAGGGCTTAGAAGTGTTATCTTCACCCAAGGCTGTCCACATAACTGCCCTGGATGTCACAACGCTCAGACACAACCCTTTGATAAAGGGATGGTCTTAGATATTGATGTGGTCTTAAAGGATGTCCTGAAAAGAGACTTGAAAAGTGTCACTTTCTCAGGGGGTGAACCGTTTGTGCAAGCAGAAGCTTGTTATACCATCGCCAAAACATTGAAAGCACATGGATATAGTTTGTGGTCCTATACAGGGTTTGACTTCGAAGTCTTAATGAGACTTAAAGACCCTTATATTAAGAAGTTCTTATCGACTTTAGATATCTTAATTGATGGTCGATTTATCCTGGCGGAACGTAACCTCACCATTTTATTTAGAGGTTCTTCAAACCAACGCATCCTTGATGTTCCAAGATCCTTAGAGAAAGGTGAAGCCGTCATATCCGATCGCTTCAAAGATCCAGATCCAGTGAACGAAAGAAAAAAAACACCTGGAATATATATATAACTCATACCACCCTTATGATATACTTGAATCAAGAAGAGGTAGACTTATGAAAAATATTCCAAATATACTCACAACTTTTAGAATACTTTTGATCCCTTTTTACCTAATCGCGGTCATGAATGGCCAAAGGATAACGGCAGGGGTAATCCTGATCATCTCAGGATTGACAGACTTATTGGATGGGTTTTTAGCCCGAAGGTTTAACTGGATTACCAACCTTGGTAAACTACTAGACCCACTTGCTGATAAACTCACTCAAACAGCCATCTCATTGAGTTTCATATTTCTGTTTAAGAAATATGTATTCTACTTCTGGGTTATCTTAATCAAAGACGCACTGTTACTGTTGGGAAGTTATTATTCTTATAGAAAGAACATCACCATTTCCAGTGCCCAGTGGTTTGGTAAAATCGCCACCTTTAGCTTTTACATCACGATGATATGTATCATCCTAATTCCAAATTTATCCGATGTGATAAAATCATCACTACTGACCCTTGTTGTAATACTTTCGATATTCGCCATGGTTATGTATGTACCGATTTTTTTTACCAACGCCAAGACGGTAAAGCCATCTTAATTGGAAAAACGCTAAATGTGAAACAAAGATCAGGTTTTTAAAATACTTGATCTCTTTTATTTTATAGAGACAGAAAGGAAAAGAATATGTCATTACCAAAACTTATTACCAAACGTGATTTCTCAGTTGTTGACTTTGAACCCGAGAAAATCACACTCGCAATTGAAAAAGCAGGCGCGCAAACTGAGGAGTTTGATCGCACAGAGGCCAACCGCCTTACAGAGGATGTCCTTGATCTTATTGAAGCACACAATGATTATGAAAACTTAACGGTTGAAAAGGTCCAAGACTTCGTTGAAGAAGCATTGTTGAATTCTCAATTTAAAAAGACCGCAAAAGCGTATATTATTTATAGAGAATCGAGAAGCCAAGCCAGAAAACGGGATTTATTTAAGTATCGATTGAATTTAAAACCCCATGAGTATCCTGAGTTGGCAGAATATAAAGAAGCCATCCAACACTCTTATTGGTTACATACTGAGTTTAACTATACTTCAGACATCCATGACTTTAAAGTCAACGTTACGGACCATGAGCGTACGGCCATTAAAAACTCTATGTTGGCCATTGCGCAAGTTGAAGTTGCGGTGAAGTCGTTTTGGGGAGATATTTTCAAAAGAATGCCCAAACCTGAAATTGGTGCCGTGGGTTATACTTTCGCAGAAAGTGAAGTGCGTCACCAAGATGCTTATGCCCACTTACTTGAAATATTGGGACTCAATGAAGAGTTTGAAAAGTTGAAAGACATCCCTGAGTTGATGCAAAGGGTTGATTATCTCAATAAATCAGCCGTTCTCGCAAGAACAGGCAGTGATAAAGACTATGGTCTATCACTTATCTTGTTCTCTCTATTTACAGAACATGTATCCCTATTCTCTCAGTTCTTAATCATCATGTCCTTCAATAAGTATAAAAACCTATTTAAGGGTATGTCCAATGCGATTGAAGCCACTTCTAAAGAAGAACAGATTCATGGTTTATTTGGAATTGAACTGATCAACATCATCCGTGAGGAACACCCTGAATGGTTCGATGAAACCATGGAAAGAGAAGTCATTCAATCCTGTAGAGATGCTTATGAATCTGAAAAGATTGTGATTGACTGGATCTATGAAGATGGTGACTTAGACTTTATGCCAAAAGAAACTGTAAAAGAATTCGTTAAGAATCGCTTAAACAATTCACTGGACAGTATTGGATATAAACCCATCTTTGAGATTGATGAAAAAGCCGTTGAATCAACAGATTGGTTCGATGATGAAGTGGTTGCCACAAAACATGTAGACTTCTTTGTGAAACGTTCTATCAACTATAGTAAGCGTACAAGAAGTATTACCGGAGACGATTTATTTTAAAAAAAGGAGATTTAAATATGAAATGGTTAAATGAACATAGCAGACTCTTTTTATCAAGAGGCTACCTGGCAGAGGGTGTATCTGCCGAAGAACGCGTACGCGACATTGCTGAAACGGCACAAGAATTTCTTGGAATAGAAGGCTTTGCTGATAAATTTTACGACTACATGGAACGTGGATTCTATTCATTGGCTTCCCCTGTTTGGTCAAACTTTGGAACAGATAAAGGGCTACCCATCTCATGCTTTGGATCACATTTACCCGACCACATGGGTGGCATTCTCTATACACAAAGTGAAGTGGGAATGATGAGTAAATTTGGGGGCGGTACTTCCGGTTACTTTGGTGACTTACGTCATCGTGGTGCACCCATCACCAATAATGGTGAATCATCCGGTGCCGTTCACTTTATGAAGTTATTTGAAACCATCATTGATGTGGTATCACAAGGTTCTACCAGACGTGGGCGCTTCGCTCCTTACCTACCCATTGATCATCCAGATATTCATGAGTTCTTAGAAATTGGTACGGAAGGAAATCCCATCCAAGAATTGACACACGGTGTCACTGTTACTGATGAATGGATGAATGCGATGATTGCGGGAGATCCTGAAAAGCGTAACGCTTGGGCAAAGCTCATTCAAAGACGTGTTGAAATTGGTTACCCTTATATCTTCTTTAAAGATACAGTCAACCGTGAAACAGTAGATGTCTACAAAGATAAAGGTTTAGAAATTAGACACAGTAACTTGTGTTCAGAGATTGCACTCCCTTCAACAGATGACTGGTCCTTTGTATGTAACTTATCCAGCATGAACATATTAATGTATGATGAGTGGAAAGATACAGATGCGGTAGAAACCATTGTGTTCTTATTGGATGCTGTTATGAGTGAATTTTTACAAAAACTTGAAACACTTCGTGACTCAGAAGAAAAAGAAAATCAATTGGCATTTAGCTTCATGGAAAGAGCTTATAATTTTGCGAAAGCAAACAGAGCTTTGGGACTGGGTGGCCTTGGATGGCACTCCTACCTACAATCTAAAATGATTCCATTCGAAAGTATGGAAGCGACTAAATTAAATGCACAAATCTTTAAAAACATTCAAACCAATGCCCATGCAGCTTCAGAAAAATTAGCGAAGTTATATGGAGAACCTGAAATCCTAAAAGGTTATGGCAGAAGAAATACTACCCTTACAGCCATCGCCCCCACAACTTCTTCCGCGTTTATTCTTGGACAAGTATCTCAAAGTATTGAACCCACATGGTCCAACAACTACGTTAAGGACGTTGCGAAAACTAAGATTTCAATCCGTAACCCTTACCTCAAGGAAGTCTTAAAAAAATATGACATGGACACTCGTGAAGTTTGGATTGATATCCGTAATCACGATGGTTCTGTTCAACACCTTGATTTCTTAACCGATCATGAGAAAGAAGTCTTTAAAACCTTCAGTGAAATTGACCAATATGTTGTACTGGACCAAGCGGCCATCAGACAACAATTCCTTGACCAAAGTCAATCCCTCAACATTATGGTAAACCCATCCATGTCCGCTAAAGAGATGAATGAACTTTACCTATTCGCATGGAGAAATGGTGTTAAATCATTGTACTACCAACACTCCACAAGTGCTGCACAACAATTCAGTAAAGACAAACTCTGCATCGTTTGTGAGGCTTAATCTCTCCACA
>DEQB01000062.1:15875-38742 GCA_002359085.1 Erysipelothrix sp. UBA3377
TATATAGTGTATGTGTAAAGGTACATCTTCATTATATCTTTTGAAAAGGAGGCACGATTATGAAGAAGATTCTCACATTATTTGTTTGTTTGGTCATGGTCGGTTGTAGTAATGGAACCATGCAACATAAAGGAACTGAAAAGCACAATGATTCCTGACGGGCATGTTGATTTGGTGGAAGGTGCGACCTATATTATGGTTTTAACTTATACAGACCAAGCTGTTAAAGATGGCGTGTTTGTCTTGGGTGCATCTGGATACAGTCTATTCAGACTGGGTGCGGATGGTGAAACTTACTTGAATGACATCACCAAAACAACACATAAAATCACTGAGTTTAATTAAATCATTTACATTCAAAACGGATGCCCACAAGCATCCGTTTTTAGTTTCTTAGTCTTTTAGACAACCGATTGGAACCACAATGACTCCATCATCACGTGTGTATCCATTTTTACTTCCTGTCAAGATCATAAGAAAGGAAGGTTTATTTGTTTTTCTTGTGTCTATGTTTTCCGAGAATTTAATCAGGTTATTTGCTGCTTTATCAAATTCATGGGTTCCAAGTTTTATCTCAACCGCGCCCCAACGACCATCTTTTAGTACAATAACAGCATCACATTCCAAGCCGCTTTTATCTCGGTAATGATATACGTTTCCGCCCAAAGATTCGGCATATACTCTTAAATCTCTAATACATAATGATTCAAATAGAAATCCAAATGTATTAAAGTCCTGTAGTAGTCTTTCGTGATTGATACCCAATGTTGTGGTTGCGATTGATGGATCTACAAAATGTCTTTTTGGTGAACTCCTTAGTACTGTTGATGAACGAATGGATGGATTCCATGCTTCTAAATCTTCCACTACAAAGAGTCTTTGAAGTGCATTTAAATAAGAATTTAATGTTGGACGGGTAATTGAATCATTTTCTCCACCCTCCACATCTTTTATAAGTACAGAAGCATTCGCCTCTGTCGATATATTCCTTGAATATGATTTTAACAATGACGTCATTTTCTGTGGATTTTTCTTTATATCATCAACGGCGGAAACATCAAAATTAATATCAGATTCCACGTAATCTTGGGCTCTTTTAAATCCAATTTCCGGACTTGAATTTACTGATGCTGGCCAACCACCTCGGACAATAACTTTCGCGATATCCTCTATTTCTAATTTACTTAATGCGCCGGAAGTAACTTGACCTTCAAACAAGTTTTGTAAACTGAATTCCCCATTTGATTCATTTGATTCAAATAAACTCATTGGCCTCATCTTTATTCTAGATATTCTTCCGCTTCCAGTATGGGATATTTGATGATCTAAAATGGGCGTTGTTGATCCCGTTAATATAAATTGACCCACTTCACCTCTTTTGTCCACTTCATGTCTCACAGAGTCCCAAAGAATTGGAGCAACTTGCCATTCGTCAATTAATCGTGGCGTTGCTCCTTTTAAGAGTAATGATGGTTTAATACTTGCTGCCTGCATATTACTATCTCGTTCATCTAGATCCTGCATATAAAGCGTACTTTTAGCAGTCCATGTCTTCCCGCACCATTTTGGGCCTTCAACCAAAACAGCTCCTGCAGTTGAAAGAGAAATGTCTAATAGTTTATCAGCGATTCTAGGATAATATTTCTTCACAGTAACACGACCTTTCAATGATATTATACTGCATTTTACACTTTGGCGTGATTTCATTTTACACTTTGGCGCGATTTCATTTTACACTTTGGCGCGATTTCGTTTTACACTTTGGCGATTCTTCTTAGATATTTACTATAATCAAATGAAAAAAAGAGCATTTGCTCTTTTAATTCAGTGTGCCTCCAACTGCCTCAATATCTGTGTCATTGAGAATGATGGTTGTGATGGCTAAGTGTAGTCCTTCCACAATCTTTTCTAAAGGAAGTGCTGGAGTTTTTCCTTGATGGGTTTCGTAGGGTACATGGATGAAGCCACCCTTTATGTTGAGATTGTTTGTGTGAATATAGTGCATAAGTCCATACATGACGTGATTACACACGAAAGTTCCTGCACTGTTTGAGACTGTTGCGGGTATCCCTGCATCTTGTATGGCTTTAACCATTGCTTTGATGGGTAGGTTTGTGAAGTATGCGTTCATGCCTTCTTTGAATATGGGTTGATCAATGGGTTGGTTGCCTTCATTATCGGGAATTAGGGCATCATCTATATTGATCGCAATGCGTTCAGGGGTGATCCCCGCTCTACCTCCGGCTTGTCCGATTGAAACTACCCAGTTGGGTGTGTGGGTTTCTATCTCATTGTAGAGTGTGGTAATGGCGCTGTGATACGCTGTGGGGAGTCGTAGTTTAATAACCCTAACACCTTCAATGAAATCGGGGAGATTTTTTACCGCTTCAATGGAAGGGTTGATACTTTCTCCATTGAATGGTTCAAAGCCTGTAACTAATATTTTTTTCATGGGTCCTCCTAAAAAAAGGATGTGATGTCACATCCTAGTTGATTAATTTTTTCCCAGAAGTTTAAACATATTACGTTTATATACTTCAACACCGGGTTGATCAAATGGGTTTACATCGATCATGTATACACTCATTGCGAGCGCTTTGAAGAAGAAGTAAACGATATATCCAAAGTTATAAGCATCGAGTTTTTCGATTTCTAAAATAATGTTGGGTACATTTCCTGTTTCAACGTGCGCTTGAAGGGTACCTTCAAATGCTTTTTGATTGACCCAGTGTAGACTCTTATCCGCAAGATAGTTCAGTTCATCCAGATCGCCTGCTTCAAATGGGAACGTCATATCCGCAATGGGTTCTTTAACAGTCATGACGGTTTCAAAAAGAATCTTATTCCCTTCCTGAACAAACTGTCCCATGGAGTGTAAGTCTGTTGAGTTATTAACGCTGGTTGGCAATAAACCCTTATCTTCTTTACCTTCAGATTCACCAAAGAGTTGTTTCCACCATTCTGCTAAGAACAGTAGATGCGGTTCGTAGGATACAAACATTTCAGCTACTTTACCTTGTTTTTCCAGAATACGACGCGCTACCGCATAGACATACGCTGGGTTGTCTTCCAGTTTATCTGTATTTAAATCAAAAGTCGCTTTATCCAAACCTTGCATAAGGGCATCGATATCAATACCTGCTGCCGCAATGGGAAGCAATCCTACGGGTGTGATGACTGAGAAACGACCCCCAATATCATTGGGAATTACGAATGTTTCATATCCCTTTTGGTCCGCTACAGGTTTTAGAAGACCTGTTTCTTTATCCGTTGTGGCATAGATACGTTTTGCGGCATCTGTTTCACCATATTTTTCTTCCAAGAATTGACGAATCAATCTGAAAGCCAATGACGTTTCGGTGGTTGTTCCTGATTTAGAAATTACGTTTACCGCAACTTCCTTATCTTGAATATACTCTAAAATACGCACAATCGCAGTACTTGAGAATGTATTCCCAACATAAATTACTTCTAAATCAGTTTTAGCATGGGGCCCTTGAATCATTTCAATGGCTGCACGACTTCCCAAATAGGAGCCCCCAATACCGCATACAAGTAAAACGTCTGCTTGGTCTTGAATTCTCTTTGCGGCAAGTTTAATACGATCATATTCCGCTTTATCGTAATGCTCTGCCCAATCAACCCATCCTAGATAGTCATTTCCTTTTCCAGTTTTATCATGAATCATTCTATGAATGCGAGAGACTTCCTCTTGATAATCCAAAATATTTTCTTCTAAAAGTGCATGACTTAAATCAATTTTCACCATATGTTTCTCCTTTTTTTCTATCCATAAAGGCAAGTGTTTTTCAATTGTATCATAACCTATGTTTCGTTTCGGAAGCAAGCGACGTTTCTTTTGATCTTCCGTACGCTCTTTTCTATGCGAATAGTTGAGTGCTTTTAAGGACAACCTCAATTGACCACTACTCTTGTCAATGTCAATCACTTTCGCAATGACTGCTTCACCAGGCGTAACGAAATAACGAATGTCTCTTACGAAATCATCTGAAACCTCAGAGATATGAATGAGACCTGTTGTTTCTTCATCCAACTTCACAAACGCACCATAGGGTTTGATACCCGTAATCACACCTTCAATAATTTGTCCGATTTTGTAATCACTCTGCATATATCTTACCTCTAATCTTATTTAATTATATCACATGTGGTATAATTTAATAGAGGTGAAATATGCGAACATTCTACCCCCTTGTTTCCGCAATTATTGCCAATACGTTGGCACAACTTCTAAAACCTATTTTCCACTATCTAAGAACAGGCGAAAAGCAATTTGGTCTTGCGGTAGAAAGCGGTGGTTTCCCAAGCTCTCATACGGCACTGGTAGTCGGTTTGACGGTGGCTTTGGCATACCAAGAAGGAATATCTTCCAATGCATTTATGATCAGTTCTGTTTTTTCACTCATTGTGATTTATGATGCCGCAAATGTCCGTTACTATGCTGGACAAAATATTGCGCTCACAAAACAATTGATTAAAGACATTGAAATTCTTACCCAACACAAACTCAGTGATCCCATCTACTTAATGAAACTTAAAACAGTTTTGGGACATAAATGGGTTGAAATATTGGGTGGTTTGATACTTGGTATTTCAGTACCCAGTATTCTCTTTATAATGTTGTAAAGGATGATTCTATGAAAATTGAGAAAAAAATAGAAGACACAATTCAACGCATCCGACCCTATATTATTGGGGATGGCGGCGACATTGAATTCCACAGCTACTGCACTGAAACAGGCGTTGTATGCGTTAAGTTTCTGGGTGCTTGTGTCGGTTGTGTCTTACTCGACTTCACACTGAAAGGTGGCGTAGAAGCACTCCTTATGGATGCCATACCAGAGATTACAGAAGTTATTGCGATAGAAGGATAAAAGATCCAGTCACACATCAATGTGAATGGATCTTTTTATTAGCCTAAATACTTATTTTTTAATTTAATATATTCACTGGAATAATACAAAGGCACCTGGGCTTCTGGTGTAAACCCATTCCCAGAAACCTTAAGAACCGGTGGTGTCTGTGTACGCTTAAATACTGCAGTATTGATTTGACGATACACCCACTCCAAATCCTCAATTATTTCTGATTTTGAGAGATTGTATTGTTTTAAATAATGTCCCATCTCTAAATTATAGACACTCTCATCGATCAACTCTTCCATAAAACGTTCAATTGAATGTTCCAATAAATAAGGCACCAAATGATCATGATACCCCCACTTCATTGGATCAAACTGATCTTGAGACAATTCAGCACTGGGCGCAAACCCAAATCTCACAGCATAGTTTTCGATATTTGGGATTAAATTGGTTGGGATAATTTCTTTATGATATGTTTCATTTATTTCTGCAGCAAGATTACCCACTTCTAGTTTTGTGAGATCCGCCAAGATACTAAATGCGCCAATCGCATCCCCATATAAGGTCGCATAACCCAGTGCGGATTCTATCTTGTTTCCGTTATTTGAAACCACACCATTGATTATACTGGCGATTGTCATCAAACTGTGACCACGCAAACGCGCTTGGATATTTTCATACGCAAGTCCTTCTATCTTTTCAACGTTCATTGAAGCAACTGTCGCATCCACCATCCCATGAATTTGAATGGTTTCATGACTGATGTCCAGAACTTTAAAGAGATGTTTCGCATTTTGAAGTGATATATCACGGGTATAGGGTCCTGGAAGCGTAACGCCATGTACCCTTTCTTTCCCCAAAGCCAAGGTGAGTAACGTAACGCTAAGCGCACTATCCAATCCCCCTGAAACACCCACAATCCATTTTGGTTTGTAAGACAGGTTTTCTTCATCGAAGTACTTAATACCCTTAATCAAATGATTTAATACTGTATGATTGTGACGCTTATTATAAGACAAGTCTTTGAGATCAATGATGTTTGTTTTATTCTCATACATACCATTCTCAAGATACTGACACTTATTTTTATAGGATACATACCCATAATCATCCAATACGTAGACTTCATTCCCATTGTTGTAGAGTCCATCACTTCCCACATAAATTGTGTTGGGATAGATCTCATGGTTTAGATCTTTATTGTAGGGTTTTAAACCCAATACAATATTAATTTTGTCGGTTTCAACCGCTTCATGAGAAACGATAAAGTCCAAGTTTTTTAACTTGAAGTCAAAGGGTTCTTCCTCAAAACCATAAGCTTCAAGTTTTCCATCTTTTGCATAAAACAAAGCATTGTAGTATTGGTCACCCACAATCATGATATTCCCAAATACGATGGGAATGTGTTTACTGAGTTTGATCACTTCTTTTTGTTTTTCTAAAAGCAGTTTAATGAGTGCATCATTCACAAGACGGTGTCCATATAGTGCACTGGATAAAGCAAGTTCTGAAAAAACAATCAAATCTGCTTTACCTTTGGATTCTAAAACATCTTGTTTTAATAGTTCAAAGTTTTTTTCTGGTTGATTCATGTATAGTCTTTTTTGACTGATTGCGATTCTCATAACGATTCACCTTTCTTGAGTGCTTGAAATTGAGCATATGCGAATACTGTACTTGCACTGTTTGCGCTCAATGCGATCTTCGCATCATAATCCAAACGCACATACGCATCACAGATATCTAAGATATTACGAGATAAACCCCTGAGTGCCCCACCGATACAGACACAACTCTTAAGTGGCCACTGATAATCCAGAAGTGAGTGGCTGCCTTCTTGACGGTGTGCACCAATCACTTTAATATCGTGTGCTTTTAATTTAATCAAGTCTGAAGCGACATCTTCACTTTTAAGCCACTTTATTTTCTCACTTGCACCTGCACTGGCACGAATGAGTTTCGCTTCGTGTTCATAGAAGTCATAATCGGGTGTCAATACGCCTTCTACCCCAAGGGCAAGTAGACTTCTGAGTATTTCTCCTAAGTTATAAGGGTCACTGACACCTTCTATACAGAAGATACGGTTTAAGTCTTCAATATCATCTTGGTGGCGTGCACCACAATCAACCGCATAGCCTCCATGTGATGTAGTCCCTGTTAAAGTATCCAAGGCTTCGCGAGATACGTATTCGATCTTTAGACCTTTTGTAAGTCTTTGAACATAACGGACATCTTTATCATCTTTGTCTTTTAAAAGATAGACAGCATGGATGTCTCTTTTTTTATTTTCTAATATGGCTTTTACGCTTATTTTTCCTACTACGATCATTTTTATCTTCCTTTTGTTTTCATAAAAAAAACAGTATCTGTATACTGTTTTATTATATCATGATTGATTAGACTTGGTAAAATACCCAGCCACAATATATGAGAAGTAAATCAAGGAAACTTCCATAAAGGCCGACTGTTGTTAATATTTCATAGAACTCATCAAAGACAAACAATTCCAAACGAATCCCAAAAATGAAAACTACGACCAGTGAAATCACAACTTTACCGAGCCAACGGCTGTTTTTACCACGAGTATTGGACATAAAGAATCCAATTACCAGCAGTAAGACTAAGTATAGAAATGTCAGTAATTTTCCACCCATAAAGTGATCTGCAAAACGATATATAATGGCACTTCCTATAATCGCTAACAACGCTGTCCATGTATTTTTCATAAGTTTACCTCTTTTCTCAATCCAAGTTTAACCCCAATATAGATACCTATAGATGGGAGAATGGCAGATAACATCCACCACAGTGAATATAATTGTTCGTTCGGTAATTTATACATAAAGGTGCCGTACCATCCATTTGAGATGGTATAAATTAGCATCAATTCTCTCATGTAGAACGTTAATGAGATAAAATATACAACTGCATAAATTGTGAGCAAACAAAGTGCGAAAATGATCACAACCCATTCGATCACGAAATAGAGTGCCTTTTGTTTGTCATAAAATCTCGCATAGATAAAGGTAATAATCGTATATGAAAGAATATCAAAGAATCCCAAAACCAACACCTGTATATAAGGGGGACGGTTTATAAGGATATTATATAAAGGGTGGTTTAAATTGTCGCCCATAAAATGGACAACATTCAAAATCATATGAATAACAAGAAGATGCATGAATACATTTCTTATGATTTTTCTTCGTTTCAAAAAGATACCTCATTTCCAACTTAAATAATTATACCATGTTTTTATGCGTTAAGAACATACTATCCCCAAATGAGAAAAATCGATATTCCTGATCAATCGCATGTTGATACGCATGGGTAATAACATCTCTGCCCGCAAATGCGCTGACCATCATAATTAAAGTTGACTTGGGTAAATGGAAGTTCGTGATAATCGCATCGACAGCTTTAAATTCAAATCCAGGATAAATGAATATTTCACTTTCACCTTTTGTTTCTTTAAAAGTACCGTGCTTTTCTTTGATTGTTTCTAAAGTACGTACCGTTGTAGTACCCACGGCCACAATGCGTTTTGCGTTATTTAAAATATCAGCGGTCTCTTGTGTCATGTGGTAACTTTCAGGATGCATCTTGTGTTCTAAGACATCCGCTACCTTAACGGGTCGAAATGTCGCCAATCCAACATGTAATGTGACATAAGTAACCGTAATGCCTTTGTCTTCAATTTTTTGAAGCAAGTCCTTGGTGAAATGTAATCCCGCTGTGGGTGCAGCAGCACTTCCCAATGCTTTTGAATAAACGGTTTGGTAACGTTCCTTATCTTCTAGTTTTTCATGAATATAAGGGGGTAGTGGCATTTCTCCTAAAGCATCAAGTACTTCAAGAAAGATCCCTTCATATATAAATTTAAAGATACGAATGCCTTCATCTCTTACTTCTGTACAAACGGCTTTTAAACGACCATCCCCAAATGTAATTTCAGTACCCAGTTTCACAACTTTCGCATTTCCCACCAAACACTCTGCGAAGTCTTGATCCATTTTTAGAATCAACACTTCAACATGCGCTCCCGTTTCTTCTTTAAAACCAAATAAACGTGCAGCCAAAACACGGGTGTCATTAAGAACCAGTACATCCCCTTCATTCAAGTAATCCACGATATCATAGAAGTGTTTGTCTTCAAGATTGTGGTCATCGACAACTAAGAGTCTGGATTGTGTTCTGTTTTCTAAAGGCGTTTGTGCAATGAGGGATTCTGGTAAATCAAAATCAAAATCTTTTACTTTCATCGCCTAAAATCCTTTATCCATTTCTGATTCAATCCCAAATTTTTTATAAACTGCTGCTTTAAGTTCCATAAACGTATCATTTTCAATGGCTTCGCGAATGTCTTCCATCATTTTAAGTAAAAATCTTAAATTATGAATTGAAAGTAAACGCATGCCCAACCCTTCATTGGTTCTGTATAAATGTCTCAAGTAAGCACGTGAATACTGTGTACATGCTTCACAATCACATTCTGGATCAAGGGGTCCAAAGTCATACTCATGTATTTTATTTTTAATGTTAATGCGACCTTCTGAAGTCATCATGGCACCATGTCGCGCATTACGCGTGGGTAAAACACAGTCAAACATATCAACACCGCGTTCAACGGATTCAAAAATATCATTAACGGTCCCTACACCCATTAAATATCGGGGTTTATCTTCGGGTAAGTGTTTGATGGTGTCTTCAACCATTTTTATCATGACATCCTTGGGTTCACCCACACTGGTTCCTCCAATTGAGTAACCCGGGAAATCCATTTCAACCAATGCTTTGGCGTGCCATTCTCTTAGATCTGAAAATTCACCGCCTTGAACAATCCCAAATAAGGCTTGGTCATGGGAACGCATATGCGCATCTTTACCCCGTTTGGCCCATCTTAAAGTACGTTCAATGCTGTCTTTCATGTATTCATGGGTTGCGGGATAAGGTGGACATTCATCAAAACTCATGATGATATCAGCGCCCAAATCATTTTGAATTTGAATGGCTTTTTCTGGTGATAAGAATAATTTATCGCCGTTTAAGTGATTTCTAAAGTGTACACCCTCTTCTTCAATTTGTCTGATCTTAGATAAAGAGAATACTTGAAAACCACCACTGTCTGTTAAGATGGGTCCATCGTAGTTCATAAACTTATGGAGACCGCCTGCTTGTTTCACAATCTGTTCACCAGGTCTTAACCACAGGTGGTAGGTATTGCTCAAAATGACTTGAGAATTAATATTCTTCAAGTCATTTGGAGATAAATATTTAACGGTAGCCAACGTACCGACCGGCATAAACATCGGTGTTTTAACTTCACCATGGGGTGTCGTTAACGTTGCGGTACGGGCTTTTGATTCCGTTGATTTCTTTTCAATATTAAAAGTTAAAGCTTTATTCAAGACTAATCACTCCTTCTTGAATGTTGTTTACGTTCGTGACTCTTCAAGTAATATTTTCTTAAACGAATGTAGTTTGGGGTTACTTCCACAAGTTCATCGTCTCTGATAAATTCAAGTGCATATTCCAAGGTTAATGGAATCGCAGGAACAAGGCGCATCGCTTCATCTTTACCTGCTGAACGAATCGCGGTTCCTTTCTTGTTTTTAGTTGGGTTTACTTCCATATCAAATTGACGGGCACTGATTCCAACAATCATTCCTTCATACAGTTCTGTTTGAGGTGTGATAAAGAATTGACCCCGTTCTTGAAGGTGGAAAATTGAGTAAGTCATTGCGGTACCATTCTCAATGGAAACCATGGATCCATTTTGACGTTGGGAAATTTCTCCCTTTAACGGCTCATAGCCATAGAACTTACGTACCATGGTTCCTTCACCATGGGTCATGTTGATAAAGTCACTTCTAAATCCAATTAACCCACGAGTTGGAACGCGCCAGTACTGACGTAACATGGAACCTTCTTCCTTCATATCAACCATTTCACCTTGTCTTAGGTTCAGTTGACTGATGATGGTACCACTGTATTGTTCAGAAACTTCGACCATTACTTCTTCAATGGGTTCATGTTGTCTGCCATCTATTTCCCGGGTAATAACTCTTGGTTTACTAATCCCAAGCTCATACCCTTCACGTCTCATATTTTCAATTAAAATGGATATGTGTAATTCACCACGTCCACTGACCTTGAAAACATCAGGGGATTCAGTTTCTTCTACTCTGAGTCCAACGTTGACTTCAAGTTCACGTTCTAAACGTTCTTTAATGTTACGAGAAGTAACGTATTTACCATCTCTACCTGCTAAAGGAGAGGTGTTAACCATGAAATTCATGGACAACGTTGGTTCTTCAATTTCTATGGCTTCCAGAGGCATAATATTGTTTGGGTTATTTAAAGTATCACCAATTGAAATATCAGCGATTCCTGAAACCTGAACAATATCACCGCTATAGGCAACATCTGTTTCTACACGGTCTAAGCCCTTATATGTATAGATATTACGGATTTGTCTTCTTTCAACATTTCCTTCCGGTTCAACAACCGATATCCATTCATTACGACTCATCTTACCACTATAGATACGACCAATCCCCAATCTTCCCACATAGGAGTCATACGCAAGTGTTGAGACTTGCATTTGGAGCGGTTCATCGTCTTTATTTGGGTAAGCTGCGGTATGTTCTACGATGGTTTCAAACAAAGGTAAAATATTTTCGTTATCATCTTCAAGCGCATATCGAACGATACCATTTTTTGCGACGCCATAAAGAATTGGGAATTCCAATTGTTCATCGGTTGCGTTAAGATCTACAAAGAGTTCCATAACTTCATCGATGACTTCTTCAATACGTGCATCTTTTTTATCAATTTTGTTGATTAATAAAATTGGTTTCAAGTTTTGTTGAAGTGCCATGCGCAACACAAAACGCGTTTGTGGCATGGGTCCTTCACTACTATCCACGAGCAAAATAACGGTATCAACCGTTTTTATAATTCTTTCCACTTCACTGGAGAAATCGGCGTGTCCTGGTGTGTCAATAATGTTGAGTTTAAAATCTTTATACTCTACACTAAGGTTCTTTGAATAAATTGTGATGCCTCGTTCCCTCTCAATATCATCACTATCCATAACTTGATCAACAATTTCTTCATGATCACCAAAAACACGGGCTTCTTTTAAGATTGCATCCACCAGTGTACTTTTTCCCGCATCTACGTGCGCGATTACTGCTAAGTTTACTATTTTTTTCATGCTGGTTTATTATACATCAATTTAAGACTAAATCATAGTTTTGATGCCCGAAAAATATCACGCAATATATTTGCGGATGCTTTCAATGCATCCACTTCGTCAGAACTATAAGGTACTTCTACCACATCAAGCACCCCTTCACGTCCAACTCGACTCGGAACTGAGATATAAACATCCTCTAATCCATAGGCTCCTTTTTGTAAACTGGATACCGTTAATATTGATTTTTCATCTCTTAAGATGGCTTTCACAATGCGTGTAATGGATAAAGCGACCGCATAGTTTGTGTAGCCTTTACGCGCAATAATTTCATAGGCAGCGTTTTTAACCGTATCTGTTATCCGTGTTTTGTCTGACTCATCAAAGTCAATCCCAATCAATTCACAATACTGCTCAATGGTTAAGCCCGCAATGGTCGCCAAGGACCATGTCGCAATTTCACTATCCCCATGTTCCCCAATTATGTTGGCTTGAATATCACGGGGATCTACTTGAAACTCCGTTGATAAAATGGATTGAAAGCGTGCCGTATCCAAGACTGTACCCGACCCAAAGACGCGATGACTTGGGAATCCCGACAGTTTATACGTAACATACGATAATATATCGACGGGGTTGGACACCACCAATAAAATTGAATCCGGATTATATTTCACAATTTCAGGAATCATTTCTTTATATATTTCAATATTCTTATTCACAAGATCAATGCGTGTTTCACCCTCTTTTTGCGCAAGACCTGCAGTAATAACCACAATATCACTACCCGTTGTATCTTCATAGTCTCCAGATAAAATATTGACGGGTGATACAAAGACTTTACCCTGCTCCAAATCCATGGCTTCACCTTCTGCGCGTCGTTGATTAATATCAACCAATACGATTTCCGTAGCGACACCATGATTCATGAGCGCAAAGGCTGTCGCTGCGCCAACGGAACCTGCACCGATAATTGAAATTTTTGTAGTTTTCATAAGTAACCTCCATTTATTCATATTTTATCATATTCTTGGTTTTTATCATACTTTCTTATACAATAGAATTAAGGTGATCATATGAACTATAAAGGGTTTTATAAAAAAGATATTAATACACGAAAAGAGATACTCAAAGAAGCAGGGCGTTTTGATGAAACACTCAATGTACACTTGAGAGAAGACATCTATGAACACATGATTGAAAACGCAATCGGTGTCTATGAAGTCCCTTTGGGCGTTGTGCCCAATCTCATCATCAACGACACGGCTTATACCATACCCATGGCTACGGAAGAATCATCGGTCATTGCGGCCGCCAATAATGGCGCCAACTATATGAATAGAAACGGTGGTATTCAGGCCGTTGTGGTTTCAGACTTTTTAAGAGGGGAAGTCATTTTTTCAAATCCACACAATAAAAATAAACTCCTCAACACACTCCATGATACAAACGCACTTATAGAAGTTTCTCAAAAAGCGTACCCTTCCATTATAAAAAGAGGGGGCGGCGTTAAAAAACTTGAGATAAGAACACTCATGGACGCACAGGATACCTTCATCATTCTTGATGTCTTTATGGATACCAAAGAAGCCATGGGCGCAAATATGATGAATACTGTTTTAGAAAAATTGGGAACATATATCGAATCAGAAACAAACGAATCGGTACTCATGGCCATTTTAACCAACCACAATCCAGATAGTATCGTAAAGGCTGAATGTATCATAGACCCAGAAACTTTGAAGTTTTCACATGAAACAGCGAAACGCATCGCCCAATCCAGTAAACTATCAATACTTGATACCTACCGATGTGCCACCCATAATAAAGGGGTTATGAATGGGATTGATGCGGTAGTCTTAGCCAGTGGTAACGACACACGTGCCATCAACGCCAGCATCTATACGCATCACGTTAACCAACCTATCACAACATGGGTTTATGAAGATAATCTTTTAAAAGGTTTTATTGAGGTTCCACTATCGGTGGGAACCGTGGGTGGTTCTATATCTGTCCATCCCAAAGCACAACTCTTTAAAAAAATTAGCAACATTCAAAACAAACATGAATTGATGATGGTGATTGCGAGCATTGGCTTAACTCAAAACTTTGCGGCACTCTATGCCCTCAATACTGATGGGATTCAAAAAGGGCACATGTCCCTTCATGCGAAAAATATATTGATCGCACTCAACTGTCCCCAACATCTTTTAGAAATGGCAACGCAATTATTATTGAAATCAGAACATATGAATACAGAAACAGCACAACGTATTATCAACGACCTAACCTAAGGTCGTTTTTAAATGATGTCATCCTCAATACGTTGCTTCAAATCCATGACTTTCTCCATAATTAAAGACAATGTTCGTTCAAATTCAACATCCGACAAACCACTGGGATCATCCAATCCCCAATCTTCTTGATGCCTTGAAGGCACAAAAGGACATTCAACATTACATCCCATTGTAATCACAATATCAACCTCAGGAATCGCATCCAATGTTTTCGAATACTGTGTCGCATTCATGTCCACATCCAATCGATTCTTAACAATACGATTGGCATCTTGATTAATTTCCGGCTTGGTGTGTGTACCCGCAGAGTAAGCATCAAAGACATCCTTAGCATATAATTTGGACACGGTTTCTGCCATTTGTGAGCGACAGGAATTATGCACACATACAAACGCTACCTTTGGTTTCATATTATCACTTCCTTTTAATCCATTATATCGGTTCTATCATACCAAACCAAACCCTGTGCCTAATTATTTGTCTAACATAAAAACTTAATTCAAATTTGAGGTGCTCTATCAAAAGTCGTGTATAATATAGGGGAGAGGTACTTTAAATATGAACTTAGAATGGATACAAAGTCAAAACCCTATATTACTTGCGTTTTTCGCAACAATGTTCACTTGGGGCGTTACCGCCTTGGGATCATCAGTGGTTTTCTTTTTCAAAACAATTAATAAACGCGTACTCAATACCATGTTGGGGTTTGCTTCTGGCGTGATGGTAGCAGCCAGTTTTTGGTCATTGCTTGCCCCTTCAATTGAAATGTCAGAACAACTGGGATATAACCCTGTGATGATGGCAGCGTTTGGCTTTCTGTCAGGAGGCGCATTTCTACTTTTAGCAGATAGACTCTTACCCCATCTACATATGGGAAAGAAAAGAGAGGAAGCTGAAGGTATTAAAACATCGTGGCAACGATCAGTACTCTTGGTACTCGCCATTACACTCCATAACATACCCGAAGGATTGGCTGTAGGGGTTGCGTTTGGGGCGGCCGCAATGGGAGCAGGTGGCGCGACCATTGGGGGTGCCATCGCACTCGCAATTGGTATCGGACTTCAAAACTTCCCAGAAGGGGCTGCAGTTTCAGTCCCCCTTAGAAGAGAAGGATTTTCAAGACGAAAAGCATTCCTCTATGGACAAGCTTCAGGCATTGTCGAACCGATCGCAGGTGTATTGGGAGCCTTACTGGTTACACAGTTGCAACCCATCTTACCCTTCGCACTCGCATTTGCAGCAGGGGCGATGATATACGTAGTGGTTGAAGAACTCATCCCCGAAGCACGTAACGGCACAAACCTTGATACAGACCTCGCAACCATTGGTTTCATGATCGGCTTTACCGTCATGATGATCCTCGATGTTGCGCTGGGATAATACAAACGACTTGGATATTCCCAAGTCGTTTTACTTTCTCTCATTCTTTTCTTCATTATATTGCACCAACATGATGTACAACTTAAAAACACAATCAATCCCCATAAACCTACTTAACACATACCCTTTAATTATTTATAGCATCCAAATCCAACACTGCATCCGCAATCTCAACCAACTCTTGATCATGGGTACCACACGCTTCCCGTGTCCATTAAAGTGTAACCCTTCCACTCCTTACTCACATTATATCTGTATATAAAGCAATTAAAAGGATTCTTATTTAAATCCAATCATTTTTGATTAGGTTGTATATTTTGCATAGAATAACATTAATTTCAAGGTGCTTTCTTTAAAGTAGTTATTATTATAATCAGTCCAAGAATTGTGAGAAAGAGTACATGATGTGTTCTTAAAATAATATTTAAAATTGAGCACATTAAAATATATAGTATGTAAAAGATCTTGAAAGGCATGTTTTTCTTTTTCTCTTCGATGGTGTTTATCGAATCGTTGAACAAAATGAAAAACAAAAAATTAAGAATCAAGATCTGAGTCGAGAGTATTAAGTGTTTCTCTTCTGGGATAAGTATTGAGGTGTACAGACACAACAAGTATGAGCCTACCGTCAGGATGTAACATCTTAAAAAAGTAGGCGCATGGTAACGATCATTTAGTGTTCTAAATCCAATGAACACGATGAAAAAAAGCATTGTCTCCATATAAAATTTAAAAGTAATTCCAAAAAGAAGAATGGTTAAGAAAGAAGCAAGGTTCGAGAATATGATCTCAAGGGCAAAAGTAATATCATCAACCTGTTGGAGGGTGATGTATTCTTTCTTATAAAACCATAGACTTATTTGTTCTGAAAATCTATACATATTATCACCATCTACATAATAACTGAATTCAGATGGCAATGGAATGGTTCGTGTTTATATCGCACTAATATTGATTAAGTTGTTACTTTTTGATTAAAATTGTCAGCTTAAAGACTCCATCAACCATTTCATATTTCATAAAACCAGATACTGAATCTACTGCTCTCTGAATGTTTTTCATACCCCAACCAGAGAACTTGGTCCCTTTTTGAGATTTCATACTTCCATTCTCAATAATTGGTTGAACATATATTGGGTTGGAAATAAAAAACTTAATAAATGTTGCATTCTCACTTAAAGTAATTTTGATTACTGACGTTTCATTGCCCTGCTTTTTTTGAACTGCTTCTATTGCGTTATCCAAAGCATTTCCTAATATTATAGTTAAATTACTGCTTTCAACATCGAAATCTCCACCATCATGTCTGACGTTAAATTTAATATTTGGATGTTCCGATATCTTTTGATTTACAATGGCATTTATCACGATGTTATTTGTATTCACATATGTTTTTAGCCCTGTGTGACCCATTAGTTTCCCCAAATATTTAAGCGTCATCTCTTTTGTCCCCTCTCTGACGTTATTTTCAAGGATAATGAGATGATTTTTTAAGTCATGTTTCAGACTCATGAGATCTATTTGTTCCTGAGTAGTACGCAAGTACTCTTTATTCTTGAGTTCAGACTCTTTTAGCTTCACTGCATACACCATATTGAGTTCCAAGGAATTGAAATACTTGATGGTGAGAACTGCAATCATGCAAATAAAAATGATGAGTGTTATCGACATCACAATAACAAGTCGTTGTGTCGGGATATTTTCACTTAAAAATGTAATGTCAAACACGAGTATTAACACAAGAAAAACAACTACAAGGAAAAATAATAGACTCTTCAAATCTAGAATTTTTTTAGTAGATTTTCTTAAATATTTATCACTGATATATATCAACATTAAGAACAGGGATTTAGTTAGGAGTACCAGTATCAAACGTAGTATTGGATCTTGCATCATGAATGCTGTTTCCAAAGAAAATATCAAAGGAACAACTGTTGTAATAAGTAATGTTACAATGCCAAGAACTACATAGAAAAAGCTCACAGCCATGATCCTATCCTTAAGTCTTCCACCATATACAAGAATGCCATAGACTAAAATAAAGACGATGGACACGATGGAGGTCGCCTTTGAGTAAAAGAAAGGTAATGTAGTTAAAAATATTGCCAAAGTCGTTGATAAGTAGATGATACCAACCTTAACCTTACTAATCTTTTTTCTAGATAAATATACTCTGCAAAAATAATCCAACAACATCACATCAATCGCACAATATAAAAATTCAATCGCATACAAAATGAAGGTGATCAATGTCATAGTGACTCACCCCTCATAAAGTAATCACGATAGGCATCCATAATGGGTTTTAACTTACCTCTAGAAATACTAATCTTTGCAGTATAATGTTTTAATTTGAGCCATGGATTTCTAATCTCTATGATGTATTGAACATTAATAATGGCACCGCTATTGGGCCTTGCAAAGGTATCCTTTGATAACTTATCGGAGATTGAATTCATGGTCTCGCCATAAATAATGATTTGTCTATTTTGAGTATGAATTACTGGTTTTCTGTTCTCATATTTTATACAAACTATATCTTCTTCGCTCATTTGAACATCTCCAAATTTTGTTCTGAAATTTATTTTCCGGAATTCCTGAAGTTCCTTTATGGTGATGAGCTCTTTAATAAGACCTGGGAGTTCCTGGCTCATATGTTCTTTTAAGACATAACTATGAACATTTAACCCAAATGCATCTTTCATATAGTGTACATATGAAGTTAGAAAAATGATAGAATTTCCGGTTGTGTTCATGCGTACCCATTCTGCTAACTCAATACCATTCATTTTTGGTAATTCTATGTCAATCAATAAAATATCAAAGCTAGCAATTTCTGAATCTGATATGAATGTTTCACTTGAATCAAAACAGCGACAGGACCATTCCACATTCATCGAGTTCATTGTATTTTCTATCAACTTAACAACCACTTCATGCATTTCAAGGGTATCTTCTACAAGAGCAAACTTTATCATTCCAACAACTCCCCTTTGACAATATAACTTAGTATTATATTATCATACAATAGCGCTTTATCCTACAATCGACAGTACACGTATGACATGCTAAAAAAAGCAAATGTCGTGGCTCTATCAACAGAAAATATATAAAAGCACTTTGAAAAGTTTACTATATATGCTATATTCCACAACCTAAATTATATACAACCAATTAATACACTGGTACATTAAATATCCACCTACCATCCACGAAAGGGGGTATCACCAATAAAATATATTGACACTACTAAACTCTCAAAGTCTAATGGTCGTCTTAAATTTTATGTCCGTTTTAGAGTTAATCGACGATCAGATCACAAGCATATAGGAATGATAAACCATTATATACTTGTATTTTTTGTTTTTCATTCATGAATCTCAATTCGTAACCTGATTGATGGCTAGCATTATAGTCATATACAAACACATCTTTTTTAGTTCTATGTTTAAAGTATTCATAATTAAGAATATTTCTTATTGTATATTCACCGTTAATATTATCCAAATACTGAAACTCTAAAGAAGAATCATCGTTGAATATAATTCTAAACTTGTCACCTTTTGAATCCTGAACCAATGTGTTATTGTAAATCCCTTCATATTCTACACAGAGATAAGATTCGCTTAATTCTCCATTAACATCTTTTTGATTATCTTCTTTTTCATTTTGACAAGCGGTCAATAATATCAATAATATAACCATTAGTGATCTGTACCTCACACTATTTCACCATCTTTCATTTTTATAATTCTATTGGCATAACTTGCCACATCTGTATCATGTGTCGCCATTAGTATGGTTTGCCCAAGTTCATTTTGCATTTTTTTAAGTAAATCTAGTACTTCTAATGATGTTTCTTCATCTAAATTACCTGTCGGTTCATCCGCAATGATTATCTCTGGCTTCATGATAAGTGCGCGTGCAATCGCAACGCGTTGTTGCTGTCCTCCAGATAATTCCCCTGGATATCGATTCAGTTTATCGTAAATACCCAACCATTTAGCCAATGATTCAATCTTTTTTTTGTCAATTTTACGTTTATCAACCTTTAGTGGAAATGCGATGTTTTCAAATATCGTTATTTCAGGAAACAAATTAAAAAACTGAAAAATAAAAGCGATGTTGCTTCTTCTGACTTTTGCTTTTTTTGAGTCTGATAAATGTGAAAAAACAACATTATCCAGTACTACTTCTCCCTTAGTTGGTTTTAGATAGCCTGCAGCAATATGTAACAATGTTGATTTTCCGCAACCACTTTTTCCCATGAGGGCTATAAAATCACCTTTATCAATGGATAAAGATACATTATTAACCGCACGAACCGCACGCTCATTTTTCCCATAGATCATACTAATATCTTTAAATTCTAAAACCATCTTATGATTCCCTCTCTTCTAAATTTTCTAGCGGGTTATCTCTGAAAATTATCGTAACAGCTATGAAATAAACAATCAAAACAAGCACGATATATATCATAACTATCAATAATAAATACTTAACTGCTGAATTCCACGTTAAAAAATTTATTATATATTCTTTAAGAGGCATGTATTTTAAACCCAAAGGATTAGAGTTTTCTAATACCCCCATATAAATATTATAATAGTGTTTATGATTTAAAATTGAATAACTTATGGCACTCACTAAAGCAATGACAACCGCAAGCAATAAACTTCGTGTACTGCTTGCCATATATGTTGTGATAACCCTGCTTTTTGTTTCACCCATTAGTCTTCTTAAGCCAATTGATTTTCTTTGACTTGAAACATCCGCAACAATAAAACTACCTATGAGACCAAAGCCTATTATGGAGAAAACTAAAAACTGTAACAAATCAGAAACAAGTGTTGTCTTAACAGGCATTAAATCAAGTTCAGAAAGCATTCTATGATTACCGAAGTAGACATGTTCATAAGCCCCAAACGCACTCATGAAACGATCAGTCTCTTTGTAGTTCGCATAGTCAGTTGGTATCGCTAATACATCTTGGTATTTTAGAGTAATTAGTCCTAATTTTTCAGCATAGCTTTCATGAACAAATATAGACATATGACTTAATGTACTCGCCATGAGTCGCGCCTCTATGTTAGAAGTATTATTAAATTCATTTTTATTAATTTTGTGAATTGCTATAGGAGTTTGTGCTTTACCCAACTTAATGATGTCCTCATTTTCCAACTTACTTAAATTGTTATACGATATTTCATCCAAAATAATATTATATTCTTCTTGTTTCTCAGGTAAGTATAGTAGTCCTTCTTTACCCAAATAAAAATCCTCCGATAACTCGACATCATATAACTTGGGTATATAATGTGCATTCTCATCATCAAAAATATACATCAAGATTCCCACATTACCAATAGATACAACCCTAGTAGGATCCTGCTCAATATAATCTGGCCACTCATAATGTACCAACATATTATGACTCTCATCAGTGACGGGTCGAACATATGTGAACGACAGTGCTGCTACACTTTCGATATCATCCCTAACCGCTATTTTTTCGATATCTTGTTTTGTTAAACCACAGTCGAGTGACTTTAAGCGAGAACAATGGATACTTAAGTCATATTGATGATCACTTAATGTTACATCGTTAAAGTGCATCCTATACGTATAAGATGCTGCTGCTTTTACATTCTTTGATTTTTGTATATAATCCGGCAGTGTCTTGGTTGTAATCTTAAGGACCTTTTCGAAACTAAAGAATACTACCAATGAGAATAGAACCAAATAACCCACTTGTTTTAGTATTTTATTCATCATTACTTTCTTCTTACTATAAATAATAGTACTCGCGATAAATGAACCATGCAATGAACGGATGTTCATAATCAGATACAATAAAACAACTGAGATTATTTGAATTTTTAAAGAACGATTAAATATCTCTATATCAAGGCCAACCAAATCTTTTCTTATGAAAAGTGAAATACTAATTAAACTTAACTCTTTAGCAATAAATGACAGGATAAAGGTCATCACCCCATAAAAAATAGCAGTGGTTAATAGGTAAACAAATATATTGAAGTTAGTAACTCCCATAAGTTTCATTTTAGAAACATGTAATGTTACTTTTTGAGCATTGAGTATAAATAAGTTCAATATAATAAACAAACCAAAAGCAATCAAGGAATTATTTAATGTCCTGTTTCGATTATGGGCCTGCAGTGCTTCTTCTTGATGATATTGAATGTCATCAATCGTCCAATTCAAGTTAAGGTGAGGATACGAAATTAAATTAACTTCATCGTTATTTATTAAAAAATTAATCTTACGTTCATCTTCTAGATAACCATAATACAAACTTTCTCCACCACTATACTCCCCTGTGGATATAATCATCGGATATTTTTCTACCATGCTACTTTGGATCCATTTGCCTTCAATCGATTCATAAAGCCCCACCAAGGTGCCACTATATTCATAGCCATCTATCTCTAATTCAATAGTTTGACCCAATGAATAATCATACCCTAAAAAAGTTATTATACTATAATCAACAATTACCTCTGCTTCATTTTCCGGAAGTCTTCCATCCAGCATATTTAATGATGCGAGTTCAAACATTACCTCGTCGTACAATGAAAAAATAAATGATCCGCCTTCAGTTTCAACTTCACCAACCTGATTAGATTCCCCCTCTTTCAAACCTTCAATTAGTCTTGATTCTTCTGATACAAACTGCCAATATCCATATTCTCGTTTAATACGATCGACTTCGTCATTTTTAATGGTGTGACTCAAAGTATTTACGAAAACTGATAAGAACACCACAACAAAAATAACACCGATAGATAACCCAGTGTTTTTTCTATAATGAAGCAATGATTTTATAGCCATTCTTATCATACAACACAGTCCCTTTCATTGAGTTGTTATAATGAACCTCTTTGAATTGTTATCCTACATTAAAAATTATAATACTAAGGCAAGTATTATAAACTTGCCTTAGCTATAAATGATATTTTTACAAACCAATATCCATTCTCATTGGCTCGCCAGGAAACGAATATTGATAACAGTTTGTTGGTCCAATATCTACCCAATCAAAAAGCGTATTACCAAATCCATCGTCTATTCTATAAGACGCTCTTATA
>DEQB01000001.1:0-6268 GCA_002359085.1 Erysipelothrix sp. UBA3377
CTTTTATCAAAATTCAGTGCTTTCACAATAGGGTAAGCAATTGAGAAATCAACCAAACTATGGACCATGGTCCCCAATCCCAAAAATATAAAATATTGCGATAACATCACGGGTGTGACACTTTTAGCGGTCAATAATAATACAATGAGAAACTCACTGAACCCATGTATAAAAGCAATACAGAGATTAAAGCAGACCATTGATAATTTGGATTCCAATGTATGTTTGTTTAAAAAACGTGATCCAATGACTACAAAGACCAAATGAGAGAAGGCGCGGGCGGCCACAATCAAAGGCATACTGATAAAAAAACCAAGCGTTGTACCAAGCGCAACCATTATCGCTACACGCGTATTTATAAACATCGCGATGAAAATGGGGACGTGACTTGCGAGTGTGTAGGTGGATATTGGCAGGATCAGTTTTAAGGGCATCATGATGGGTATGAGTATACCCAGTGCACTGAGTAAACCGGCTTGTGTTATGTCTTGAATATGTTTGTTTCTCATGTTTGTGCTCCTGTTTGGGTGTCTTGACACATTGTACAAACAAAAAGAAAAGGTGTCAAGACACCTATAGGTTTTCAACCAAGAGTTGATGATTTCTTAAAAAGTCCAAGGCATCTAAATAGTGTTGTTTATTCTCACAACTCAGTGTGTGGATATGAATGCCTTGTGTTAAGGAACTGAGTAAAAGCGCATCACCTTGGGTAATTTCCTTTACAAATTGTTGAACATCGTGTTCACTTCTTAAATTCAATTGTTTGGTGATGTCACCATATACGGGATGTTCAATTGAGATATCCAGCACATAGATCCCCATTTCAATCAATCCTTTAAGTTCTGTATCCGTTTGATTGTATGTGTGATTTACCACAACCTTTGCCACAAATCGTTCTGTGTCATCATACATGATATATCCCAAAGGGGTCGCGTTGATTTCATGGCCTTGAGCCCGCAACAATGCGATATCACCCACAATGATTTGGCGGCTGACACCCATTTCTTTGGCGATTTTTGATGCGCTGATGGGTTGGGTGGTATGGAATAGTTTCTTTAAAATATAATTGCGTCTTGTTTCACCGTTCATAATAATACCTCATTTTCATTTTAAACCATTTGAAAGTATTTGACAATTTAGTTATATGCGTTAAAATAATATTAGCACTCTAAATACCTAAGTGCCAGTAGGAGGAACAGATGACAAGAAAAAAACAATTTAAAGCGGAGTCTAAAAGACTTTTGGATTTAATGATCAATTCAATTTATACCAATAAGGATATATTTTTAAGAGAGATTATTTCAAATGCCAGTGATGCGATAGATAAACTTCATTTCAAATCACTTCAAGATGGTACGATTGAATTGAATCGCGATGACTATAAAATAGAATTGAGTATCGATCGTTCTAAACGTCAATTAATCATTAAAGACAATGGGATTGGGATGAACGATAAAGAACTTCAAGACTATTTGGGTACGATTGCGAAAAGTGATTCCTTTGATTTTAAGAATGGGAATGAGGATTCTGAAATCATTGGTCAATTTGGGGTTGGGTTTTATTCAGCGTTTATGGTGAGTGAGTCAATTCGTGTTGAATCCAAACATTTTGGGGAAGATGCATCGTACGCATTTACCTCAACAGGTTTGGATGGGTATACCATTGAACCCGTAGAAAAAGAAACACACGGAACGACGATTTATTGTACAGTTAAAGAGAATACAGAAACATATAATTATGATCAGTATTTAGATTACAATACGATCAGAGACTTGGTAAAAACATATTCTGATTATATTCAGTATCCCATTATTTTAAAGGAACCTGCATTATTTGAAGATGAAGAGAAGGGGATTAAAGAAGGCGATATTCTTGAGAATACGTTGAATTCAAGGGTTCCTTTGTGGAAACGTTCCAAAAGTGATATTAAAACTGAAGATTTAAATCAATTCTATAAAGAAAAGTTTTATGGTTTTGATGATCCACTTAAAACAATTCATATGCGCGTTGAAGGGGTGCCCAGTTTTGATGCACTGTTGTATATTCCTTCGGTTACCCCGATGAACTTCTACAGCAATCAATATGAAAGTGGTCTCCAACTGTATAGCCGTGGTGTTTATATTATGGAGCACAATAAAGATTTACTGCCCGATCATTTTAGATTTGTGAGGGGTTTGGTGGATTCTCCGGATTTATCTTTAAACATCTCTAGAGAGATTCTACAAAATGATCATCAAATCAAAACCATTGCGAAACGTATTGAAAAGAAAATTCAAAGTGAACTTGAATTGATGTTGAAAAATGACCGTGAGAACTATGAGAGTTTCTGGAACAACTTTGGTTCGACACTTAAGTATGGGGTCTATGATCACTTTGGTATGCATAAGGAGAAACTTCAGGATTTGTTGATGTTCACAAGCTCTTTAGGAAAGTTATCCACATTAAATGAATATATAGCGCGTATGAAGGTGGATCAAGAAACCATCTACTATGTTGTGGGGGATTCTGTAGAGAAGTGTGAGAACTTACCCATTACGGAATATGTATTATCAAAAGGATATGAGGTATTATACCTGAGTGATCCGATTGATGAGTTTGTGGTTCAAATCTTGAATCAATATGATGGGAAGTCCTTTCAGTCTATTACGCAAGGTGATTTGGATTTGATGGATGATGATCAAAAGGAATCATTGGAGTCTAAAACTGAAGATCATAAAGATCTCATTGAAGCACTTGAGAAATCTTTAGAAGGGAAAGTCACGCGTGTTAAATTATCTACGCGTTTGGGCAGTCATCCCGTCTCTTTGGTGAGTGATGCGGGTATTTCAATTGAGATGGAACAAGTATTATCCCAATTGTCGGATGCACAAGATGTTCCCAAAGCCAGTCGTATTTTAGAGATTAATTTGGATCATGATGTTTTAAAGGCACTGCAGAATGTTTATGAAAATCAACCAGATGGACTCAAGGGTTATGCACAGTTACTGTATGATCAAGCGTGCTTGATTGAGGGGTTGGCTTTAGAGGATCCCGTAGCATTCTCGCAAAACATGGCGCGATTAATGGTAGAAGTATCTAAAGTATGATAAAATTACCGGTGAATGGAGCGAATTATGAGATTAAAAGGAAACAATGTCATGTATTTCGTGCCTAACTTCACCGTGATTGACATGGAGACGACGGGACGGGGGAATCAGTACTCAGAGATTACTGAGATGAGCGGTATTCGTTATCGCAATTACCAACCTGTAGCGACTTTTACAACGCTGGTGAAAGCACACAACCCCATCTTGCCTTTTGTGAGCAATTTGACGGGAATTGATGATAAACTGATTGAAGACAGTCCCGATATTTCCGAAGTGATTGAAGCATTTGTTGAATTTTTGGGGGATGATTTGATTGTTGGGCACAATGTTAATTTTGATTTGAATTTGGTTTATGATGCCTACTATGGCACGTATCTGAGACATGTTCGTAATGATTATACGGACACTTTACATTTCGCAAGAATTTTGGTTGAAGATAGTGAAAATCATAAACTTAAAACTTTGGCTGAATATTTTGGGATTAAACGTGTCAATGGACACCGTGGCTTACCTGATTGCGAACAGACGGGGAGTTTGTATGTTGCACTCAAAGATAGAGCGTTGAAGACACATAAGATAAAAGTGTGGGAGTAATATCATGAATGTATATGATTTTGATAAAACAATTTATGCGGACGATAGTTCAGTAGATTTCTATAAGTTTAATTTAAAGCGTAATCCTAAGTTGGCGAAATACTGGCCGCAACAAGCCAAGGCTGCTTTGGATTATAAGCGCAATAAAATAACGAAAACGGAAATGAAAACCATCTTCTATCGATATTTTCAAGATGTTGATAATATGGAACAAACGATTTTGGATTTTTGGGAAGCCCATGAGCATAAGTTAATGGATTGGTACTTACACCAAAAACAGGACAGCGATGTGATTGTATCCGCATCTCCTGAATTTTTCTTAAAACCCATCTGTGATAAACTGGGTGTGCATTTGATTGCTTCGGATGTTGATCCCATCACGGGTGCGAATTTAAAGGAAAACTGCTATGGTGTTGAGAAGGTAAAAAGATTTGAAGCTTGCTTCAATCTCGGTGATATGGATGATTTTTATTCTGATTCATATTCTGATGATCCGTTGGCGCAATATGCGAAACGTGCTTTTATGGTTGCGGGGACAAATATCAAACCCTGGTAAATTAAGAGACCTTGGTCAAGCCAAGGTTTTTTTATGAAATCTATGAAAGCCCTTTCTTTTCCCACAATTTAAGGTAATGAAACCTAGACATATCTTGTAATTTCATTGACACAGGCGGTAAAAAACCTTAAAATAAAGGTGTCTTAAGGACGAGGAGGAAATTATGAAGAAATTTGTAAAATTAATTACAAGCTTACTGGTTGTATTTGTTCTTGTAGCTTGTGGCAATTCAGGTAATGATACAGAATTAACTGAAGATCACACAATGTATCTGATTACTGATGTTGGTACAATTGATGATAAATCATTTAACCAAGGTTCATATGAAGGTATGGCGCAATATGCACATGAAATTGGTGTTACACCTAACTATATTGCACCTGAAGAACAATCAGATGAAGCATACTTAGATGCGATTAACCGTGCTGTTGAAGCAGGTGCTGAAGTCATTGTTACTCCAGGATTCTACTTCGAAAACGCAATCGCTACAGCGCAAGCGCAATATCCAGAAGTTAAATTTATTTTGGTTGATGCGGTACCAGCAGGTGGTGCAACAAGCAACACATTGTCAATTCTTTATAAAGAAGAGCAATCCGGTTTCTTAGCTGGATACGCAGCAGTTAAAGATGGACATACTGATTTAGGATTTATGGGTGGAGCAGCAGTTCCCGCAGTTATTCGTTTTGGATACGGATACTTAGCAGGTGCTGACTATGCAGCAGCTGAACTAGATAAGACAGTTAATGTACGTTTCACATACTTGAATACATTTGGTCCTGATGCAAAAATTGTTACACAAGCAGAATCATGGTTCCGTGATGGAGTTTCAGTTATCTTTGCTTCAGCCGGTGGTGCTGGTAACTCAGTTATGAAGGCAGCAGAAGACACAGACAACGTAATGATCGGTGTTGACGTTGACCAATCTGGTGAGTCAGATAGCGTATTGACTTCAGCAATGAAGAACTTAAAAGGTTCAGTTTATGAAGCAGTTAAAGCAGCTAAAGAAGGAAACTTCCCAGGTGGAGAAACTTGGAATCTTGGTGCTGTCGAAAATGGTATTAGTTTGCCAGAAGGCTTTGATAGATTTGAAAGCTTTACAAAAGCAGACTACGATGCAATTTATAAAGTCTTAGTAGACGATGTAGATGGAATCGCATCATCAATCCCAACACTTGATTCACATGGTGGAGACGAAAGCGTCATTGAATTTGATAACATTACCGTTGAATCAATCGGTGAGCGTGGAGAGTCTTAATCTTAATTTAAAATAAGGGCGGCTGAAACGGCCGTCCTTTTTCTTTAATTAACTATAATAATATAAGGAGGATAAGATGCAAAATGTAATTGAAATGAAAAGCATCACTAAAATCTTTCCAGGAATTGTCGCAAATGACAATGTATCCATAAGCTTACGCAAGGGAGAAATACTGGCACTGCTCGGAGAAAACGGTGCGGGTAAATCGACATTAATGTCGGTACTCTTTGGTTTGTATACACCTGAAGCAGGATCAATTCATGTGAATGGTGAGGAAGTAAAAATTACAGACCCCAACGATGCGACGCGCTATGGAATCGGTATGGTTCATCAACACTTTAAATTGGTGGAAAACTTTACTGTTTTGGAAAACATTATTTTGGGTGCCGAAACCTATGGTAAAGGTGGTGTCTTAAAGTTAAAAGACGCAAAAAAACGCGTAATGGAATTATCAGAGCGCTATAACTTTAATATTGAGCCTGACGCATACGTCAGTGACATTTCGGTGGGGATGCAACAAAGGATAGAAATCTTAAAGATGTTGTATCGTGATAATGATATTCTAATTTTTGATGAGCCAACTGCCGTATTAACGCCTCAAGAAATTGTTGAGTTAATGGATATTATGAAACAGTTGGTAAGTGAAGGTAAATCAATTATCTTTATTACCCATAAACTCAACGAAATTAAATTGGTTGCGGATCGTGTATCTGTTTTACGTTTGGGTAAATTAATTGATACCGTTGATGTTGAAAATACCAGTGTTGAAAAGATGTC
>DEQB01000001.1:6376-13139 GCA_002359085.1 Erysipelothrix sp. UBA3377
CACAATCGCCTCAGAAATATTAACTTCGATTTAAAACGTGGTGAAATTTTATGTGTTGCAGGAATTGATGGCAACGGTCAATCAGATCTTGTGTATGCACTCACAGGAATCAATCAAAACTATACAGGGGAAATTACACTGTTGGGTGAAGATATCACTAAGAAAAACATTCGTTATAGAAATACTCATGGATTGTCGCATATTCCGGAAGATCGTCTGAAATATGGTTTAGTCCTAGAGTATGACTTGGCTGAAAACTTGGTATTACAAACATATTTTGATAAAAAATATCACAACAATGGCTTTGTTAAAAAAGATGTTGTAAACGAAAATGCTGATCATCTGATTGAAAAATATGATATTCGAAGTGGACAGGGTGCTGAAACAACAACCCGTAGTATGTCCGGTGGTAACCAACAGAAAACAATCGTAGCCCGTGAAATGGAAAAAGCGCATGAAGTCATCATTGCGGTCCAACCAACACGTGGACTTGATGTCGGTGCGATTGAATATATTCACAGTCAGTTGATTGAAGAAAGAAATGCGGGTAAAGCCGTATTGCTTGTCTCATTAGAATTAAGTGAAGTACTCGGTATTTCTGATCGTATCATCGTCATGTATGAAGGTGAAATGGTAGGGGAGTTAAAACCAAAAGAAACCACGGAACAAGAACTTGGACTCTATATGTCTGGTGTAAAGAGAGGAGAAGTATCTTATGAAAAATAAAAACAAAGCCAAAAATGCTAAAATAATAGATGGCTTACTTCCTTCCTTAATATCCATTGTGGTGGGTTTACTGCTGGGTGGATTGTTACTTCTAATCTCAAGACCTCAAAACGCAGGGATTGGATTCATAACGTTATTACGTGGACCTTTCACCAATACGCCTTTAAAAGATTTCGGAAACATGTTGTATTATGCAGCGCCGATTCTGTTAACGGGATTATCAGTAGGGTTTGCGTTTAAAACAGGGCTCTTCAATATTGGGGCTTCCGGTCAATTCTTCAGTGGTGCTTTTGCGGCTATAGCAGTCGGAATAAAGGCTGATTTTATTCCCGTTGAGTACCGTTGGATTGTGAGCTTGATTGCAGCGTTTTTTGTAGGTGCAGTTGTCGCTGGATTTGGGGGTGTGCTCAAAGCATACTTCAATGTGAACGAAGTTATTACTTCAATCATGTTTAACTATATTTCAATGTATGTCGTTTTATATCTCATCAAAGCATGGGGTTTGTTTAACCAACTTAAAAACGAATCGATCACAGTACCCACCAGGGTACCAAAGATGTGGCTGGATAAGATATTCACGGGCTCATTTGTGGGTGGATCGATCATCGTGGCCATCATCGCGGCGCTCATTATCTACATTGTGATTGATAAAACCACATTCGGATATGAACTCAAAGCCGTTGGACACAACCGATTTGCGGCTAAGTATGCAGGGATCAATGAAAAGAAAAGTATCATTCTCTCAATGTTTATTGCGGGTGGATTGGCTGGACTCAGTGGTGCTGTGACTTACTTAGTAGGTAGTGGTAAACATATTGCGATGACTTATGAAATTCCTCAAGAAGGATTTGATGGGATTGCGGTAGCACTACTCGCAAACAACCATCCAATTGGTATCGTATTTACTGCGTTGTTTATTGGTTATTTGAGAATCAGTTCTCAAACGCTTCAAACGTTAGGATATGTGCCTGAGATGATCAACATGGTTGTTTCAATCATTCTTTATACATCTGCACTATCTGTACTATTTGTTAACTTAAGAAATAAATTTAAAAAGAGAATTGTAAATGAAGAAGAGGAGGATGTCGCATGAGTGATATAATTTTCTTAGTCCAGAAGTCTCTGGTATTTGGAATTCCACTTCTCGTTGTTGCATTGGCTGCTGTTTATTCAGAACGCAGTGGTGTTATCAATATTGCACTTGAAGGGATCATGGTAATGGGTGCTTTTGCGGGTACCTTATTCCTACACTTTATGCAGAAAAGCGATGCAATGCGTGGTTATCCGCTCTTGTTTGCAGCACTGATTGTAGCAGCGGTTGCAGGAATGGCATTCGCATGGTTCCATGCCTTCGCATCGGTCAGTATGTTTGCGGACCAAACAATCTCAGGAACGGCCCTAAACTTATTCTCAGCATCTGCTGTTATCTTTGTGGCCCGTGTTATTGTGGGTGTACAACAAGTGCCCTTTAAAAATCCTTGGCGTATAAGACATGTCCCCGTTTTGGGAGATATCCCAATTATCGGTGAAATGTTCTTTCAAAATACGTATGTAACGACTCTATTGGGAGTTCTCATCTTATTTGGAAGTCAATTCATTTTATATAAAACTAAATTCGGATTGCGCTTAAGAAGTGCTGGGGAAAACCCACACGCAACCGACTCAGCTGGAATCAGTGTTAAGAAAATGCGTTATGCAGGTGTCTTAATCTCCGGTGCCTTGGGTGGATTGGGTGGACTCATTTATATTCTACCTGTCTCAACAGACTTTAATGGTAGTGTTGCTGGATATGGATTCTTGGCTATGGCAGTCTTGATCTTTGGACAGTGGCGTCCCTTGAGAATTGGTTTTGCTGCATTCTTCTTCGGATTGATGTACGCAATCTCTGCCAGTTATTCAGGAATTGCTTTCTTTAGAAACTTGGGTATTCCTCAAGTCTACTTCGAAATATTACCGTATGTCGCAACCTTGGTTGTCTTGGTCTTTACCTCTAAAACATCTGCTGCTCCAAAAGCTGCCGGTGAAATATTTGATAAAGGTAAACGTTAATTTTATAGGATTCCAAATCACATCTCATTACTTATAAGTATGAGATGTGATTTTTGTTTAAGTAAAGACCCAAAATATTTTAAAGATGGGGTGTGTAGGCGATGTCTTCACCTAAGACATGGACTGTATAAGCCTGTCTTTTATGATGTTCAAGGTGTATCCGGTGAATATACTTTAAACTTCGATTTAACGCCCTTTCAAAAAGATATATCCAGTCAGATTGTGAAACACATGGAAACTTCTGACGTATTCTTAGAAGCAGTTTGTGGGGCGGGTAAAACGGAAATGTGTTACGAACTGATTAAAGTAAGTCTACAAAAAGGATTCAAAGTAGGGTGGGCCATCCCAAGAAGACAAGTTGTGTTGGAGTTAACACAACGCCTTCAAGATAACTTCAAAGCCATGAAAGTGATTCCCGTATGTGAAGGTTTTACATCAGACTTGATAGGTGATTTGATCGTTTGTACGACCCATCAACTATTCAGGTACCACCAAGTGTTTGATGTATTAATTTTGGACGAACCCGATGCATTCCCATTCGCCAATGATGATCTTTTATATGGTGTGATGAAACAAAGTGTTAAGGGTCATGTGCTTTATATGAGTGCGACACAGGACGATGTTTTAATGGCGAAGTTGGATCAGTGTATCCACTTAAAGATGCCCCTTCGTCCAAATCTGAAGCCTTTACCTGTGCCGCAAGTTAGAAACAGTTATCTACATTTAATTAAGGATCTAAAAGGCTTGAAAGGCAAACGAATTTTAATTTTTGTACCAACCATTAAGATTGCGCATCGCTTATCACAGTTTCTAAAAGTGCCCTGTATTACTTCTAAAACTGAGGATAAGGAACAAGTACTTGAATCCTATCTTAACCATGAGTTTGACATCTTAATTACCACGACCATATTAGAACGTGGGGTCACCTTTTTGAATTGTTATGTGTTTGTGTTTGAAGCACACCACAATGTTTTTGATGCTTCTTCCTTGGTTCAAATTGCGGGAAGGGTCTTAAGGGGGAGTTCTTATGAAGGCGCATGTTACTTTTATGGTCGGTATAAAAGTGAGGGGATAGATAAATGTTTGAATTATTTAGAAGTAATGAACCAACTTGCTTATCGTGCTTTGAACCCATAAGTGTGGGTACGTATTTTTTTGAGTGGTGGTTTAAAGAAGATGGCTTGTGTACGAAGTGTCGTTTTCAAATGCTACCCAAATGGGTAAAGCACAGGAAGCTGGGTCTGGATATTGAGAGTATCTATCGTTATGAAGGTTTAGCACGAAGCTTAATTCTGAACTTCAAAGATAGTGAGGATAAATGGTTACGACAGGCATTTTTAAATCCTTGTTATTTAAAGTTTCATTTAAAGTATTGGGGTTATGTGATTGTGCTTGCGCCCAGTAGTCAAGAGAATCGGAGTTATCGTCCAAATAAGGAGTTGGTTAAGGATCTAAAGTTAGAAGTAATCGATGATGTGTTTGTGAAGTTGAAGTCTTATAAACAATCGGAAATGAGCTTGAAGCAAAGGGCTGACGTTAAGGATGTAATTGCGCTTAAAAACGTGCATCAAATCAGGAATAGGAAAGTTTTAATTTTTGATGATATTTGTACAACGGGGAATACTTTAAAGGCATGTCATGACCTTATATCTTGTGAAGTATCACAAATACGCCTTTTTACTTTGTTTTATCATTAGATATGTTATAATTAATTTTGGAAATGAGAAGTGATTTTATGAGAGGAATCATCAAAATATTTGATCAAACAAAAGGTTTCGGATTCATTGAAGTGGAGAATCATCGAGATGTTTTTTTCCATTTTTCGCATTTGATTGTGGAAGGATTTAAAACGATTGAATTGGGAACTGAAGTAGAATTTGAGCTTGTTAAAACCGATAAGGGTTATCAAGCCCATAACATTCTTAGAATCTCATAAAAGTGCTTATTTAAATGTGTTTTATGATACAATAATTGGGAATGGAGGCTAATATATGGCTGGCTTATTAAAGAGACTATTCAGCGGTGATGGCAAGTATTTGTCTGAGATTGAATCAATTGCGAATGATATTGTCGCACTTGAAGGTGAAATCGCATCGTTGTCTGATGAAGAATTAAGAAATAAAACAACAGAATTTAGAAATCGTTTGGCACAAGGTGAGACTTTAGATGACTTACTGATTGAAGCTTACGCAGTTGCGCGTGAAGCAGCGAAACGTGTTATTGGGGAATTCCCTTATCCAGTTCAGTTAATGGGCGCTGTGGTGTTGCATCGTGGTGACATTGCTGAAATGAAAACGGGGGAAGGTAAAACCTTAACGGCTGTAATGCCGGCGTATTTGAATGCCCTTGAAGGTAAAGGGGTTCATATTATTACGGTAAACGAATACTTGGCGCAACGTGACTCAGAGTGGATGGGTGAAATCCATCGTTTTTTAGGTTTAACAGTAGGAACAAACGTTCGTGCTTTACCAACCTTTGAGAAACGCAGTGTCTATGAGTGTGATATTACCTATACCACCAACTCTGAAGTTGGGTTTGACTATTTAAGAGACAACATGGTAACTGAGAAAAAGAACCGTGTTTTACGTCCTTTAAACTTTGCGTTGGTAGATGAGGTTGACTCCATCTTAGTGGATGAGTCAAGAACACCTTTGATTATTTCAGGGGGAGCACGTGAGGGTACGAAGTTTTACGAACAAACCGATCGTTTTGCGAAGCGATTGAATGAAGGTACAGATTACGTCGTGGATGTTAAAGCACGTTCAGTACAGTTAACAGAAGAAGGTGTTTCCAAAGCGGAACGTACTTTTAAAATAGATAACCTTTATGATTTGGATAATTCATCCCTGGTGCATTACATCAACAATGCTTTGAAAGCTAACTACACCATGGATAAAGATGTTGAATATGTGGTTCAAGACAATCAAGTGGTGATTGTTGACCAATTTACAGGTCGTTTGATGCATGGACGTGAGTATTCCGATGGGTTACACCAAGCACTTTCCGCAAAAGAACGTGTATCCATTAAACAGGAAAGTATTACACTTGCGACCATTACCTATCAAAACTTCTTTAGACTTTACAATAAACTTTCAGGTATGACGGGAACCGCAAAAACTGAAGAGGAAGAATTCAGAGATATTTATAACATGCGTGTTCTTGAAATTCCTACAAACCGTCCCATTGCGCGTCAAGACCATCCTGATTTGGTATTTGGAACGCAAAAGGCAAAGTTTGAAGCTTTAATCGAAGAAGTCAAAGAACATAACGAAAAAGGACAACCCGTATTGGTAGGTACCGTTGCGGTTGAAACCAGTGAGTACTTAAGTTTGATGATGCGTCAACGTGGGATTCGACATGAGATTTTGAATGCGAAGAATCATGCACGTGAAGCTCAGATTATTGAAAAAGCAGGACGTAAAGGCTCCGTTACCATTGCGACCAACATGGCGGGACGTGGAACAGACATTAAGCTGGATGACGAAAGTCGTGCCTTGGGTGGATTGGCTGTTTTGGGTAGTGAACGTCATGAGTCACGTCGTATTGATAATCAGTTACGTGGTCGTTCTGGTCGTCAGGGAGATCCTGGATATTCTAGATTCTATGTTTCATTTGAAGATGATTTGATGATCCGTCACGGCAGTGAAAGATTTGAAGGTCTGTATAAACAATTGGGTGATGTGGCAATTGAAAATAAAACCATCACCAAACAGATTTCTGCCGCACAAAAACGTGTTGAAGGTATCAACTTCGATATCCGTAAACAATTATTGGACTATGATGATGTCTTGCGTCAACAACGTGAAATCATGTATGACCAAAGAAATTACATTTTGGACAATGATGACGTTCATACGGTTTTAGAAGATTTGTTGAAACGTGGTGTTGAAAACATTCTAAATGCGAATGTTGATCCTGAAAAAAATACAAAAGACTATGAAGGCATTGTAAACAATCTAAAACAAGTTGGATTTGAAACAACAGCAGA
>DEQB01000001.1:13226-20321 GCA_002359085.1 Erysipelothrix sp. UBA3377
AAGAACAATTTGCGAAAGTTGAAAAAGAAATCACATTGAGAACCATTGACCGTGCATGGGTTGATCACATTGATACGATGAGCAAACTAAGAGAGGGTATTCACTTACGTTCTTATGCTCAAGACAAACCACTTCAAGCTTATATTGAAGAGGGTTTCCAAATGTTTGAAGATATGATGGCTGTAATCTCATCACAAACCATTAACTTTATGATGAGGGTTAATATTAAACACAACAACTAAGGTGGTGAATTTTTTGGAGTTATATGAAATTGGAAATATGGTGACTTACCATGTTGATGAACTGAAAAAGTTAGGTGATTCACTTTGACTTAGATCGTAAGCGAAGTGAAATTAAAGAAAAAGAACAAGAAATGTTGGATCCGGGTTTTTGGGATGATCATAAGACATCTCAAGCCCTTATCCAAAGTTTAAATCAATTAAAGAAGATCGTGGAGACCCATGAATCTTTGAGTGAGCGATTTGAGTTTGCTCAGGAAAGTTATGAGTTTCTAAAGGAAGAGTATGATACGGAGTTTTATAATTCATTGGTTGAAGAAATCGGTGAACTACAAGAGGCTTACGATTCTTTCTCTGTCTTGGTTTTATTAAATCAAGACTACGACCAAAAAAATGCGATTATAGAGATTCATCCTGGAGCTGGGGGTACTGAGAGTCAGGACTTCGCTCAAATGTTGTATCGCATGTATACACGTTATGCGCAACAACATGACTATAAAATTGCGGTCTTGGACTACTTAGATGGTGAAGAAGCAGGTCTTAAATCTGTGAGTTTTTCTGTGAGTGGTGCTTTCGCATACGGGTATTTAAAAGCTGAAAAGGGTGTTCACCGTTTGGTGAGAATCAGTCCTTTTGATTCTTCAGGTAGAAGACACACTTCTTTTGTGTCTGTTGAAGTATCACCAGAGTTTGATGATACCGTTGAAATTGTGGTCAATCCAGAAGATATCGTGGTGGATACGATGCGTGCAAGTGGGGCTGGAGGCCAGCACATTAATAAAACTGACTCCGCAGTCCGTATTACCCATAAAGCATCGGGTATTGTGGTGACGTGCCAATCGGGACGGTCCCAAATCCAAAACCGTGAAGAAGCCATGCGTATGTTGAAGAGTAAACTGTATCAATTGGAAATTGAGAATAAAGAAAAACAAATGAAGGCCCTTAAAGGGGACCAAAAATCTATCGAATGGGGTTCTCAAATTCGTTCTTATGTGATGCACCCATATTCAATGGTCAAAGATCACAGAACCAGTTTTGAGACCAGTCAAGTGGATTCAGTTTTAGATGGTGATTTAGACGGGTTTATTGAAGCATATTTAAAAACGAATGTGGGGTAAGAAAATATGAATATTAAAAAGCTTTTGTTTGAAGTTTTATCAATTCTTTTGGGTAATCTTTTATTGGCATTTGCAGTTTCATATTTTATCATTCCCAATCATATTTTATCAGGAGGAGTAGCTGGTGTCGCAATTGCACTGTCTCCTCTTTTGCATGTTGATATTCAAACCATTATAACTGCTATGATGATTATATGGTTTGTGATGGGGACCATTTTTTTGGGGAAGGGATTTGGAATTAAAACCATTGGAAGTACGCTGCTTTATCCAGTTTTAATTGCTATTATGAGTCGATATCCATTGAATTTGGAAATTGAACCCATCTTGGCTTCAATCTATGGCGGTATCATTTGTGGTATTGGGATGGGTATTGTGTTTAGAGTTGGCGCAAGTACCGGAGGTATGGATATTCCGCCTTTAATATTGGGTAAATATACAAAGATTAAAACCCATATATGGATTTTTGTGATTGATGGATTAACAATTGTTTTAGGGATTACCACCTATGGATTAAACAGTGCCCTAATCGGATTGATATCTGCCTATACTGCATCGAAAATGATCAATGCAGTTCAAACTTTGAGTGGTGTATCTACCAAACAGGTTTTTATAATTACAGATAAAATTGATGAAGTTTTAGAAGAAATTTTAATTTCAATTGATCGTGGCGCTACTCTTTTGGATGGCTATGGTGGTTACACAAAAGAGAAAAGAAAGATTATCATGACGGTACTGTTGACGGACCAATATGCGCAACTTGAGAAAAAAGTTAAGGAAATTGATCATGAAGCCTTCTTGATTGTCTCGGATGCAACCGAGGTTCACGGAAACGGATTCTACCGCGTATAGTTTCACCAAAACTTCAAACATATTGTGTTATAATTGACATTGAGGAAGGATGTGGCATGTTTGTTATTGATGCGAAATGTTTCGAAACAATATAAAAATGGCGTAAATGCGCTCCACTCCATCGATTTAGAAGTAAATCAAAGTGAGTTTGTGTATATTATTGGGCCCACTGGTTCCGGTAAATCAACCCTGATAAAGATATTAGATGGCGAAGAAAAGCCTTCTAAAGGTGAAGTCGTTGTTAGTGGTTTTAATGTTGGAAAACTAAGACATTCAAAAGTACCCCATTATAGAAGACATATTGGTGTAGTTTTTCAAGACTTTAAATTGTTAGAATCTAAAACAGTATTTGAAAATGTTGCGTTTGCTTTGGAGGTGGTGAATACACCCCGTCATAAATTGAGAAAACGTGTACGTGAAGTATTGCGACTGGTCGACCTTACAGAAAAGGGCCAGTCTTTTCCACGTGAATTGTCTGGAGGACAGCAACAACGTGTGGCGATCGCAAGAGCCATTGCGAATCAACCGAAGCTTTTAATTGCGGATGAGCCGACAGGAAACTTAGATCCTGAAAAATCAATTGAAATCATCAGGCTTTTAGAAAGAATCAACGCAGAAGAGGAAACCACAATTTTAATGGTGACCCACGATGTCGATCTTGTGAACAATCACAAGAAACGTACCATCGCTTTGGACCAAGGATATTTGGTTGCTGACTTAGCACAGGGAGGATATATTAGTAGAAATGAATAGAATTATACGACACTTAAAAGATGGATTTTTAGGCGTATTTCGTCATTTCGCACTTTCGTTTTCGAGTATTTCCTCGATGACGGTAATGTTACTCTTGATGGCTGTATTTATGCTTTTAAATGAAAACCTGGTTCAAGTGACACAGGAAATTGAAGAGAATGTGGCGCTGTATATTCAAATCACAGACGGCACTGAACAGGAAGATATTAATATACTTCAACAGGATGTAAAAAACATCAGTGGCATACTCCAAGTTAGGTTTTCAAGTAAAGAAGATGAATTGGACTACTTCATTGCATCCAGTGGAGAAGAAGGCGAAAGTCTATATGGTGGATTTAGAGGAGATGAGAATCCGTTCTTAGATGTTCTGATCGCCAATGTAAGATCGGGCAGTAATGTGAAAACATTATCTGACAATCTATCAACACTCGATAACGTATTTAAAGTAAGTTATGGTGGTGATGGTACTCAGACTCTAATTGATGTGATGAGCCAAGTGCGAGATATTGGATTTGTATTTGTAATTGTATTGAGTGCTGTTGCAGTATTCTTAATCGCAAATACGATCAGCGCTACGATACATTCAAGACAAGAAGAAATATCTATTATGAGAACCGTGGGTGCAACCAATTGGTATATCAGATGGCCCTTTGTGATTGAAGGGATGATTATTGGTCTTTTGGGATCAGTGGTTCCAGTATTACTCACGATCTTTGGATATAGTAAATTTTATGAAATACAAAACGCTTCCTTGGGAGGCATGTTTAAATTGGTACCTGCAGAACCCTTAGTTTGGGAAGTCGTTGGTATCTTGGTTCTTACCGGTGCCGTAGTAGGGGCGTTTGGAAGTTTAATCACCGTTAGCAGGAGGTTAAGATGGACAAGATAATTAAAAATACTGGAATATTCTTTGTGATTGCATTGCTCGTATCTTCAATGTTTATGCCTGTTTACTCAGACAATGACTATAGTGATACGAAGAAATGGGATAAGATTTGTGAGACTTATAAAAGTTATGAAGAAAACAAAGCGTCTTGTGACGCTTATGCCCAATATTTGAAAGATAAGGGTAAAGAATTAGATAAAGAAATTGCGGATTTAAAAAAGAACATCAATGATATTACTGGAAGTATTAAAGAAGATGAGAAAATCATCACTGAAACTGCCATTAAAATTGAAGATATTAATGATGAGATCGCGGGATATAAACGTGAAATCGCAGTCCTTGAAAATGATATTGTGCGTCTTGATGATCAAATTGCAGAAAGACAACTCACCATTGACGAGAAGACTGAAACCGCAAATAACTACATGGTGAGTGTTCAACCCAATACGAGATTGAATGCTTTTGTTGAATTCATATTTGGAGCCACTGACTTTGCGGATGTATCGCGCAGGGTTGAAGGCATGAATATGATCAACAATAAAAACCAGGAAAACATTCGTGAATTGAATGAACAGAAATTGGTTTTAGAAGAAGAAAAATTGGAAACGGAATTCAAAAAGAAATCTGTGGATACCTTAATCACGCGCCAGGAAGAACGCCTCGCATATCAAGAAGAGTTGCGTGCTATTTCACAGGAACGTATTCGTATCTTAAGAGCGCAATACCAAGAAGTATTGAATGCTCAAAAAGCGGCTGAAGAAGAAAAAAAATTGGCCGCAAGCTATATATCCAATATCGGTAGTATCCATGTTGATACATCCGTCGGTGGTTTACTCAAACCCATTCAAAATGGTTCATACTGGATCAGTGCCAGACCCTGGTATTATTCAGGGGGTGCAAAACACTTGGGTGTTGACTTAGCCGCAAGCATTGGAACTGCAATGGTTGCTCCAGCCAATGGAATTGTGATTGCTACCTATGGTAGTTGTCCAACCTATGGTTCACTCTCCAGTGGGTGTGGTATGGGATATGGAAACTATATCGTCATGATTGTATCTGCAAATAACACAACCTATGGTGTGTTGTATGCCCACCTTCAAAATGGTGGTGTCAATGTGGGTGTTGGACAAACAATATCCCAAGGTCAAGTGATAGGTCGTGTTGGAAGTTCAGGTGGATCAACGGGTCCTCACTTACACGTCGAACTGTTCTATTTGGGATCGGCCAGTGTATCTGAAGCCTACAACAATTGGTATAACGGTGCGCGTAATATTCAGTTTGGATTGGGTGGTTCTCAATCACCTTCTGAATACAGTAATCGCTGCGAAGTTAAGGGAATGATTGCGCCTTGTCGTATTAATTCCGCATCTTATTGGGGATTTTAAAATATAAATACCAGACCTTATTGGGATCTGGTATTTTTTTGTATAGATTCATTTTTTTAAATGAGATTGGATTCCATCAGTGCTTCAATTGAATCAAAGAAATGAATATCCTTAAAGTCTTTTTCTGATATGAAGCCTTGTTCAAAAGCATTCTCAAGATAATCTTGAATTCCTTTATAAAAGTTATCAATGTTGATAAAACAAAATGGCTTGGTATGAATCCCAATTTGACGAGCGGTAATAATCTCAAAGATTTCTTCCATCGATCCACACCCACCGGGCATGGTAATGAATACATCACCCATTTCTTGAAGCAGTGCTTTTCTTTCATGCATGTCTTTTACAATAAATGTTTCCGTAATACCTGGATGTAGGATTTCTTTATCAGAAAGGACTTTCGGCATAATCCCGATGACCTTGCCATTTTTATTGAGGGCTGCATCCGCCAATATACCCATGGTACCGACCTGTGCACCTCCATATATTAAGGTGTTATGATTGTTTGCGATGGCTTCGCCAAGCGCTTTAACTGCTTCTATGTAAATTGGATCTTTGGGTAATCTTGAACCCAAGAATACTGTAATATTTTTCATCGTTTCCTCCGTTTTGTAAAGTGTACCATATTTTTGTTGATATAGTGTATAATAAAAGTACATGAAATTTTAAGAAAAGGGCGATAGATATGGATAAAGATAAAATAAAAATCAAGCTTGAAAGACATAAGTGGCCAGATGAGGTTGAAAACGAAAAGAGACAGAAATCCAAACTTTGGAAAACATTACTGATAGTCGGTATCAGTTTGGCGATTGGATTTACTTTTGGATCGGTGTTATCACCCCAAACGGTGACAGAACCAAACAGTAATATTGCGCGATTTGAGAGAGTGTATAATCGTTTATTGAGCAATTGGTATTTTAAAAATGATATGGAAGATCCCGCAAGTCAATTGATTGAAAATGCGATCAATGGGATGATTGATTATAATGGAGATATTCATACATCATATATGACTTTAGAAGAATCCGAACAATTTGCGAGTTCAATAGACATGTCTTTTGTGGGTATTGGGGTTGAATATTTTGCGGACGAGAACTTAATCACACGTGTTTTTAAAGATTCTCCAGCAGAAAGAGCGGGTATCTTAGCGGGTGATATCATGATTGCGGCAGATGGCGTTCGCTTTGAAGGTTTGGACGCAGATGAGGATATTCGTGAACTGATCCTTGGTGAAGTGGGAACTGTCGTTAAAATCACTGTAAACCGTTTGGGTGAAGTGATAACATTGGATGTAGTCCGAGATCGCATCAATGCTTTAACATGGGGAGAAATGATTGATGATACAACGGGATATGTTGAAATATCCTCTTTTGGTCAAAACTTAAAAGCAGCCACAGAATTATATTTGAAAGATTTTAAAACACAGGGTGCAAAAAACTTAATCATCGACTTTAGAGACAATGGTGGTGGTTATTTGGATGCCATCAATGATTTATCAGAACTCTTCTTTGAAGCAGGAACCACCGTTTACTTTGAACAGTTTACAGATGGTAATGAAGTGGAATATCAAGTACGCCCACACAATGGGGACATTTATACTTACGATAAAATTGTGATCTTGGTGAATGGTAATACAGCCAGTGCATCCGAAGTCTTCACCCTTGCCCTTCAGTCAAACTTAGGCAGTGTGATCGTGGGAGATGTTACGTATGGAAAAGGTACCGTTCAAACCCAAGTTCAAGATGGTGTTGACAGTTCATTTTTGAAATATACTTTCGCTAAATGGTTTTCACCGGATAAAACAAATATCCACCAAACAGGAATCACACCCGATCATCAAGTTGTATTGCCAGATATTTTCTATGAAA
>DEQB01000001.1:20364-20682 GCA_002359085.1 Erysipelothrix sp. UBA3377
ACAGTATCGCTTATGTTCAAAAGGGACTTTCATTCTTGGGCTATCATACCGGTAGAACCGATGGGTATTTTGATTCAAATACGCAATCAGCAATTTTAAACTTTAAAAACGATGTTGAATTGACTACTGGAGATGTGATTGATCACGATACCATTGCGAGTGTATACAGTGCAGTAATTAAGGAATGGTCACACAATAAAAAAATTCACGATGTACAATATCAAAAAGCATTAGAGGTGATTCATAATTGAGTCAAAAATTTGAATTAGTATCAAAATTTGATCCAAAAGGGGATCAAGTAAAAGCAATTGATGCGCT
>DEQB01000092.1:0-6345 GCA_002359085.1 Erysipelothrix sp. UBA3377
GGTAGATTCTCTTTACGTTTCAGCCAATTATTCATCGCGATATGATGGTGATAACCATCCTTCGCCGTAAACAATGCATGCGCATCTTCAATCATAATTTTAAAACCCAATTGATTAACATAGAATGCTTTAAAAGCATCCAAATCCATGGCTTCTAAATGTAAGTGACCCCAAATGGTATTATCATACATGGTTGAGAAACTTTCATCACTCAACATCATTAAGTCCTCAACCGGAATGCGATGTCCCGCATTTAAAAGTTGTTCACCCGATGCATCAAACATCCAGTTTAATCGATCCGCATCCGCATACACTTCAATCCCATTCTCTTCAGGATCTCTAAAATAGATGGCTTTAGAGAATAAATGATCACTGACTTCCAAGAGTTTAAGGTCATGTTTTATGACGTGTTTGGTGAACGTACCCAAATCTTTTTGACTTGGCAATAAAAAGGCCATATGGAAAAGACCATTATAACGACGATTTGAAAGTTCAGTAGCACCTTTAATTAAGTGCAATTCCGGATGATTTAACACCACTCTTTCATCATCTTCATAAACAACACGCATACCCATCAGATCGCGATAGAAAGCTTTCATCAACTCACTATCTTTTACACGCAGTTGGAGTCTTTCAATTCGTTTCATCATAACCCTCCTAATAATGATTCAATGATGTGAGTAGTGCAACCAAGACCTCATAGGTTCTTTTGAAGGAAGCAATATCCAGTCTTTCTTTAGGTGTATGAATATCATACATGATGGGCCCCAAACCGATAATATCTAAATGGGGCATCTTACCCTTCCATATTCCCAGTTCAACACCTCCATGTGTCGCTTCTTCAACCATGGTTTGGTTTCTTAATGATTGATAGACTTCAAACAAACGGTTTCTAAACTTCGATTCTTTCTCGTAGTTCCATCCAGGATACTGCGCTGAGAAATCTAAATTAAAGCCATGAATATTCGCAATACTCTCAACCAATGTCATCACATTCTCAATCACAAATGTTTGCGTTGCCCGCAATGATACCGCGATTTCAAAAGTATCGTCCATTAGATTCGCAGTACCAATATTGGCAGATGTAATGGTTAATCCTTCAATAGCCATACTCTTTTGAAGCATGCCATAAGGCAACATAAATAAGGTTTCTACAATTGCTTTTGTATCTTCTTGAGATAAAACAGTCTTTGTTTTCTGTTCAACTACACTGAATCCAAGACCACTGTCTGATATTTCATATTGAACTAAAAGTTCACTTTCAACTTCCTTAAACCATTTTTTAAAACCTTCAATATCATCCAACGCTATTTCAAGATCTGCTTCTCTACAGATTGCATTGATTTTCAATCCGCCTTGAATGTCCACAAGGTTAAAATCGAATAAACTTGAAGCACGTTTTAGGATAATCCCTGCTAGCTTCAAGGCGTTGGCGCGTTCAAGATGAATGTCACCCCCTGAATGCCCACCGTGAAGCCCCCTAATCTCAATTTTAATGGTGTTGGATACCTTGGATTCTTTCACTACTTTTCTAGTTAAGTGTCCACGTACACCCCCTGATGATGAGACGTAAACTGAATTTTCTCCAGAGCTATCAAGCCCCACACACAGTGCAGCATTCAAATCACTGGTATCAAAGTTCTCAGCACCGACAAGGCCCACCTCTTCTTCAACTGTAAACACACATTCAAGGGCTGGATGTTCAATGGTTTTATCTTCTAAAAGTGCAAGCATGTAGACCACACCCACGCCATCATCAGCACCCAGTGTTGTTTCATTGGCTCTTAAAAAACCATCTTCAACGATTAATTCAAGTGGATCGGTATCGAAGTTATGGGTGCTGCCCATATTCTTTTCAGCCACCATATCCAAATGGGACTGCAGCATCACCACGGGTGCTGTTTCATAACCTGAAGTTGCGGGTTTTTTAATGAGGACGTTATTGAACGCATCTTGGCGTACTTCCAATCCCAAATCCAAACCAAATTGTTTAACATAATCACTGATTCTTTTCTCATCAAAGGATGCGCGAGGAATATCACTGATATTTTTGAATAATTGCATAAGTCTTGAGTTCATATATATTCTCTCTTTCTTTTAATATATTTTAGTAAGAATAGACTGATTTGACAAGTAAAGTAAAAAAAAATAACACTTTCATTATTATAGAGTGTTATTTTTTCATAGGTTTCCCTATTTCTTCAACCAATCCACCTTCATCTAAGGTTCATCACGCCTTAGACATAAATAGTATACCAAATATTTCACAAAGATTCAACTGCTATTATCAATGGCTTCTACCTCTTATAATTTTCGATTCATATTCAAAATATTCACCTTCATATGTGTACATTGTGAATCGATGAAACCAACTACGGAATCACGCGATGATACGGCCAACATCAAGATTCACAATCCCTTATGAACTGGATCATAATTCAGTAAAAAAGTAGGTTTCCCTACTTCTCTGCTTTTATTTCTGCTAACATTTTAATTTCTTCCTTGGTAAACTCGCGTTTCTCAAGTAAATCCGGACGTTTGTGATACGTTCTCTCTAAAGAGGTTTTTAAACGCCATTTGCGGATGTTTTCGTGGTGTCCACTCAATAACACTTCCGGAACTTCTTGACCCTCATAGACCCTGGGTCTTGTGTAATGAGGATACTCCAATAATCCATCACTGAACGAGTCATCTTCATGGGACTCTTGGGTAATCACACCATCCAATAATCGAATAATGGCATCGCTGATTACCATGGCAGACAGTTCGCCACCCGTTAATACATAATCACCAATTGAGATTTCCGCATCCGCATAACTTCGAATGCGCTCATCAAAGCCTTCATAATGTCCACACACTAAAACCAGGTGTTCATAATTATTCGCATAAGTGGTCGCCATCTTTTGAGAAAAAGATGCACCTTGGGGTGTCATGAGCACAACCCATGAATTGTCTTGTCTCACATCTTGAATCGCATCTACAACGGGTTGGGCCATGAGCACAAGTCCCGCTCCCCCACCAAATGGATAATCATCTACACGGTTATGTTTGTCTAGTGTATAGCTTCTCATGTCAATGATTTCTACTTCAACATGTTCCTTCAAGATCCCTTTTTTAATGATCGATGTATTGATAAAACCATCAAACATTTCTGGAAAGAGGGTTATAATTGAAATTTTCAAAACAATCCCTCCATCATTTTCACATCAATGCGTTTTGAATCTAAGTCGACATTCACAATAAAAGATTCCACAAAAGGAATTAATACATCAGTATCATTTGTTTTAATACGCAAGACTGGATGCGCAGGCATATCCATTACCTCTTTTACAGTACCAATTAGATTTTGATCAACATAAACTTCACAATGAATTAAATCAATGAAGTAATATTCATCTTGATCTAAGTCATGCATTTCATCTTGATCAATTTGGATCAGTGCTCTGTGATAGTGTTCAACCTCCGTTAAAGAGTCAAGGCCTTCAAACTTAACCAATAAAGAACCTTGGTGTTTTCTAACGCTTTCAATTTTTCTTTGGACTTCAACGCCATTTAAATTAATGTATACCTGGTTTCCAACAGAAAAACGTTCTTCTACAAAGTCAGTTTGAATGCGTATTTTTAATTCACCTTTAAGTCCAAAAGGCTTTTGAACCGTTCCGATTGTTATTTTCTTCATACATTAACCTCCTACAAAAAAAGGATGTGTAATTACATCCTAATAACTTTCAAAATTAATTGAAATCTTTTTATCTAAAACACGAGAGCCAATGGTCATGGTTTGACGAATCGCCTGTGCCATGACACCTTTACGTCCAATTAAACGTGCAATATCTGCATTGTCTGCATAGACATTTAAAATAATCTCGTTTTCATTTAGACTTTCTAAGCGTTGGACATTAAGACCTTCTTTGTTTTCAACCATTGGTAAGACCAAGTCATACAGAACTTCTTCTACTTGTTTCATAGATTATTTCTTCGACTTTTCTTCGTGTAATTTTTGCATAATTCCTTGATCACTCAAAAGACTACGCACTGTATCTGATGGTTGTGCACCAACTCTTAACCATTTCATCGCCAAATCTTCGTTGATTTTAACTTCTGCAGGTTTGGTTAATGGGTTATAGTGTCCAACAATTTCAATAAAACGACCATCTCTTGGTGCGCGTGAATCCGCTGCAACAATACGGTAGTATGGGCGTTTCTTGTTTCCCATTCTTAATAATCGCAATTTTACTGCCATGTTACGTTCCTCCTTAACTTAATTACTTGATTAGTATATCATATTTGAAACACGTGTCAAGTACTTTTACTTAACACCTTTGGGTTTGAAGAAAGAACGATTCTCAAGCGCAAATTGTCTCAATGAGAATTCACCTTCCTCAACATCCATAAACATCTTTTCAAACATATTCATGCGTGCATCAATGTTATCGATGAAGTTTAAAAGTTCTGCTTCAATCACCATTGGCTTAACAGGTGATCCATATTCCAGTTGACCATGATGCGATAAAACCAAGTGTCGCAATAACATCGTCTCTTCTGCTTGCTCTAAATTCAAATCTTTCGCGATATCAAAGAGACGTGCATCCATAATTGAAATGTGTCCCAAAAGTCTTCCCTGTACCGCATACTCACTCAAGACAGCTTTGGTATATTCTTCTATTTTACCCATATCATGAACCAAGACCCCTGATAAAAGTAAGTCTAGATTGATACTCTCATAGGTTTCTTTAAATTTAACGGCCAATTCAGCCATTTTAAAGACATGCGTCGCCAAGCCACCCACAAAATCGTGATGATTGCGGGTCGCGGCTGGATATAAATAGAAATCCTCACCATAATAATCGAAACATCCCATCACAAGTTGTTTATATATAGGACTTTCAATCAAGGAAACATAATGATTGATTTTTGATTCTAAATAATCTCGACTGTATTGAGAACTCACCACAAAGTCTTCCAAATTATAACTTTCAGAAAAATCAATACCGTGGACACGAACTTGAAGGTTGTTGCGATATAGTAATACATCACAATTAACTTTACCAATCTTTCCTTGAGCTACTAACTTTTCCATTGCGGGCGGTATATCCCACCACTTACCTTCAATGGTTCCCGTATTGTCTTGAAAAACTATGGACAAGTATGGTGCACCATTTTGAGTAACCCCTTTAATATAACTTTGTATTAAAAGTGGGGTTGAAACTTGTTCTCCATTTTTAAAATCTTTAATCTGTGTCATTCTCAATCTCCTCCATCACTGCTTTAATTGTTTCATATTGATAACCACGGCCACGCATATATTGAATCGCTTTATCTTTTGCTTCTAAATCATCAAGCTTTCTCAAATAACGATTGTATGCTTTTACCAAATCTTTTTTCAAGCTCTCTTTTTCATCATGATCGCTGAACGTATCAACAAGAATATTTTCAACATACTTGATCACACTACTCTCAAAACCCTGGGTGCTAAGGTGTGCTCTCAATTTTTGTTTGCGCTGGAGTTTGGATCCTTTTTCGTTTTTATTGACGTAACTCTCTCCACGTTTTAAAGCACGACTAAGATAATCCTGGTCATCCAACTCACTGAGATACGGGTCAATTTCTAATGCGTCATACCCACGCTTCTTGAGATCTTCAATAATCCAACCATTCCCACGCAGTTGGTCATGATGATAATCTATTTTGTCTCTAATATATCTTGCATCATTGATAAAACGACGTTCCTCTAATGTTTGTATCAAGCGATCCATTTCATCATGCGTTAAATCTACCTTACCATTGATGTATTCTCGCATCTCATAGCTCGTATAATCACGCATCGCCAACCTTCTAAAGGAAATTTGGAGTGCTTCATTAAAGTTTTGTTCGTCATTTAAGTTTTCAAGTTCATTTCGTGACAATTCCATACCAATCCTCAATTCTTTTGATTCTATAAGTTCAGCATCAAACACATGAATATCTTCATAATTGCCTACTTTAGTGACAAAAGCCACCTTATCATCCTTTAAATCAATCATTTCCTCAACTATCAGTTTGCCATGATATTGATCTATGGCTTTTTGGTACGTATCCAAGACACTTGAACCAAAAGTTCTTAAGTCATAAGGATGAATGACTGTTTTAGCATGATCTTTCAAGACATCTTTGTCTTCCAAATTTAAATAATAGTTCACTTTTTCCACGAAAGATGCTGCATCTTCGAAATAATATCCCGTTTTATCTTCAATGATGATTTCCTTTAAAGGTTCATCATATCGCGCAAACACACACAAACCATTAGCCAAAGCTTCAATAAATGTTAAGCCTTGGGTTTCAGTGAGTGATGCAGATACAAATGCA
>DEQB01000092.1:6487-10681 GCA_002359085.1 Erysipelothrix sp. UBA3377
TCAACTCAGAAAAACATTCTAAAACAAGATCAATACTTTTTTCTTTAGCCAAACGACCGGTATAGTTGATCACGAATTTATGATCCAACCCCAATTGTTTTTTAAGGCTAGCATTTTTTTCAAAATCAACGCGTTCAAATTTTTCTAAATCCAATCCACTTGGAATGACCTCAATTTGTTTATTGATATTGTAACCCTCCAACATATGTTTGGTCTTGGATGAAGGGGCAATTATAATTTGAACATTTTTACTATAGACCCTACTTAATTGAGCCACTACTTTTCTTGAGTAATCTTCAATTTTTTGAAGACCAAGAAAGTTTACGTAATGCGTATAATCCTCATATTGCGTATGATAGGTTGTAACCACAGGTATTCGAAGTTTTTTCGCAATCGTTCTACCAAACAACCCCACACCAAACTCTGAATGAATATGAATTACATCCAATTCAAGAGAAGCCACAATTTCTGATGCTTCACGATGAATGGGTGTACTTAAGGTGTAACCATATAAAAACTTTAATTCTACGCCTGGTAAATAAAGTACATCATCTTCAAACTTTGTCTTTGTCAGTGAAGTGTGATTGGTTATCACAAAAACTTTATGTCCCAAGTTTTCCAAACCCTTCTTTAAATTGGAAATAGAAGTGACCACACCGTTAATATCTGGAAAATATGTATCAGAAAATAATCCTACTCTCATCTCTTACTCCTAAAGAATCACTACCGCTTCTTTTTTATCATTTTCATTTAAATAAACCTTAACACTTTCATCCAACGAGGTGGGTATATTTTTCCCCACAATATCAGCACGTATCGGAAGTTCACGATGTCCGCGATCCACCAAAACAGCCAATTGAATCTCTTTGGGTCTACCATTAAATACGATGCCATCCATGGCAGCCCTAACAGTTCTGCCTTTAAATAAAACATCATCCACCAAAACAACCACTCTATCTTGAACACTAATCGGTAAACGCAATGCTTGATTTTTAATCTCAATATCATCACGCCAATAGCTGATATCCAAGGAAGCAACAGGTACCTTCACCTGTTCAATCTCCTCAATCAGTTTAGCCATTCTAAACGCCAATGTGGCACCACGGGTTTCAATACCCAAGAGCACGACCTTATCGACACCTTTATTGCGTTCGATAATTTCATGAACCATGCGCTTTGTAGTACGCTGTATTGCAGTCTCATCCATAATTTGTTTCATAAAAATACCTCTTTTAAATAGTATAACATAATGTAAATGAACTTTTTGATATTGAAATGAATTTCTCAATATGTTATCATGAATAAGCAGTCAATTAGGGGTATAGTTTAATGGTAGAGCTACGGTCTCCAAAACCGTCAGTGTGGGTTCGAGTCCTGCTACCCCTGCCAATTGCAATTTACAGCCACTTCAAGTGGCTTTTCTTTTATAAAGATAGAGCGTCTTTGCTCTTTTTTATTATCTATATTTAAGTTAAAATATACAATGAACGGAAGATGTAAATGATATTCATAATAATTTTAGGCATCCTGTTTGTATACGCACTCTACGAGTATCGTAATATTCAAACAAAACACCTCAATGCCAAAGACTTTAACCAATCACATTCACGCAACATACGGATCGTATACCTTTCAGATATACAATACGATCTTAAAGGTATGTTTTTTCAAAATACCTTGATGAAACAAATCGTCTCACTCATTAATAAAGAGAATCCCGACATTGTTGTTTTTGGCGGTGATTATATTCATCACAAGTCCACCAAAGTATTTGAATACTTAAAAATGATTGAGGCACCTAAGATCGGTATCTTAGGAAATCATGACTACAAAGATTTAGAAGGCGTCATAAAGGGGTGTCAAAATTCCCAAATAAAACTATTAATCAACCAAACGTATGCATTCAATAATATAACCTTTATCGGTTTGGATGATTTACGAGAAGGTCATCCCCATTTACCAAATCTAAATCCCAATGACTACCACGTTTTACTGATCCATGATCCCGACCAATTCGAGACACTCACAAACACCCATCAATTCAATGTGACTTTGGCGGGCCACTTGCACGGCGGACAAGTAACCCTTTTTGGAAAGTATGCCCCCATTCTACCTTCAAAATATGGACAGAAGTATCGCTATGGATTCATTAAAAGAAATAACAGCACACTCTATGTTTCCTCAGGATTGGGTGGTTGGGTTTTTGGACTCCCCTTACGATTCTTTGCGAAGCCAGAGATTGTAATCATAGATTTATAGAAAGAGGAGAAATATGACCTATCCAGAATATCAAATTGACCCCATCACATTGAGAGAGATTCTAAAAGATCCAAAACAAACATACCAATGGTGCCTCACACATCACCACAACCCTGAAGTCGTCAGTTATTTACGCATGCTAGGAATGTTTGACGAAGCGAAAAGATTGGGTTTAAAGCACATCAACTGCGTAGTGAATACGATCCAGATCGCTTGTTTTCCACCCAAATGGTATTGGATGTCATTGAAACAATAAAAGGACGTTAAGACAAAGTATATACCATACTTTGGTTAACGTCCTTCTTTATTAATTTACATTATTGTTTTTCTTAACCAAGCCACGCATGACTTTAGTCAAACTCATCTTATTACCATAGTTCAATGAACCTTGGCGGTAAATCACAACAGACAGTTGCATAATAAGCAGTGTCGCTACAATCATCAATGAGATCGATGTCACAAGCTCAAATGTTGAAACATTGGTCATCATATAACGGATGGGTGTTGTGAATAGTGATACAAACGGAATATATGAACTCACACGCACAATTAATGAATCGGGTGTGCTCATCCCAAAACTTGCGATCATGTAAGCTGCCACAAATATGAAGGTAATGGGCGTTACTGCAGAACCCACATCTTCCACTTTTGAAACCAATGATCCAAGTGCAGCGTAGATAAAGAGATACAATAAATACCCCATGATTGAGAATATCGCATAGATTAAGACAACATCCCATTGCACACTGGATTCAATGAAGTAAAGAATTACTTCAGAATAGGTACCCCTATTGATGAAATATCCAACAACCAACGCAAACAAAATGGATAGGATTTGTAAGATACCCACCAATCCAGCAGCCAGCACTTTACCAATGATTAAGGCTTTGGGTTTAGTACTGGTAATTAAAAGTTCCATAGTTCTACTGTCTTTTTCACGCGCAACAGAAGTCGCTACGTTTTGACCATACAAAATAATTAACATATACAGCGCAAACAACATCGAGAACGCAAAGAAGAATCCCTGGAATGAATCCTTACCCAATAACTGTACCTCTGATTGAAATTGAACATTTTGAGCTTCATAAACCGCTTCAATATCAATTCCCTTTTCATTAAGACGTTGTGTTACCAAATATTCACCATAAACGGCTTCAAATACATATTGTCCATCGACTTTTGATTGGTCATAAACAACCATTTCATAACTCAATTCATCATGAATGATAAAGGCACGGTCATAAGTTTCGTCCTCGACCCCACGAATGCCTTCACTTTCAGAATCCGTAAAGTGAACTGCTTCAAACTCAGAAAAGAGTAAACGCATCGTTTCTAAGACTTCGGGATTTTCCGAAATAAATAAAGTATCTGTCAGTTCAACATAGCTTGATGTTTGTCCATTATCTGGGTTTTCTTCGGATCCAGTGGGTATAAACCGTGGAATAAATGTGACTGCAAAAAGTACCAACGCAATCAATGCAGTTGAGATTAGAATTGATTTCTTTTTCAACATTTGCGTCGTTTCAAATGAGAAGATTGTTTTTAAATTTTTCATTTAGAATCACCGACCTTGCTAACAAATATTTCGTGAAGGGATGGTTTATATGATGATAAAAGATCCAACTCAATATCAGATTGTAAAAGTCCCATCACCAAATCTTTTTGTTTGTATGCATCATCCAATTCCAATATATAAGATATGCTGTCTTTCTCAAATGGAATGTTATTGTCATTCAAATAAGATTCAAGATCCCCTGACTTTTCACGGATACGAATTTTATTGCCACCGATTTCTGTTTTAATGGTCTCAAGTTCACCACTTAGTACAATTTCACCGGCATCAATAATCGCAATATCGTCACAAAATGTTTCCACATAACTCATTTGATGACTTGAAAATATAATCAATCTGTCTTCTCTTTTATAATCAATCAA
>DEQB01000094.1:0-6272 GCA_002359085.1 Erysipelothrix sp. UBA3377
AAGTTAATCATTTTTCTACCAAACATTTCTGTTATGGATTCATGCTTCACATCATACTTTTCAAAGCGTTTCAACCAATATTCCAAAGACGCATCATCCCTTACCCTGAAGGTTGTTTTAGAGATGTCATTGGTTCCTTTTTTATGTGCTCCGATGCCTTTAAAATCAAAGAACGTCATATCCGTTCCCGGTCTTGCGCGATCATCCGCAAAGTATAAATGGTAGGTCGACAAATCGTCTTGATTCACATTTTTCTTAACCAAACGCATGCCCAATATATTTGTGTAAAACTCATAGATTTTACGGGCACTACTGGTAATCGCTGTTACGTGGTGGATTCCACCCAATTCTTTAAGATTTTGTGTCATATTCTTTCACTCTCCTCATGTATTTGGCTTTCTCTATTTCTAGAAGTTTTGATTCATGTTCACTCAAACCGTCAACCTTTTGTTTTTTCAGTAAGTTCGCAATCACGCGTCTGTTTTTCTCTTTGGCCATCAACAATTCGTATTCTTGGCGATTGCGATATCCATAGGATTGCATCGTATCAATCTCACGTACAAATAAAGGCATAATGGACTCAAAGATTTCCGCTTTATGGTCTTCAAAGTGTTCTGGAATGATAAAGCTTTCACCTAAGTGTGCCACAGGTTCATCGATGGTCACCCCTGGATTGATAGTCGCAAGCTCAATGAGTTGTCCCCCTTTATCTCTAAAGTAAACAGCTTTGAAGTAATGTCTTTCTTTAACGGCCGTTGGATAATAACCCAAAGACTTTAGGTGTTGTTTCCAAGCTTCTGCTTCATCATCTAAAATTTTGAAAGCAATGTGATGGACGGTGCCGCGATCTGATTGACCCATAGATTCATTTTGTTTTAACAGAATCAGGGTTCCCCCAATCTCATCGTGCATATGGAGATAAACATTCTCTTCATCTTCATTCACAACAATATAGCCCAAGACATTCACCAACATCTCTAAAGTTTTCTTATAATTGACACTCAACAAACTTGCGCTATCCAAACCAATGATCGCATGGTCTTTATCAATACCATTAAATGACCACGGGTTGATGGGGTCATAGTCCTTCTCAACCAACATCAGTCTCAAGCCATCGGGATCTTTAAAGTAAAGTCCCATATCGTGGGTTTCAACCGTTACATTGAAATGATTTAAACGGTCGATCCAAAATTGTGTAGTATGTTTTGGTATTGCGAAAATTTGTGTTTTAACCTGTCCGCCACTTAACTCAACAGCTTCTGAATCGTTAAATGGAAAAGTAGTAACCAAGGGCGTTGTGCCATCTGTATTTGAAAAATATAAATGATGGGTCGCCTTGTTGTCGTAGTTTAATGTTTGTTTTACCAGTCTCATTCCCAAAACGGAAGCATAGAAGTCCAAACTTCTTTGTGCTTGTCCTACAATTGAGGAAATGTGATGGATTCCGTAAGTTTTTAGCATATCTTTCACCTCTTGGATATATTTTATTTCGAATTCGAAATAAACTCAAGTCTAATGCCCATTCATTAAAAAAAACCTTCAGTCAAAAGACTAAAGGTTTCGTTGCCATTCATCACGCATCAATCCGTAAGCCAATAAATCATGGTACTTCCCGTTTCGATACAACATATTACGCAATGTGCCCTCATGTTTAAAATTAAACTTCTCATAGAACTTGATCGCTCTTTCATTGAATGAAAAAACATGAAGATACAAACGATCTAAATTTAAGCCCTCAAAGCCATATTCTAAAAGTGTATGCATCATCTGTGAACCATATCCTTTAGACCAGTAATCTTTTTCACCAATCACAATCGCAAGTTCAGCATGGCGATTTCTTTCATCAAGCTTCATCAAGGCGATGGTCCCAATATAGACACCATCCACAGATGCAATGTAAGTATGACCATTCACCAGTATTTGGGCCCAATCTTCAATTTCTTCATAAGATCTGGGTCTTAAAAATTCACTTTGATCAAAAACAGCGACCGTTTCATCATTACGCCATTTATAGTATGTGGGAATGTGCTGCTCCACAAATTTTTCGTACTGTATCATTCAAACCTCCTATACCAATTTCTCAAAGGCATGCATGTATACTTCAATGGCCTTTTTGGTATTTTCTATATCAATAAATTCATTGGCTTGGTGAGCACTCATCACATCATCTGGGAATTGTGGACCAAAGGCCACAATGTTATCCATAGCGCGTGCGTAAGTCGCACCACCCATCTTTAACGGTTTCGCACCTAAATCATGGGTGACCGCTTTATAACTCTCCATAAGCGCTAAAACAAGCGGTGAGTCCTCTGGAATGTATAAGTGATGTAAACCACTGATACGCTCAACACTTAAGTGATGGGGATCACTGATTGAATGGACCCCTTTGAGTATGTCTTTTTCTGTATAACTGACAGGATAACGGATATCCAAAGAAACGCCGCCATCTATTGCTTTCCCCACATTGAAGGTTAAGGGTCCAGATACTGAGTCCACAAACTGTGACATCACATCCCCTTCATACAAATCGACCACAAAGTTCTCAACATCTTTAGAAACACCCATTTCTTTTAAAATCTTTGAGAGATAGTAAATCGCATTCTCTCCTTCTTCTGGTGTAGATGCATGGGCAGATTTTCCATAAACTGTTAAGATATCATCTTCCAATTTATAACGATAACCCAACGTATCCCCTAAAGGTTTAACCAATTGAACCGTTGCGTGACTGGCGACTGCATTGTAGCTGTCTCCACCCTCAATGTTTGAGCTATCGCCTCTTAACATGAGTTGAACCATACCCTTTTCAACGTTCACCAATGGGAAGTCTGCATCAGGCGCAAAACCCATCACAGGTAGTGCTTCTTTTGCTTTATACGCATCCAAACAGCGCCATAAATTCTCTTCATCGGTTCCGAAAATAAAGCGTACTTTCTTTGAAAGTGTAAAGCCTTCATCCAATAACCACCGTAACCCAAACATGGCTGCCAGGGTAGGTCCCTTGTCATCACTGGTACCACGACCATAGAGTTTACCGTTTCGTTCACTGAGTAGATAGGGATCACTGTCCCAATCTTCTAAATTTCCTTCATCCACAACATCGATATGACATAAAACCGCAAACAAATCGCCACTGCCAATCTCCGCATAACCATAATACCCTTCTGGGTCTTTGAATGTATTGAATCCCAAACTTTCTGATATCTCCAACACTTTATCCAAGGCCTGATTGATGCCTGCTCCAAAAGGTAAGGCATCATCACTTAAGACACTGCGTATTTTAATGAGTTCTGATAAATTGGCTTTGTATGTTTCAAAACCATGTTCAATTTTATTTTTTCTTTCCATAGTTTTCCCTTCTTGTTTAATGTATGTATCTCTATTATAATCTATATTATAGAAAGAAGGAAATTATGAACTACAATTCTACTTTCATTGTGGATACAAAACGTATCAAAAAGTACCTTGACAAAATATTAAACAACATTTCCGATACCACCCAAGTCATTCCCGTACTTAAAGCCAACGCTTATGGACATGGACTCATTGGGGTAGCGGAAGTTTTTGAGGATTACCCACAAATTCAATACATCGCCATTGCGCACCCTTTTGAAGCCATTCAGTTGAAACAAGCCCATATCAGTAAAAAAATTATGCTCGTTTGCGCAATTACCCAATCCCAACTTGAAGAGATGGTGGATCATAAGATTGAGTTATTACTCCATGATTATACATCCATCACAAAAATACGTGAATATCTTTTAGAAAACAATATTTCCAATTATCCCGTTCACCTAAAAATCAATACGGGACTCAATCGTTTGGGATTCAAACCCGAATCACTCTTAGACATCATTGATTTATTAAAGGATGATGTATTTAGTATTCAATCCGTTTATACACATTTTATTGAAGGTGCGAAAGTTGAATCAAACATCTCCTACAAACAAAAAGAAAGATTTGATCAAGCAATTGAAATCTTAGACACACAAAACGTCCCATACGGATTCAAACACATGTGTGACAGTGGTGCTTATGAATGGTTTAAAGAAGCGCACTATGACGCGATTAGAATTGGGCGTGCCCTGTATATGGATAACCCGTATAAAGAAGATCGCTTTAAAGATGCGGGGAGTTGGGAAGCAACACTCCTTTCAAAAAGGAAATTAAATGAAGGTGAATCCATTGGGTATGGTCAAGCATTCACTGCTTCCAAAGAGATGGACATTGGGATTATGAACGTTGGTTATGGGGATGGGATGATGATTTTAGACTCAAATATCAAAAGATATACCTTGATAAGGGATAAGAAAGCTCCCATTCTTTCGATTGCGATGGATCAAACGTATTTGGATATTACAGACATTGACGCTGAAATTGGGGATACCATTACGATCTTTGGTTCTACCCCTACCCATGGGTATCTATCGACGCATGATACCACCAAACAGTTTGATGATGAGGGGTGTACTTTGACCACATTAATTTCAAACCGTGTTAAAAGAAAATTTATAAAGTAATTTAGTATACGATTAGACTTTTCGTGGCTTTTATAATATAATATTAATGTCCAGTAAATGGACAGGGATTTTGATTCAAAATCGTTTCCCTTGGGCACAGGACCACTTCCCCCCCATAAGTCCTGTGCCCTCTTTTTTTTATCTATATACACCCTCACGTTTCTGTGGGGGTTTTTTTTTTAAAAAAAATCAGCACATAAAATGTACTGACTTTTATTCAAATAGATTAAATAGGATCTTACGAATCAAACAGACTGCTTTCTAACATCAAACAGATATGATGATAGATCGCAAGATGGTATTCTTGTACTTTATAGGTTTCACTTTCTGGTACGCAAATGGCAATGTCTGCGAATGCTTTTAATTTACCACCCGTTTCTCCACTAAGGAGAATGGTTTTAAGACCTTGGGTTTTTGCCACTTTAAATGCATTGTTTATACGATACATTATTTTAATCCAAAAAAAGAACTAGAGTGGATTTTGTCCATTCTAGTCCCTTACTGTAACATAGGGTCTCAATTATCCCATAATATCACAGTGTAAAACTCTGAGTCTTTACAAGTTAATTTAGATTGCCATAAAACCGACTTATAAAATGCCTTTTAATCGCAAACTCTTCAACAATACAGATGCATTCCCATTATACCAATAACCATCAATACCCATACTTTGTGCAGCTTGGACATTGGCTAAAGAATCATCGATAAAATAACAGGCGGATGGATCTAAGTCATGTGTTTTTAAGAGGTGCTCAAAGATTCCCAAATCCGGTTTAATGACCTTTATCTCTGAAGACAACACAAAATCCTCAAAGTACTTGAAGGCTGCTACACGTTCTTTATACTGATAAAAAGAGAGCGCAACATTAGAACAAAGAATCAAACGATATCCTTTTTGGTGTAGTTCTTTTACTACATTTAGCATCTCCAAGTTTTCATCAAAGTGATCGTGCCAACGATTTAACACTTCAAACCCAAGATCATGAAGTGACTCAGGGAGTCGCAGTTTCAGTGCTTCATAAAATTCAGATTCAGTAATGACACCTTGATCCAAATCCAACCACTGTGGATGATAGAAAATGGTTTCCTTCAATACAGTACAAATTGCTTCATCCGTCGTGAAATGACTGAGGAAATAATCGGGAACATATTCAAGAATTACGTTTCCCATATCAAAAATAATGGCTTCATATTTCATTTTTATGAGATCCCTTCTTTAAATTCTTGGGGCGAAACTCCCAAATGTTTTTTAAATACTTGACTGAAGTAGCGTTGATCACGATACCCCACTTTTTGTGCCACTTCATAGATTCTATAGTGTGGGGCTTCCATGAGCTGACATGCCACCATCAATCGGGTATTCGTGAGATATTCATGAAAAGTGTAACTGGTTTCTTTCTTGAATAAATCGCTGAGATAACTTTTCGATACTTTCAGTGCTTCCGCAACACTTTCAACACTGATATCACTGGCATATTTCTCACGAATTATCGCAGTGGCTTTTAAGATATTATGGTGTTTACTTTTAACACTTCCTGAAAAGAATTGTTCCAAACCTTCAGTTGGCTTAACAGTTTCCGTCTTCATTTTATCAACCCAAATTTGATTTTGAACCTGTTGTTTGGCGCGTGTCACACTTTCAAAAAGTTCATGATCTTTAAAGGGTTTGATGATATAATCAACTGCACCCAAACTCAACGCTTCTTTCGCATACTCAAATTCAGAGAAAGCAGTTAAATAAATAATGGCTGGACT
>DEQB01000094.1:6349-10132 GCA_002359085.1 Erysipelothrix sp. UBA3377
TCAGGTCGTAATTTTAAGATGAGTTCCAATCCTTCAACTCCGTTTTTGGCTTCACCAATGACCTCACAATCCAACTCAGACCAATCAGTGGTTAAAATGATGCCCTGACGTACAATTAATTCATCTTCTACTACTACAATACGATACATCACAATGTCTCCTTCTTGAGTGTTTTTGGAATCCAAATAAAGATCAATGCGCCTTGAATGCGCGCACTTTCAAACATCAAACCAAAATTATCGCCATAATGAAGTTCCAAGCGACGGTTCACATTACTCAATCCAATACTTTCCAACTTGTTTTGTTCAATATACTGATGAACATCAAAATCAAAACCTTTACCGGTATCTCTAACAGTGAAGTAGAGTTTTTCTTCATCACTCCAGCCTCTAATCTCAATGGTTCCTTTGGCACTGGAACTTTCAATCCCATGAACAATCGCATTCTCAACCAATGGTTGAAGAATAAACTTTGGCATTTGATAGTCTAAAATGTTGGGTTCAATATCTAAGATATAATCAAAACGATCTTGGTAACGAATTTTTTGAATAAAGATATAGCTCTTAATAATGGAAACTTCTTCTGAAACACTCACAATGGTTTCTTCTACATTCATCCCGCGCTGTAAGAGTTCTCCCAATTCCGTCACAATCTCAGGTATGGCATCTACTTTTTCAAGTTTGGCCATCCACTTAATAGAATCCAAGGTATTGTATAAAAAGTGGGGGTTGATTTGAGATTGAAGTGATTTAATCTCAGTGCGGCGTAGTAAGTCTTGCTTCTCTAAATCTTGAAGGTGATATCCTTGAATTCGTTGCATCATATTCATAAATTGATAACGAATTTCATCAATCTCATCTTCTCTTTTGGTTGGAAGATCCAGTGTTACATCACCACTACGAATCGTTTTCATCGTATCCGACAACGCAACAATTGGTTTCACTACTCGTTTACTTAAAATATAACCCATAACCCCACTGATCAGGGCTAAAATAATCACAATCGTTATTAAAACAGGTCTAAATAATCCCGTATTATCCGTAAATACATCTTTAAATACAATCCCATAAAAGTAGATATCAAAGCGTGAATCAAGAGATTCAAAAATAAAGTTCTCCGCATACATACTTTCGTTATCCACCGTAATCTTTGATTGTTGGAGACTTAACCCCATAAAGGCATTGTCACCCAGGTATTGTGAGTCATTATAAACAACATGTCCCTGTTTAGAAGTAATAATGTAACGTACCGTTCCAATAGACGGACGCGGTTGTGACGTAATGATCTGTTGAATATATTCCTTAGATACATCTAAGACCAAGTACCCCAAAGGTTCTCCCTGATCTTCGATGGTCCGAATAACAGACATCGCGTTACTTCTACCATTGGGATGTTTATAGTGATTCAAATAGACCGCATCATATCCATCTTGTTGTACATGGCGGTAAATTCCCCAATCGCGATACGCATTGATATTATAAAGAGAAGGAATGATATAGTTTGAATACTGAAAATCACCCTCAATTTGAATCAAACGAATATAAACCATATTGCTTTTTTGACCCAATACAGTATGCATGATTTGATTTAAATAACGGGCATCATCCGGGGTTAATGTATCACTTTTTAACATTCTTATGATGTTATCATCTAAGGACATTTCATACAATTGATCTTCAAAAACTTGTAGTTCATTACTGATAAGGTTGCGCGTCCCCTCTACTACATCTTCCGTACGTTGCATAAAATTTTGGTACATAATACGGTCATACGTAATAAAAGCAAACGCACTAAAGCCCAACAGTGGTAGTGTTGATAACACGACCATCCATATGATAATGGTTGTTGAAAAACTTTTTTTGAGTCCGTTTGCTTTCTTCATAAATTTATTATACCACCGAGATTTTACCTTTACTAATAATATGGAAAAGTATAAAGGAAATAATTGTGGTTACCGTTAAAATACTAGCCAATGCCGCTGCAGTACCATAACTGGCGCGAACCACTTCTGTATACACGGCAACTGAAATAGTTGCGGTACGTCCCGTATATAACATAATACTGGAACTGAGTTCATTAATTGTACTGATCCAACTCAATATCGCTCCTGATACAATCCCTGGAATCATCAAGCGTGCAGTCACATTGAAGAATGATTTCATCGGTGACACACCCAAGCTGATGGACGCTTCTTCGACACTGGGATCAATCTGTTGTAAGATTGCACTGGCAGATCGCACTGTAAAGGGCATCTTTCTTACCACATAGGCAATGACCATAATGGCAGCAGATCCCACTAAGAGAAGCGGTCTATTGTTGAATGAGAGAATTAAACTGATTCCCAATACGGCACCTGGAATAACATAAGGGAACATCACAATCAAATCCAATAAGGTCGATGATTTACTCTTACGTCTAATCGTGAGATAGGCAATGATAACCCCAATAATCACAATCAACACAATCGCAATCGATGACAACATGAATGTATTCTTGATATTGTTGCCCAATCTAAAGAATATTTCTTGATAGCTCTTAAGACTAAATCCATCCGCAAAGATTGGCCCTACCGTGTTTAAGAACGAAATGTAAATGACCACGATTTGTGGCAAGAATGACACAAAAGCTACCGTGAAACTTATTAAAGATAAAATAATTTTAGGTACCAAACGTGTTTCCATTACGACTGGTGGACGCAAGGCACTCATCACATAAGTACGCTTGTTAACAATACGTTTTTGAATGATTAAAACCGTTAAAGAACAGGTTACAATGATCACACTCAATGCTGCCGCCAATCCATAGTTACCACTCATCTCACTGACATATTGTTCATAGACTAAAACAGGTAACACCTTAAATCCTTCACCCAACAACATGGGCGTTCCAAAGTCAGCCAAGCTGGTCATAAACACCATAACAGCTCCTGCCGCAATGGTAGGCATAATGATTGGGAAAGTCATACTTAAGATTCTTCGAATTTTATTCATACCCAAGTTTTCAGCCGCTTCTTCCAATGAAGCATCAATGGAAGATAAGGCACCGGATACATACAGGTAAACATAAGGGAATAGTTTCAATGTAAAGACCAAGAGAATACCACCCATACCATAAATTGATGGTATATGAACACCCAAACTCGCCATAAACTTAGTTATGATACCACTTCTACCCAGCAACATAATCCAGGCATAAGCCCCAATAAATGGTGGTGACATCAAGGACATGACAATCATCATGTTGATGAGCTTTTTACCATGTATTTTATAACGACTTGTAATATAAGCCAAGGGTACCCCAATGACAATCGCCAAGATTGTGGTAATGGTCGATACGAATAGCGATCTAAATAGTGTTTGATAGTAGTACTTATATTCTGTAAATTGTTTGAAATACTCTAAGGTAAACTTATTGTCGTTATCAAAAATTGCGCGATAGAACAATCTACCAAAGGGATATAAAAGGAATAGCGCAAAGATGGCCAATATGACAATCTTGGATATTTTCCAAAAATCGAAACGAAACCACTGCTTAATCTTTGATTTCAAATTAATATTTTTGAGTTTATGCAACATCACGATCACCCACACTTACGGGATAAACATTGACACTGTGTTCGTTAAAACCCAAATATACCCGTTTTTCATCACGCATGCGATGTGCTTGTTCCGTATACTCATTGGCTTCTACCACACTGCCATCTTCCAATGTGATTTCGTAGTTGATATAGTCTCCCAAGAATGTCGCCAATGTAATGTCTCCTGCCATTGCAGCCTTTGCTTC
>DEQB01000094.1:10170-15368 GCA_002359085.1 Erysipelothrix sp. UBA3377
TCTTCAAAGGTTGACTCTGATTCAAAGACGAAGTTATTGACACGAACATGTCCATTTTCAACAATTCCTTCAATAAAATTAGAAGTTCCAATAAAGTTTGCGACAAATGGATTTGCAGGACGTCTATAGATGGCTTCTGGGGTATCAAGTTGCATGATAACACCACGATCCATGACCGCAATTCGATCAGAAATCGCCAATGCTTCTTCTTGATCGTGGGTCACATAGACGGTTGTGATGTTTAAACTTCTTTGTAGTTTTTTAATGATGGTACGCATTTGTACACGTAATTTCGCATCGAGGTTACTCAACGGTTCATCCATTAACAGGATTTTCGGTTGAATCACGATGGCACGTGCCAGTGCAACCCTTTGTTGTTGGCCACCCGATAGATTGGCAGGCATTCTATCTTTCAAATCAGCGATTTGTACCAACTCTAACGCCTCCATAATGCGTGCATCACGTTTTTCTTTCGGTACTTTGTGAGCCTTTAAGCCATACTCTACGTTTTGATATACGGATAAGTGAGGGAAAATCGCATAGTTTTGAAAAACCATCCCTATGTCTCGTTTATGGGCCGCCACATCATTAATGCGTTGATCATGAAAATATATATCTCCAGCTTCAATGGAATTAAAGCCCGCAATCATACGCAAGAGTGTTGTTTTACCGCATCCCGAAGGTCCAAGTAGTGTAAAAAATTCCCCTTCATTGATATTCAGCGATACATCTTTGATCGCTGTAAAGTCCCCATATTTTTTTGTGACGTTGTCAATTCTTACATTTGTGCTCATGTTAATTTATCTCCTTTATTTTTAATATTAAGTGAGGAAAAGAGGAGACCAGCTCCTCTCTCATTAATTCTCAATTACAATTTGTTGCCAGCGTTGTACAATTTCAGGTTTGTGGTTTGCTGCCCAATCAAAGTCATAATCAACCAATTTAATGGACTCCAATGGTGGTAGGCTTTCGTCAATTTCAACGTCATTTCTAACGGGACGACGGCCTAATTCAGCTACCATCAACTCTTGAGTTGCTTTACTGGTTGCAAACTCAACGAATTTTTGAGCATTGGTAAGGTTTTTAGCATCTTTGATAATTGCAACTGCATCTGGAACAGCTGATGTTCCATCTTCAGGATAAACAATACCGACATCTGCACCCGCTTGAACGTAGCGGATTGCTTCTTTTTCTAAAGTAAGACCAATGGCATATTCACCATCTGCAACCCCAACATAAACGTTTCCAGAACTGCTTTGGATTTTTCCATCTAAGTTCTTATAGAAGTCAGTTGCGAATTGCCAACCAGCATCGGTATCGCCACCGTGTGCTGTAATCATCGTTACCAAGATAGTATAAGCTGAACCACTACTGCCAGGATCGGCCATTGCGATTTGTCCTTTGAATTTAGGATCTAAGACATCTGCCCAACTCTTTGGAACATCTTCTTCTGCTACAAGGTTCTTGTTATACATAATAACCATCGGTAATGGACTTTCACCGGTCCATAGGTTATTTGCATCGTAGAATTGACTGGATACTTGATCCAAACCTGTTGGTTTATAAGCTTGGAAGTAATCATTAAAGGATGCCAATGACTCAGCACCGCCTCCCCACATGACGTCAGCCAATGGGTTTTCACTTTCTGCCGCAATTCTATTCAATAATTCACCTGTTCCAGCCGCAACGATTTGCGCGGTAATTCCAGTTGTTGATTGGAATTCCTCTACCAATAGGTTTACTGTTTCAGATGGATGGGGTGTATAGACGACCACAACATCGCTGTCATCATCACCCTTACTGTCTGTAGAACATGCTGCTAAAGCAACGATAATCAAGGACATTAATGTGATTCGAATAAGTTTTTTCATATTTCCTCCTCATCTATGAATGTAAACGCATTCAATCTATGACTTAAGATTATCACAGCTTTTTCAACCTATCAATGACACAAAACACCAAACTTGTTGAAAATCGTCCAATCGTCTTGTGATAGCGCTTTATATCTAGTTTAATAGCGATATAAGGAGGAATCAATATGATTAAATTTGGAACAGGAGGATGGCGTGCCGTTATCGGTGACGCTTTCACCAAAGAAAATATTCAAAAGGTGGCCACAGCCATCGCTTTAGAATGCGAAGACAAACGGATTGTGATCGGGTATGATCGCCGATTCCTATCTGATGTTGCCGCAAAATGGGTCAGTGAGGTTATGATTGCCCACGACATTCAAGTCTACTTCATCAACAAAGCAGTCCCCACGCCCATGATTATGTATTCAGTAAAACAACTCAAGACTGCTTATGGTATTGCGATTACCGCCAGCCACAATCCCGCTATCTATAATGGTATGAAGATTTTTACTTTAGGTGGTAAGGATGCTACTGAAGACTATACGGAAAAATTTGAACAAACACTGGAAAAAGGCGTTGAGGTCAAAACATTATCTTTTGATGAAGGCCTAAACCAACAAACCATTACCTACTTCGACCCCAGCAATGACTATATTGATTCCATTTTGAGCATGGTTGATATCAGTGCCATTCGAAAAGCGAAACTCAGAGCACTTCTTGATCCCATGTTTGGAGTATCCAAGACATCGCTCTCTATCATTTTAAGTACGGCACGGGTTGATCTTGACATTATCAACAGCCGACACGATACCTTGTTTGGTGGTAAGTTACCTTCACCCGCTTCCTCTACACTCTTACACTTAAGTGAAAAAGTAGCCAAAGAACACTACGATATTGGAATTGCGACCGATGGAGATGCCGATCGAATCGGAATTGTGGATGAAAAAGGCGTCTTCATTCACCCAAATGTATTACTCTGTCTTATCTATGATTACTTGTTGCGGTTCAAAAACGAAAAAGGACCGGTTGTACGAAACCTATCGACCACACATTGTTTGGATGCCATTGCGAAAGCACATAATGAAGTATGTTATGAAACAGCCGTTGGTTTTAAGTTCATCACCATGAATATGGAACAACACAACGCACTCATTGGCGGAGAATCCAGTGGTGGACTTACCATTAGAGGTCACATCAATGGAAAAGACGGTATCTTTGCCGCGGCACTCTTGGTTGAAATGTTAGGCATTACCCAAAAACCACTCAGTGCCTTGGTGAAAGATTTGGAAGATCGTTATGGTAAGTTTTATTTCATTGAAAAGAACTTCGCTTTCTCACAAGATAAGAAACTAGAAGTACAGAAGAAGCTATCCGAAAACTTAAACCTCCATTTTGAGAAACCAATCAAGGAGATCAAAGACTTTGACGGCATTAAATTCTATTTTGAAGAAGGTGGTTGGATCAGTTGTAGATTTTCAGGTACAGAGCCGCTGCTTCGTATCTTTGCGGAATCACAAGATGAAAGCTTTATTGAAAACAGTGTAAATACTTTGGTTCATATGTTGGGGATTCAAAATGACTTACAAGCTTAAAGAAAAATGGATACACACTTTAGAAAATACAGCCTACTATGCTTCGCTCTTAGACTTCATTGAAGCAGATCAATGGCAAGAGGCCTTGAATGGTACCCTTGATTTTGGTACCGGTGGTATGCGTGGACATTTGGGTCCAGGCGAAAACAGAATCAATCACTTAACCATCCGTAAAGTTGTGTTCTCCTATGCAAAAACCTTGAAGCAAAATGACTTAATTATTATTGGCTATGACACACGTCATTTCTCATATGAGTTTGCGTTAGACTGTGCCAAGGTACTGATTGACCATGGTATCAGGGTTAAAGTATTCAAGTATCCCCGTCCTACCCCAGAGTGTTCATTTGCGATACGCCATTTTAATGCCCAAGGTGGTATCATGATTACCGCCAGTCACAACCCCAAGACAGATAATGGCATCAAACTTTATGATGAAAATGGATGTCAATTCACACCTGATAAAGTATTGCTTATTCAAGAACACTTCAAATCCATTACCAACCTCTTTGATCTTGAAATATTAGGAAACTTTACACACCGAATGGATTGGATCGATGAGGACTTTGATGACATTTACCTAATGCGTATCAAAACTTTGACCTATAACCCTACAGATGCGAAAGTTTCAATCTTATACTCTCCGCTACAAGGTACAGGATATCGAATTATGCCGAGAGTATTTGATGGTAAAAACGTTACCCTTGATGTTCTTGATATACAAATGTCCCAGGATCCAAACTTCACCAATACACCGTGTCTTAATCCAGAAAAAAAAGAAAGTTTTGAGGGTTTACTTAAGGAAAATGAGAACCACGATTTGTTGGTTGCGAGTGATCCTGATTGTGATCGTTTGGGCGTCATGGTACATCATCAAAATAGTTATCATCCACTCAGTGGAAATCAATTGGGAATCTTATTTTTGGATTACATTGCGAAGTTCTCAAAGAAGAAAACAATTATCAATACCATCGTGACCACTGACTATACAAAAAAATTAGTTGACCACTACAAACTGAATCACATTCAAACCTTAACCGGTTTTAAATATATTGGTGAAACCATTGAAACTATCGATAATGACGATTTCTTATTTGGTTTTGAAGAGAGTAATGGTTATCTATTTGGTGATTTTGTGCGTGATAAAGATGCCGTTCAAGCAATGTGGGTATTGGCTGAAATGACGCAGTATTACAAAACTCATAACAAGACGCTTTTGGACGCACTTCATGATCTTCACTTACAGTTTGGACCATGGTTTGATGCTCAAATCAGTATCCCCATGGATGCTCATGAAATTGAAGACGTCATGAATACCCTAAGAGATCAACCAAATATTATTGACTACCTAAAAGATACACCCTTACCCAAAAAGAATGTATTGAAGTTATACTTTGATAAAGGTTGGATTGTATTAAGACCTTCAGGTACAGAAGCCTTATGTAAAGTGTATTATTATGCTGAAGATAAGAAGACTTTGGACGCATTAATCCTTGAAACAAATCATTTATTTCAAAAAAAAGATCAACGTCACGGTTGATCTTTTAATCTATAACACCTTCGCTAAAAAGTGCTTCAATCTTTCATCTTGAGGATGTTCAAATATCTCTGTGGGTGTCCCAATTTCTTTGATTTTACCCTCATCCATAAACCAAACTTCACTCGCTACTTCTTTGGCGAAGTTCATTTCATGGGTCACAATAACCATTGTAATGTTTTCTTTGGATAAGTCCCTGATTAAATCCAGCACTTCCCC
>DEQB01000020.1 GCA_002359085.1 Erysipelothrix sp. UBA3377
ATGCCATGATCAAATGTTTTCACACCCCAATCCCCATAAACCAAGAAATACACCCCTATTATCTTGTAAATTTCCGTGAAAATTCACAAAAGCATATCTAAAAAGAGGCATTTAGCGTATAATCTTATTATAAATCACGGAGGATTATATGATCAGAATTATTACAGATACTTCAACCATGTGGACGGTTGAAGAAGAAAAGAAATTAAAAATAGATGTGGTACCCTTAAGTGTAACCATCAACGGCGAAACATATCGCGAATACGAAGAAATTAATGCGGATACTTTTAACGAAATTATTTCACAGGGACATGTACCCACCTCTTCACAACCACCCATCGGTGAGTTTATAGATTTATTTGAAAAATATGCGGATGATGAAATCTTAGTCATCACTATGGCAGATGGTTTGTCAGGAACATATCAATCCTGTATGGGGGCCAAAGAAACAGTGGATCGTGATGATATCGTAGTCCTCAATTCAAAAACACTCGCACTTCCCCATAGATATTTGGTGATGGACGCCATTGCGATGCGCGATGCAGGCGCAACCTTGGACGAAATTGTCACCAAGACGAAAGTTTCAATTGAAACATCACGCAGTTTCCTATTACCCCAAGACTTTCAATACTTAAGTCCCGGTGGTCGTTTAACCCCTCTTGCGGCACGTTTGAGTGGACTCTTTAAAATTCAACCCGTCCTTACCCAAACCAAAGACGGTACACGACTGGAAAAATTTGCGGTAGGACGTAACTTCAATCTCGCTGTCAATAAAATAATTTCAAGTTTAAAAGAAGCGGGATTCAGCGAAAACTATCGTTTCGGAATCTCACATGCATTTGTGCCAGAACAGGCCAAGAATGTCGCAGAAAAATTGAAAGCTGCCTTCAATGTCACAGAAGTAGAAATAGAAAACCTATCTTGTGCATTCATTACCCAAGGTGGACCTTTGTGTCTTGCGATTCAAGTTATATCTAAGTAAAAAGTCTACACCACGTAGACTTTTTACTTACTTAACGTATCTTTTAATTTACCAATACATCACTCAAATCAAACACAGTATCAAAGTAATCCAATAAGTCTTTATCATGGGTAACCACAATGATGGTTTTACCCATGTTTTTCATGGTCTTAAATATTTCCATAATCATTATTTTATTGTCAAAATCAACATTCCCAGTGGGTTCATCCGCCAATATAATATTTCCAGGCTTAATAAGCGTGCGTGCCAATGCGATGCGTTGTTGTTCACCCCCAGATAGTGTATAGATTTTTTTCTTTTCAAAACCGGAAAGACCCACGATATTAAGTGCTTCATTCATTGATATTTTAGACTCTTTGCTATATTTCTCAGCTATCTTTAAATTACTTTCAACTGTTTCATTATCAATCAACGCATAGTTTTGGAACAAGTATGAAATCGTATCCCGCAATAGATACATTGACTTTGTACTTCCTGGTTTTACATTTTCTTGATCCATAATAACGACTTTCCCAGATGTGGGTTTTTCAAGGGTTCCCATGATATTCAACAGCGTGCTCTTACCACTGCCAGATTCACCAACAATCGCAACCATAGACCCTTCAGATACTTCGAGATTAATATTATTCAAAACGTTATGGTCCCCAAATGACTTTGAGATATCGATCAATTTAATTATTTTTTTCATCTGTTACACCTCGCTTTAGTTCGTTAGATAAAGAATTCAACTTATAAGACACATAAATATAAACAAGGAGTATAACCTCCAACCCCATCGGTAGAAGATACATACTAAGATTTTCATTTCCAAATATGAAGAATAAGATTAAGTAAATCAACAGAACTTCCAACAGATAATCAAAGTATATCCCTAGGAAATTATAGCCGTGGAGTTTTTTAATGGCAATTTTTTGTCTATTAGATCGAATATATGTCACAAAGAAAGCAAAAGAGACGGTGAGGATTAATAATAACCCCAGCATCACGGATACGATTTTCTCCATCAAGATATCACGATATCGCACGTATGGCACAGTATCTCTGAAGTATATCATACCTCCATAGCCATAGGCATCCGCAATTGACTCAAGTTCTGCGGTCTCAATATCTGTATAGTAGACATTGTTAAATAGTGTTTTATTAATTCTATTAGAATCCAGCGCATGAACTGCGATTGCATTTAAGGGATAGTCCTGATAATTATAGATATGTTCAGGAAGATCCACATAGATGACCTCATGACGTTGATCGACCATCAGATAGCTAAAATCCAAACTCGCATCATCTAAATCCTCATCAACTAAGAATACAACATCATTATGTTCCATACTGTTTTCTACCATCTCTTTAAACTGTGGAATGTACTCAAGATAATTAACATCCACTTCTAAGAAATCAAATTCATGGGTACCATCAAAATAGATACTTCTACCCATATAGTATGCACCAACCTCTTGAAGTGCACTTAGCAGCTCTTGTTGTTTCAAATACTCCGCATTGTCTGTATTATGGGCACGTTCAAAGAAAAAGTACTCAACATTTCTAATGGAGTAAATAAATGAAGGAGAATACTTGGTTCTAGACAGGACCGTACTGTTAAATTCATGATATGAGATTAAGCTACGCATATCGACGAGTTCAATCACATCTGACTTTAGTGTTGGCAACAATAAAAGTAACGTCACGATTTTCAAAACATAAATGGCAGTAGCCAGGTATCTATTTTGATTGTTCCCTTTCAACAGTGTGCTCAAAGACATAACACGAATGATCACGTTCATTAAGACAAGGAGTAAAACCAAGACAAGCACAAAATATAAGGTGAACTTAAAGAAAGATTGAATCACGGGAATAGAATCCGCATTTATAAAACCTACCGACACATAGAAATATACCATACTCAAAAATATGCCAGCCACAAGTGAATACCAGAGATCGAAAAGGAGAATATTTTTCATTATTGACACACTGGAATATCCTTGAAGTTTATAAATCGAAATACTTTTAAGTGAAGAGGATATAAAGAACATCAACGCAACACAAAAGACAATCAACGTTACTGTGATTGTATCCGTGAACTTCATTGAGATCTCTTCTCCCACATCATACTCACCAGAATTATATTCAATAAAGACAGCATTTTCCTCAGTAATTTGTAGTGTAATATAACTTTTAATTTCTTCAATGGTCTTTGAATCTTCATGGTAAATATCAACCGTATTAATAATCAGTGGTTCAGTCATTAAATTCAGAGGCAAAATGTTTACCGTGATATCTTTACTTAAGAACTTTATTTGATTTTCTTTAGTGGTACCTGATGTTGACGAAAGGATGCGATCATTGTCAAAATCAAAAATAAGATTGGGAACGGTAATATTAAACAAGGTATCCAAAGGTTTTGACGTATAGACATAAAAATTAAATTCATCAATTTCATCCTTAAAATCCTGTACGATGATGGTAGCACCATATACATCAGATACTTCATAAATTAAACCCATGTACTGTTCAAAATCTAAATCTCTAAGATCACCACCATATTCAAAACTCGTATGGTTTGTATAAAACATCCCAAAAGTTTGTCCTATATTTCCTTGTTCATTGATTCTATAAATATTAATGATTTGTGACATTAAAGAAACTAAAAATATGATAACCAATGTTTGAATAATTTTCTTCATACCATAACTTGAGAAAGAACCGGCTATTTAATAGCCAGTATAATTTTAATAGTCAAAGTGATACCATGAATGTTTATGTGTATCTAACACACTTACCATATACTTTGACTCAATTCTTGTAAGTCTTTGTCCTGTATCTATTTCAGTTGGATGTGACTTCACTTTTATCCCAGCACCAATTGTGAGTGTTGGGCTATTCAGCCTATATTGCGTCCAATGGCTTGCTTTGCTTTGGATAAATCCACCTGAATACTGATGTTGACTTGAAGATTCATTGAAAGTATCTGCGAGTATATTACTATTGATACTTAGAACACTTATCGTCAACAACAATAGAGCGACCAATTTCTTTCTCATTTTACCATCCTTTCTATCCATTCTTTAACTACACCCTATCAACAAAGGGAAATTTATGCAAGCGTTTACAGACACTTTGACACTCAAGAACAATTATGTACATAAATCAACAGTATTTCATGTCAGTTAAGCTCTTAATTGTGATTTTAGGAGACTTTATAACAAAGAATTCAAGTAACATTAATACACATCTATGGGTTTGGATATCTAGTTTTCCCATATCTTTAAGGTATATTTGTATTAAAATAACCATATTAGACGATGCTGTAACATTTGAAGTGTATCTGCTGACTTAACTTTGAAAGAAGCCATTACTTGACTTTGTGATGTTTAAAACTGAGTTCAAATAACATATAATGTAACTAACAACAGAAAGGAATACGATCATGATGAAAACCACAACGTTCACTTCTCCCTATGATGGACACATCACCCATCTTTCAATTTTTGAAGCACACAATGCCAAAGCCACCCTTTTGATTGTTCATGGCATGGCTGAACACAGAGTGCGTTACGACGCCTTTGCGAAGTATCTATCTCAAAACAATATAAATGTTTATACGATGGATTTACGGGGCCACAACGAAAGTCTTGAAGACAATACCCTTGGCTATTCAAAGGGCTATCCACTTCAAATCGATGATATTGAAGGTATCATACAAACCATTAAATCCAAACACAATACCCCTTTTATTTTAATGGGACACAGTATGGGATCTTTACTGGTACGCAGTTATTTAAAGAAATATAAAGATGCACAACTGGATGGTTTGATTGTGATGGGATCACCCTACAAACCAATTGGCTTAAAAGCACTCCAAGTGGGCTTAACTTTACCGGCTAAATTAACGCCTAAAAAACAAAGCCCTTTTATCGCAGGTATCATGAACAAAATGTATAATGCGGACATTAAAGATAAGTTAACCGATATGGACTGGCTTTCTTTTGATACTGACAACGTTAAAAACTATATGGAAGATCCCCTGTGTGGATTTCCCTTTACCTACGGTGGTTATTTGGATTTGTTTCATTTAATCGATAATACTTATGACTCAAAATGGAGCCATCACGCAAGTTATTTACCCATTTATTTTGTGGCTGGTATTTATGACCCTTGTGTTGATTTCAAGCACGATGGATTCAATAAAGCGATGGACCACCTTAAAAGAAATGGCTATGAGAATATTACTTCAACCTTATATGAAAACTCACGCCATGAAATCTTAAATGACCGCGACCAAGATCGTGTCTATCAAAACTTAATGACATTTATAAAAGAAGCATCCCGCGATTAGTGAAGTGAACCCATTAATTGGTC
>DEQB01000078.1:0-2118 GCA_002359085.1 Erysipelothrix sp. UBA3377
TCAATATCGGGTAGTCCTTCATTATTTTCCCATTTACTCACTGCCTTATTACTGACCTTCAGTAAATCAGCCAATTGTTGTTGGGTAAGATTTGATTCTGTTCTTAAAACACGAATGCGATCTCCTATTTTTTGTGTCATCATAACACCTCCTGTTAAAACTATATTCAAAGATCAAATAAAGTACAATTCAATTTTGTCTACGATTCGTAGAGTTAGCTAAATCATAGTGTATTGAGACTTTTTAAGCAAGATTTTATTATTTATTCAATGTTAAGTTTACTTGACATATTTAAAAAGCCATGTTAAGTTTACTTTACATAGGAGGTCAAAGATGATTATCAATAAAATCAGAGAATTCAGAGAATTAAGAGCGATGACACAGATCGACTTGGCAGCCTTGGTGAATGTATCGCGTCAAACGATTATTTCTCTTGAGAAGGGGTCTTATAATCCCAGTTTGGAATTGGCCTTTAAAATCGCACAAGCACTGAATGTGAGTATTGAAGAAATATTTAGAATGGAGGATTCTTATGAAGTTTTATAGACAAAGAATTGTGTACCTATTAACGATTGTATGGCTTACGATATTCGGAGCTCAAATGCGACTTAATTTTAAAAATGAAATTTTATTGGGTGGGAAAACTTCACCACGCTTTATGTCCCAAATGATTTTTCTGGGATTCGTGCTCACATTTGTGATGCTTCTGGGTTTATTATATTTTAAAAAAGTTTCCAAATTAAGTTGGAGACAATTCATAAGCAGTGAAATTGATGCGTTGGATGATGATGAAAGGGCCGTTGAACTGGATCGTAAAATACGACGCATTGTGAGTAATATTGTAACGGCTATTTCAATTTTGATAATCGCAATACTCATCTCCGTTTCAGATTTTATGAGGATTGATTTAACGATATTTGAAGTGTTGGTTATTCTTGGGCTTATCTATACTTTCTATATCATTTTAAATGTGTGTGGCTTTTCTATTGCTTATAAAACAGATGAAATACCCAAAATATTCAACCGCAAGGTATTGTTGATTACAGTAGGTGTGATTACGATTTTAAGTTTCTATTTCTTTATAATTCAAACCTTTAAAATATCGTATGTTGATAAAAGTGAAGTCATTACGATTGTCGCGGTGAATCATACAGATGATGCGATCGCTTATTCTATTTCAATTGAAGGCTATCAATCATCTTATGATTCAGATACCTTTGTGGTTGAATCTATTGATTTTTCAAGGATCCTTAATTTTGGGGATAGATATATCGTTTATAGAGGGGAATCAAAGGCGTTAAAAGAAGCTTCCTTAAATCAAGGACTCTCTATTTACGAAGATCTTGAGAATGTGAAGTTGATTCATTACGATATGGATATTCACAGAGGTGTTTTAAAAATTTCTAAATAATGTTAAAAAATATGTAAATTCGATACGAGATTATTTTAATGTGTTAGAATATATTAAGTATATAGGAGGTAAGATATGAGTACACATGAACTACCAAATCGTAAAGATGTTAAATTAGAAGATACATGGGATTTAGAACCCATATTTTCAAGTGATGATACGTGGGAAGAAGCGTTTATTGGGGTGGGTAATGACCTTGATAAAGTAGAAAGCTTAAAGGGTAATATCACAAACAGTGCGGAAAATTTATTGTCGGCATTGAAGTTTAGAGATGATCTCACCTATCGTTTGGAGCATCTTTATGTTTATGCGCATTTGCGTTTTGATACGGATACAACCAACGCTTTTTACCAAGGTATGAATGGTAAGATTATGGGTCTGGTTTCTAAGTTTAGTGCAGCCATGAGTTTCTTTGATACAGAGATTTTGGAAGCCAATGAGAAAACTGTAATGGGGTATCTTGATTCAAATGAAGCATTGGGTTTATACAAACACCAATTTGAAATTCTATTTAAAAACAGAACCCATATTTTAAGTGAAAAAGAAGAACGTATTTTGGCGTCTTTGGGTGAAGTGTTTAACACCCCATCTCAAGTATTTGGGATGATTAATAACGCAGATGTTAAATTCCCAGAAGTCACCAATGAAGCAGGTGAAAAGGTTGCTTTATCCCATGGTCGTTATGGGATCTTAATGGAAAGTAAAAA
>DEQB01000078.1:2185-3054 GCA_002359085.1 Erysipelothrix sp. UBA3377
CAAGTTAAAGTTCACAATGTTTCAGCACAACTGCGTGGATTTGAATCATCCCGTCATGCGGCCTTGTTTGGAAATCACATTGATGAACCCGTGTTTGATGCGTTATTAAAAGGCATCCACGACAACATCAATCTCTTACATGATTATGTGGATCTAAGAAAAGATGTCTTGGGTGTAGATAAAATTGAAATGTATGACGTGTATGTTCCCATCGTAGAAGATGTGGATCTTAAGTTTACGTATGAAGAAGCACAGGAAGTGATTCTTGAAGCGTTGGCAGTATTGGGAGATGAATACCATTCCGTATTGAAACGTGCATTCTCTGAACGTTGGATTGATGTGAGAGAAAACAAAGGAAAAAGATCGGGAGCTTACTCATCAGGTGTCTATGGCACCCACCCTTATATCTTAATGAACTGGCAAGACAATGTGGACAACTTATTTACCCTTGCGCATGAATTGGGGCACTCTGTGCACTCATACTTCACCCGTAAGTACCAACCCTACATTTATGGGGATTATTCCATCTTCTTGGCAGAAGTGGCTTCCACAACCAATGAAAACTTATTGTTGAATTACTTGTTGGATCAATATGAAGATGAAAGCATTCGTGCCTACTTATTGAATCACTATCTTGACTCCGTTAAAGGAACGGTCTTCAGACAAACACAATTTGCGGAGTTTGAACATTTGATTCATACCCGTGACCAAGAAGGAACACCCTTAACGGCAGATACTTTAAACACCATGTATTATGATTTAAATAAATACTACTACGGTGAAGAAATCAGTACTGATGAAATTAAATATGAGTGGTCACGTATCCCTCACTTCTACTACAACTATTACGTTTACCAATATGCGACGGG
>DEQB01000006.1:0-11102 GCA_002359085.1 Erysipelothrix sp. UBA3377
AGACTACAATTCTTAATCGATGTTGGGTTGGACTATCTGACATTGGATCGCTTTGCGGGCAGTCTGTCGGGGGGTGAAGCCCAACGTATTCGTCTGGCGACACAAATTGGATCGAAGTTAACCGGCGTATTATATGTCTTAGATGAACCCTCTATTGGATTACACCAAAGGGATAACGCGAAGTTAATTGATACTTTAAAGGATATGCGTGATTTGGGGAATACTTTAATTGTGGTAGAACATGATGAAGAAACCATGAGAGCCAGTGATTGGATTGTGGATATTGGTCCTGGAGCCGGTGAAAATGGTGGTGAAGTCATTGTGAGTGGACCCCTTGAAACTGTCTTGGCATGTGAAGCATCCATTACAGGACAATACTTAAGTGGTAAACGTGTCATTGAAGTACCGAAAGAAAGACGTAAAGGAAACGGTAAGGTCTTGGAAGTTGTGGGCGCAAGCGAAAACAACCTCAAGAACATCAACGTTAAGTTCCCGTTGGGTCAATTCATATCCGTAACGGGTGTGAGTGGTAGTGGTAAATCCAGTTTGGTAAATGAAGTGTTGAGTAAAACGGTATACCAATCCTTGGGCCGTCAACGCATTAAACCCGGAAAACATAAAACAATCAAGGGTTTAAATAATATTGATAAACTGATTACCATCGATCAAAACCCCATTGGTCGTACACCACGTAGTAATCCCGCAACCTATACGGGCGTATTTGATGATATTCGTGAACTCTATGCACAATCACCCGAGGCGAAGATGAGAGGCTATGAAAAAGGTAGATTCTCATTCAACGTTAAAGGGGGTCGTTGTGAAGTATGTAAAGGAGATGGCGTGAAGCGTATCTCAATGCACTTCTTACCGGATGTGTATGTGAAATGTACGGAATGTGAGGGGAAACGTTATAATGAGGAAACCCTACAAGTAAAATATAAAGAAAAAAATATCTTTGATGTCTTGGATATGAGTATTGAAGAAGCCCATGAATTCTTTAAAGCAATTCCTAAGATTGAAAAGGGATTGAATACTTTAAACGAAGTGGGACTGGGTTATATTAAATTGGGTCAAAGTGCCACAACCTTATCAGGAGGAGAAGCACAACGGGTTAAGTTGGCCAGTGAGCTTCAAAGACCTTCTACCGGAAAAACAATGTTTGTGTTGGATGAACCCACCACAGGATTACACAGTGAAGATGTTCGGAAATTAATTGCAGTTTTAAACCAAATTGTGGATAATGGAGACACAGTTGTAGTGATTGAACACAACCTGGATGTTATTAAATCCAGTGATACAATCATTGATTTAGGACCTGAAGGGGGAGAACGCGGTGGTAATCTCTTATGCACCGGAACCCCAGAAGAAGTGGCACAAGTTAAAGAAAGTTATACAGGATATTATTTAAAGCACGTCTTGTAGGAGGAAATGATGGAAAGAAACAGATGCGATGTTAGAGAGTTGAAGGAACATTTCAAACTCAAACAGTTAACCGGGAATGATGCTTCCCTCAATCGAGAAGTCTTAACCCCAAATATTTCCCGCCCCGGTCTTGAGTTGGCTGGATTTTGGGATCATGCGGAAGCCAAAAGAATTGTTTTAATTGGTAATAAAGAAACGGCGTATATTGAAACCCTTACGGATGCGCAATTGGAACGCAGTTTTGAATTTTTAATGGATGAAGAAACACCCACCATTATTCTTTCAAAAGAAGTGGAACCCCACCCTTTATTAATTGAAAAAGCAAAGAAAATTAACTTCCCCGTATTCAAAAGTAGAATTAATACTTCTGAATTAACGGTTGATATTATCACATACCTTGATGAGGCTTTGGCCATTACCACATCCGTACACGGTGTTTTGATGAACGTGTTTGGGAATGGGGTCTTAATTATTGGTGAAAGTGGCATGGGTAAAAGTGAAGTTGCATTGGAACTTATCTTAAAAGGTCACTCCTTGATTGCGGATGATCGCGTCGATGTGTCACGCGTTAAAGAAAAACTAGTGGGAACTGCCCCTGATTTGATCAAGGGTATGCTTGAAATTCGAGGTATTGGGATTATCGATGTTTCGCATATGTTTGGGGTCCGTGCCTTTTTGGAAACAGAAGACATTGACTTTGTGATTGAATTTGAAAAATGGGATGACAATGCGACCTATCTCAGAGCGGGTATTGAGGAACAACTCTATTATGAAACCTTGGGTATTCGTATCCCTCGATTGGTTTTCCCTGTAAAAGAGGGACGAAACTTAGCCGTATTGGTTGAATCGGGCGTCAGAGACTTTATGTTAAAACAAAGAGGCTATAATGCAGCGCATGAGTTTGATGCGCGTGTTATGAATCATATTAAAGAAAAGAATGAGGACAATAAAAAATGATAGAATTTTTTCCAGATTTATCGACATTTGTCAGTATATTCGGGGTAAATATTGCCTGGTATGCGATTTTAATTATGACAGGGGCATTTATCGCCTATTATTTGAGTTTGAAAAATCTTAAAAAGATGGGATTCAATGCCGAAGACTTGGATGACCTCTTTATTGGGGTATTGGTGTTTGGGGTAATAGGAGCCAGACTTTGGTATGTGCTCTTCTTTGACTTAGCCTCAACCTTAAAGGACCCCATGAGTATTATCAGATTCCGTGATGGGGGACTTGCGATTCACGGTGGTTTATTTTTAGGAATCGCATTTGCTTATTGGTATCTTAAAAAGCGTGGCTATAACTTTATACACTGGACGGATGCGATTGTCCCAAACATTCTCATTGCACAAGCCATGGGACGCTGGGGTAACTTCTTAAACCAAGAAGCCTTTGGTGGTATTGTGGGAGAAAGTCATTTTAGATTTTTACCCAACTTTATAAAAGAGATTATGTTTATAGATGGCGCTTATCGTGCACCCACCTTTCTTTATGAAAGTGTGTTAAATGTACTGGGTTGGATTTTAATTACTCAGTTGTTAAAACGTTCGAAAAACCTAAAACGTGGGGATCAAACCTTCGCTTACTTTATATGGTATGGTGTGGTGAGATTCATCATTGAAAGCATGCGTTCGGATGCTTTACTGTTAAATTTAGGATTCGCTCAACTTCGCATTGCGCAGGTCGTTTCCATTGTATTCGTGTTGGTGGGGTTGTATGGTTTCTATGGAAAATTGAGAAAGTTTTACCCCAGAAACAAACCGGTCTTACTGTTTGATTTCGATGGAACGATCATGGATACCCAGGCACTGATTTTAGAGACCTACCGCCAAGTATTCGCGAAACACAAACCTGAGTATGAACTGAGTGATGCAGAATATTATTCATTTTTAGGACCCACACTGCATGACAGTTTTGGGAAATACTTTGAGCCATCTCAAGTTGAAGATTTGGTGCATGAATATCGCACACTGAACAGAGAGATTCATAAAGATTTTATCAAACCCATGGATCATGTCATTGAAGTATTGGATACACTTAAAGCACAAGGGTATCCAATGGCGATTGTTTCATCAAAGCTAACATCGGCGGTTGAGTTTGCACTTGAACTCACGGATATGCAAGGCTACTTTGATGCGGTTTATGGTATGGACAAATATGATAAAGTGAAACCAGATCCAGAAGGCATCATTACAATTATGAAAGACATGTATTATGATCGTTCACAGTTTATTTATTTGGGTGATACCGATACTGATATTGAAGCCGGGCGTGCTGCGGGTGCTTATACGGTAGGTTATGTATTTGATAAAAACAGAGAACAAGAATTAATTAAGGCCAATCCCAATGTGGTCATTGAAGATTGGCGTAAACTATTAGAAATATTACAGGAGGACCACGAATGGACGTACAATATGATTTAATCATCATTGGGGGTGGACCCGCAGGATTGACAGCCGCAATATATGGGAGCCGTGCTGGCTTGAAAGTTGCGATGTTGGAGCGCGAAGCACCCGGTGGTAAAATGGTAAAGACGGATGTGATTTGTAATTATCCTGGTTATGAGGAAATTACGGGTGTTGATTTATCCATGAAAATGTTCAGCCACACCACAAACTTGGGTGCAGAATATCTTTATGGTAATATTACGGGCATTGATTTTCATGATAATATCCGTGTTGTTAAAACAGCCGATGGTAAAGAATATACCACTTTGGCAGTGATTGTCGCTACCGGTAGTGTGGAAAGAACCTTGGGTTTCCCTGAAGATGATTTATTATTGGGGAAAGGTGTTTCTTACTGTGCCGTTTGTGATGGTGCATTCTATAAGGGTGGCGAAATATTGGTCATTGGTGGGGGAAACTCTGCTTTGGAAGAAGCTTTATATCTTACGCAATTTGCGACCAAAGTGACCTTGGTCATTCGTCGTGATGTGTTTAGAGGTGATTTATTGAATCAGGAACAAGTCTTGAAACATCCTAAAATTGAAGTCATCAAAAACCATGTTCCAGATCATTATCTTGTGGATGAAAACAATCGCCTCAAAGGGGTTGCGTTCTTCAATAAAGATACAGAAGAAATTGTGGAAATTAAAGCAGATGGCTTGTTCCCTTATATTGGACAAGATCCTGCGACAGAGTTTTTACACGGCTTGGGAATTTTGAATGATGATAACTATATTAAAACGAATGATAAAATGGAAACCGGTGTTGCGGGTCTTTATGCGGCAGGCGATGTTGTCGCAAAAGATCTCAGACAGATCGTAACAGCGACCAGTGATGGCGCAATTGCGGCACAAGAAGCGTTCTATTATATTCAATCAATAAAGTCTAAGGAATCTTAGGCTTTTTTTGTTATAATAGTAATATGAGGTGGAAACTATGAATATTAAAAGAGTCGTACTTGTTACTGGGGTTTCAGGAGCGGGTAAAACAACAGCCATGGCAGTATTGGAAGATATGGGTTATACCTGTATTGATCGTTATCCTGTTAAACTTTTAGATGCATTAACAACGTTGATTTTAGAGGATGGTGTTTCTAATACGTATCAAAACTTAGCACTGAGTGTTTCTGCGCAAGACTTGGGTGAATTCAAGCGTGCATTTGAGAACGCGCAATGTGATTTGACCATTCTTTATTTGGATGCGTCTTTTGAGTCTTTGTTGTTGCGTTATAAATACAACAGAAGACATCACCCGTTATTGGTCTCTAAATTGGCCAACTCTTTGGAGGATGCGATTAACTTAGAAATTGCACAGTTTTCACAGATTAAGGATTATGCGACCATCATCATCGATACTTCAAATTCATCGGTTCATGATTTATCAAGAAGGGTTCAAGAGGTCTTTTCAATCAGCAGTAGACAATCGTTGAGTATCAGTTTCTTGTCCTTTGGATTTAGAAATGGGGTACCCCGCGATGCGGACTTGGTGTTTGATGTTAGGGTTCTTAAAAACCCATATTGGGATGCTTCTTTGAGACAAAAGAGCGGAAACGATAAAGCAGTCTTTGAATATGTCATGAACGATGCGGAAACAATAGCTTACCTTGATACTTTAATTCCCTATTTGGACCACGTGGTTGAAAAATATAAACATGATACAAAACATCATTTAACAGTAGCGATAGGTTGTACCGGTGGGCAACACCGTTCCGTATCCATTGCGAATTACTTACACCGTAAATATCGAAAGAACCATGAAACGTTTCTAAATCATAGAGATGTTCAGGAGTCACACCATGACTAGAGTTACCGTAATAGGCGGTGGAAAAGGGCAATCCGTTATTCTTCGCGGTTTAAAAACGATTGAAGATATTGATTTAAAAGCGATTGTGAGTGTTTCAGATGATGGTGGCAGTACGGGTAGATTGCGTTCAGAATTCAGTTTGCCCGCCATGGGTGATGTTCGAAACGTAATGGTGGCCCTTTCTGCTTCAGAGCCTTTGTTGTCACACATCATGGAGTATCGATTCGATGAGTTGGATAGTAAAAGCTTGGGTGGACACAGTTTGGGTAATTTAATTTTAACGGCCATGACTCAAAAGACGGGGAACTTTATGGAGGCTATCGGCTCTGTTTCAAAGATTTTGAATGTGCAAGGTGAAATTATTCCGTCCTCTCTTCAAGAGTTAACGCTGTTGGCGAAGATGGAAGATGGTACCGTTGTACGCGGGGAATCCAATATTCCTGTATTCAGTAATCACATTCAAGAAATATTTTATGAACACCCTGTTAAGGCCACAAGAGAAGCCGTAGCGGCGATTTTGGATACAGACGTTATCATATTTGGGGTGGGTTCACTGTATACATCCATTATCCCCAATGTCATCATACCGGCTATTAAGGAAGCTTTGTCTCAAACGAAGGCTAAAAAGGTTTATTATTGTAATGTGATGACCCAACCTGGTGAGACGGATCACTATGATGGGGAAAAACATATGGAAGCCTTATTGAAGCATGCGGGTACAGATATTGATTATGTCATTGTGGATAATAATATATTCTCCGATGATGTTATTGAAAACTATAGTGAAGAAGGCAGTGAATTGGTGCGATTCTCCAATCAAGATCATCCCTATACCATTATCTATGATGACTTGGTGGGTATAGAATCTGGTTTAATACGCCATGATGCCAAGAAAATAAATGAGAATTTTAAAAAGTTATTAGAGGTGATTTAATGTCTTTTAGTAGTGAAGTAAAACATGAAATTACACAACGTGATTTAACGCCTGCTCAAGTGCGTGCGCAGTTATCGGGATTTATGCATTTGAATGCGTCTTTGACCATATCGAATCGCAACATGCAACTTCAGGTAGAAATTTCAAATCCAACCATTGCTCGACGTATTTTCTCTCTTTTGAAGGAACGTTATGATGTGGATATGGAACTGACCGTATTGAAGCGCCAGAATCTACAAAAAAACAATATCTATCGTTTAACGGTTAAAGAGAAGGCCTTGGCCATTTTGGAGGACTTGGGTATCTATGATTCCAAAGGGTTTCGAAAATCGCCGTATCGTGTGATTGTGGTTCAAGAGTCGTATGCACAAAGTTATCTTGCGGGTTGTTTTTTAGCAACAGGAAGTGTAAACAGTCCAACCAAACCTGATTATCATTTGGAGGTGGGTGCCAATACTGAAGAAATGGCAAAGTTTATTTTGAATTTGTTGGATCGTTTTGGATTGAATGCGAAGTACACAACGCGTAGGAAGAAGTATATCGTCTATCTCAAAGCGGCGGACCAAATTGCGGATTTCTTGAAGATCGTTGGAGCATACAATATGACGATGGACTTTGAGGACATTCGTATTCAAAGGGACTTTAGAAACTCCTTGACGCGTTTGAACAATACGGAGGTTGCGAATGAAATGAAAACCATCAAAGCAGGCAATGCGCAGATGGATGCGATTTTGAAGTTGATGGAGCACAATCATTACCATCACTTGGATCAGCGTTTGATTGAAGTGGGTGATTTGAGGATGGATTATCCTGAAGCGAGTTTGAATGAATTGATTGAGGTGTATTATCAAAAGACGGGTACCAAGATTAGTAAATCTGGACTGCAACACCGGTTTAAGAGTATTATAGAATTGGCAGATAAAATAGAAGTGGGTGAAACAAATGGATAGTTTAATTTTGATTTTATTGTTTATATTAGCCATGGGTTTTCTCTGGCTAACCCTTAAGGTTATTTGGTTTTTATTGCCATTCATTATCATTGTGGTTTTAATCATGCATGTAAGAAACAAATTAAGAAAAGGTCCTACCCATAACCCGTCGTATCCTGATGAGGTTGTGGATGTGGAGTTTAAGGTAAAAGATCATGATGAGAATTGATAAAGCCAAACCCCATGAAAAAGATAGTATCCTTCGTATTTATCGTGCAGCTTTTCCAGATACTCAAGCGCATAAATTGGATACCTATTTTAAGGTGTACTATAAAGATGAAGAAACGTTTGTGTTAAGAAATGATGGAAACGAGGTTTTGGGTGTTGCGAGTGTAAGGCCTAAGATTTTGAAGTTGAATGGTAAGCATTTGAAGGTTACGTACATCAACCGTGTAACCAGTCACCCACAGTTCCAAGGTCAAGGTCATATGAAGGCTTTGATGCATGGTATTTTGGATTACTTTTCTGAAACGGATTTGATCACACTACTGCGTGCATATGAACCGAAGATGTTTGAAAAATATGGATTTGAATCTGTGATTCAAACGGCTCAGTATAATATCTCCAGCAACAAGTTACCGAGATTTAGTGTTGAAGGCATTGTACCCCAACCTAAAAGTGAGGGTTTGGTTTCTGTGTATGAGAAGTTTACGCAATATTTCGATGGGTATTTCTTAAGAAATGTGGAAGATTTTGATTTGATTAAGAAATCCGTATCCAATCAAAATGGTGGTATTGTTGGATTGAATAAGGATGGGCAATTGGTTGGGTATTGTATCTATGTGTCCCACGGCAATTACGTTGAGGTTATTGAATGTGCTTATGATAAAAGTGGTACGCTGTTGCGGTTGTTGTCATTTGTATCTAAGGGTAAGAGTCGCTTGATTTTCCATGCGAGTGAACAGGAGAACATTGTGAAAGTGTTGCCTGAAGCAACCAAAACCGTGCAACCTTTCTTGTTGGCGCGTATCAATGATAAAGTATTGTTTGAACGTTTGTTTGATGTTCGGATCTTATCGGCGTATTCTGCTTTTAAAGCATTTGGAAAGCCTTTATTTAATAGGGATTTGCAATAGGGTTGATATTTGTTTCACAATTGACAAAAGTGATTATACTTACTATAATTAAAGAGTAACAAAAGGAGGATTTATTACTATGGCAGTAAAAGTTGCAATTAATGGATTTGGACGTATTGGTCGTTTAGCAGCTCGTTACCTACTTGACATTGATGGTATGGAACTTGTAGCAGTTAATGACTTAACAGATGCAAACACATTGGCTCATTTATTTAAATATGACACTACACAAGGTCGTTTGGGTAAAGAGGTAGAAGTTAAAGAGGGAGCATTCATCGTTGACGGAGAAGAAATCAAAGTTTTCAGTGAAGCAGATCCTGCAAAATTACCTTGGGCAGACCTAGGTGTTGACGTTGTTATCGAAAGTACAGGATTCTTCACAACTGAAGAAAAAGCTGGACTTCATATTGAAGCAGGTGCTAAAAAAGTTATCGTTTCTGCACCAGCAACAGGAAATATCAAAACAGTTGTATATAACACAAACCACGATGTATTAGACGGATCAGAAAAAGTTATTTCTGGTGCATCATGTACAACAAACTGCTTGGCACCTATGGCTAAAGCATTACATGATAACTTTACAATCTTAAGTGGTCAAATGACAACAATCCACGCATACACCAATGACCAAAATACATTGGACTCACCACACAAGAAAGACTTGCGTCGTGCGCGTGCAGCAGCAGAAAACATCATTCCTAACTCAACAGGAGCAGCAAAAGCAATCGGACTTGTTATTCCTGAATTACAAGGAATTCTAGACGGTGGTGCACAACGTGTTCCAGTCGCAACAGGATCAATCACTGAATTGGTAGCAGTTGTTGAAAAAGACGTTTCTGTTGATGCAATCAATGCAGCTATGAAAGCAGCAGCTGATGAGTCATACGGATATACTGAAGATCCAATCGTTTCTTCAGATATTGTTGGTATAGAGTTTGGTTCATTATTTGATGCAACACAAACTAAAGTTTCAACCGTTGGTGGTGTAAACTTGGTTAAGGTTGCAGCATGGTATGATAACGAAGCATCCTATACACATCAATTAATCCGTACTGCAAAATATGTTGCAAGTCAAATCTAATTGATTTAAACTTAAAGATGTGGTGAATCGCCACATCTTTTTTTAGTCTATGAGGTAATTTATGAAACCATCCACAAAGATTGCGTATTTCTTTTTTCTAATCGCACTTGGCCTCAAACTATTGGCCTCCCAACAAATTTATTCTAGTTTGGAATTATTCGTGGGTGTTTTTATCGTTTTGGGTACGGCTTTCATGATTTACGCCGTTTTAGAAGTCTCTAATCTGAAAGGAAATCTCTTATTTGAAAACGCAACGATCTCAAAACATACGTGGGTAAAACCCAATCAAAAAGAATTTTTACTAAAAGGTGGAACGTCTTATTTATGGATTCCCCGTTCTCTATTTCTGAATTGGAAAGACGTATCTTTTATTAAACATTTTTTATACGGTGTTATTGCGAGCTTAGGTGGTAAGCGAAAATCTAAAGGAAATTATATAGTTTTTAAACCCAATAAGGATATTTTTGTGAAAGAACATCAAATTGAGACGCTGATGGATGTTTCAAGTGTGAAACTACTTGAAAAAGGACCCGTTTCAAATTATGATTCTAAAGTATCGATTGTGGGAATGGTTATCAGTTACCAAATCGCATTTTTGTTGGTGTTATACTTAATCATATATATTATTTTGCAGTTACTATAGGAGGTACATATGAAGCTGTTTAATTCGAAATCAAATAAAATTGAAACATTTAAATCAATTGAACCTAATAAGGTGAGCTTATACTTATGTGGTCCTACAGTTTATAACCATTCTCATATTGGGAATGCACGTCCCATCGTTGTCTTTGATCTATTAAGACGAGTTTTAAGTGCAGAAGGGTATGATGTAAAATTTGTATCAAACTATACAGATATTGATGATCGTATTATTGAGAAAGCACAAAATGAAGGTGTTTTGGAATCGGAGATATCTGAACGTTATATCCAAGCCTATGAAAAAGTAAGAGACAGTCTTTATGCAGGACATGTGGATGTTAAACCACAGGTTACACATGTGATTGATGATATTGTAAATTACATATCGGAGTTGGAATCGAAGGATTATGCCTATGAAGCGGGCGGAGATGTTTATTTTAAAGTGGATAAAGTGCCTACTTATGGCCAAATATCTCATCAGAAACTGGATGCTTTAAAAGTAGGTGCACGCATTGAGGAAAACGAAAGTAAAAAGAATCCCTTAGATTTTGTATTGTGGAAGCAAACGGATGACATGGGTATCAAGTGGGATTCACCTTGGGGTAAGGGAAGACCGGGTTGGCATACGGAATGTGTTGTGATGATCAATGATGCTTTTGGAGATATAATTGACATTCATGCCGGGGGTCAGGATTTGAAGTTTCCCCACCATGA
>DEQB01000006.1:11176-21110 GCA_002359085.1 Erysipelothrix sp. UBA3377
ATGTTACAAATCGATGGTGAGAAAATGAGTAAATCTTTGGGCAATGTATTATGGGCTCAAGACTATATTGATCGCTTTGGGGCGAATGTGACGAGGTGGCTCTTGTTGTCAACGCATTATCGTTTGGTGTTGAACATATCTGAAGACACCATCAATCAGTCTATTAAGGAAGTGAAGCGCATTGAAGATGCGATGAAACAAGCAACCTTAAAACTGTCGTTGATGGATGTGAAAATTGAGGGTAGTGTGAATGAAGCGACCTATACGCGCTTTTTAGAACCCTTAAAAGATGATTTAAATGTGGCAAATGCCTTGGTTGTGTTATTTGACCATCTTAAAGAGTTGAATCAATCCCTTCGTGTTAAAGATATTGATGTAACAACACTTAGTGATCATGTTGTAACTTTAGAAAAAATGTTAAATATTTTAGGAATTGAAGTACAGCGTACTTACTTAGAAGCAGAAGACAAAGCGCTTTATGAGAAATGGAACAGCGCAAAAGCGAATAAAGATTTTGAAACAGCAGATACTTTGCGTTCGCGTTTGATAGAAAAGGGTTTACTATGATTCATTCGGGAAATGTTTTGGCTTTTATGGGTGATGTGGTGCTTTCATTACAGGTTCGTGAGTACTTGATTAATTTGGGCATCACCCAAACTAAAAAACTTCAGGAGAAATCAATCTTATTTGTGTCCGCAAAAGCGCAAGCTACCTTTGTGCAGTATTTGGTGGATGAGAATTTGTTGGATGAAATGGAAATGACGATGTTTAGAAGAGGGCGCAATGCGAAAAGCCAAACAATGGCGAAAAACGCAGATATGATTACGTATCGGTTGTCCACAGGATTTGAAGCGTTGTGGGGTTATTTATATTTAGACAAACAAGAAGAAAGGCTTGACGCGCTTTGGGAAATTTATAAAGCACGGGTGGAATTATAATGGCAGAATTTATTTACGGGAAAAATGCGTCTCTTGCATACCTAAAAAAGGGTAATAAACCTTTGAATATTTATCTTCAAAAAGGTGGTAAATATGGCGATATAGAATCTTTGGTTGAAAGAAATCGTATCCAATATGTCACAAAACAAATTTTGGATAAAAAGGTTGAAGGTGCCCATCAAGGGGTGGTGTTGGAGATTGAAGGCTTTCGTTATTTTGATGTGAATGAAATTGTGGCGGGTGCAAAAAACAATTTATTGGTGATGTGTGATCAAGTTGAAGATCCGCATAACTTGGGCGCAATTCTAAGAACGGCGGATGCAAGTGGTGTTGACGGTGTTATCATTGGTAAACATCGTAGTGTTTCACTCAATGCTACAGTAGCGAAAGTTTCTACTGGTGCAATTCATACAGTTAAAGTAGCGCAGGTTACCAATTTGGTTCAAACGTTAGAGTCACTTAAAAAACAGGGTTATTGGGTGGTTGCGGCTGAGAATGGTGTGGAAGCTATTTCTTATAAAGATCTTAAAGCAGACATGCCAATTGTGCTTGTGGTAGGATCTGAAGGGAAGGGTATTTCCAGACTGGTCAAAGAAGCTGCAGACATTCTTGTGACGATTCCGATGCAAGGGGCAGTCAATTCTTTAAACGTTTCAGTCGCGACAGGTATCTTACTTTTTGATATTATCAGTAAACGATAAATATTATAAAATAGTAAAGGGGGGATATCGTGAATGATTTCGAGTATTTATATATGATTAGACAAAACTCTGAGTATGCTTATGGTAGAATGCGGTCACGTTATGAAGCGTTGATGTGGAAACTATCTTTTCAGAATTTTTACACACAGAAACCAGAAGGCATTCAAGTCAATGATTTATATCAAACGGCTTCAATGGGGTTTTTGGAAGCAATTTATACTTATCGTGAATCCAAAGGTTGTGGTTTGGCTCACTTTGTTAAAATATGTGCTGAGACGCGTGTAAAGACGCATTTACGGATGTGTCGTACGGGTGGATATTCTTTGATTGATACGTCATTTTCTTTGGATTTGACCATATCAGAAGATCAATCTTTGACGCTTGAAGGATTGATTGCCGTTGAATGTCCAAAGTCAAATCCGGCATATCAGGCATATTTAGAAGAAGCAAGAGTTGAGTTAAATCGTATTTTGTCGTGTACTAAGTTACAGGAACAACAGATCTATGAGCTGTGGTTGGATGGCTTTAGTTACCAAGAAATTGCGGTCCTGGAAAACACGTCTGCTAAGCATGTGGATAACACAATTCAGAAAATAAAACGGATGGTGAATTCAAGCCGTTTTTCATAGACCAATCGTTTGACAAAAGCCACCTTGAGTGATAAAGTTAAGAAGCATAAAAGCGGGGTTTTTAACATGACAAATAAAAGAAAAAAAGTTGTGCTAATCTGTACGGAGTGTTTGTCTAGAAATTACTCCACAAACGTCAATCACGTCAAACAAGACGAAAGATTAGAACTTAAAAAATATTGTAGCCGATGTGGTAAGCACACCATACATCGCGAATCGCGTTAGGAGGAAGTCAGATGAACTGGTTTAGTTTAGTAGGTATCAAAGAAGAAATTAGAAAAATTCAATGGCCAAAGCGTAAAGAGATGACACAATATACAGTAACTGTATTGGGATTTGTGGCATTTTTTGCGATTTACTTTTTAATATTAGAAGTGGTTATCTCTTATATCTTAAGATTGTTGAAGGTGTTTTAGATGGACGAGAAACTGTGGTATGTTGTTAATACATATTCAGGACATGAAAATAAAGTAAAGGATAATCTTGAACGTCGTGTGGAAACAATGGGTATTCAAGATTCTCTGTTTAGAATTATTGTTGCTGAAGAAAAAGTGATAGAGTATAAAAAGACATATGTAAAAGATGCAACGGGTCAAAAAGTTGAGAAAATGAAGAAGACTGAGAAGTATAAAAATTTATTTCCAGGATATTTATTTGTTGAAATGATTATGACTGATGAAGCATGGTATGTTGTCCGTAATACACCGGGCGTTACTGGATTTATTGGTTCATCAGGTGGAGGGGCAAAACCGTTCCCTGTTTCTCCTGAGGAAATTGAATCCATTCTACGTCGTGTGGGTGAGAGTGATCAAGCCGTTCAAGTTGATTTCGGATTGGGTGATACTGTTAAGATTTTATCAGGTCCTTTCCAAGGTCAAGAGGGTACTGTTGATAGTATGAATGATGATTCTCAAAGTGCACGCGTATTGGTAGTTTTCGCAAGTCGTGAGACGCCTGCTGAAGTATCATACGTTGATTTAGAAAGAGTATAAAACGAGCTTAGCTCGTTTTTTTTAGTTAACTTGTGTGAAGGCTTGAAGTGATTCAATATCGATATTATAATAACCTTGGAGGCAGTAAGATGACATATGGAATAGGTGAAGCATCTGGAAAAGTAATCTTAATGGGAGAGCATGCGGTGGTCTATGGCGCACCCGCAATTGCGATGCCTTTTTTCAGTGTGGGTGTGAAATGTACAGTCCGCGCTTATGAAGGTCCTACTTATATTCAAAGTATCTGTTATGATGGTTTACTTAGAACATCTCCAGATGATATCAGTGGGATTAAAAAGTTAATAGAAGTAACTTTAGAACATTTAATTCAAGAAAATCAGAATCTAAAAATTATAATCGAATCAATGATTCCACCCCAAAGGGGATTGGGCTCCAGTGCAGCTGTGTCAGTGGCGATTGTGCGTGGTCTTTATGATGCTTTTGAGGAGAAACTTACTTTTGAGGATCTCAATCATTTGGTTTCAATTGCTGAATCCATCCATCACTCCAATCCAAGTGGATTGGATGCAGCCACCATTCTCAATGAACAAATGATGGTGTTTGAAAAAGGAAAAGGGATTCGTAATATAAAGTCCACACTAGAAGGGTTCATGGTTGTGGGTGACAGTGGTGTTGAAGGCAACACAAAAGAAGCTGTAAACGAAGTTCAACAGAAATTAAAAGAGAATCCAAAATTAATTCATAAAGAAATAGAAAATATCAGTCAATTAACATTGAAGGCTGAAAAGGCCATTGATAATAATCAAATCCATACCTTGGGTTATGCGATGACTCAGGCGCATATGGCTTTACGCAATATGGGTGTAAGTAATGACTTAATGGACCATTATGTGAGTGTCGCGCTTAAAAAAGGCGCATATGGTGCGAAAATAACGGGTGGTGGAAAAGGTGGTTGTATGATCGCTATTTGTGATTCAATTGTGGATGCACAAAAAATAGCCAATGGATTGAAAAGAGAAGGTATTAAAGAAACCTGGATTTACAATATGAAAGAGGTATACTCACATGACTAAAACTGTAAGAGCGCATGCGAATATCGCTTTGATTAAATACTGGGGTAAGGATGATGAAGTGAATCGCATCCCTTCAAATTCCAGTCTTTCATTAACATTGGATGCTTTTTATACAGATACAAAAGTAACGTATCAAAAAGACTTAAAAGAAGATATCTTTTATTTAGATGGTAAAGAAGTGAGTGCTCTTGAGAAGAAGCGTGTCACGCAATTCATGGACTATGTTAGAAATCGTTATGATATTCATGATTATGCATTGATTGAATCTTTCAATCATGTACCCACTGCAGCTGGACTTGCGTCCAGTGCCAGTGCTTTTGCGGCACTCGCAAAGGCAGCGACGTTACATTTAAATCTAGATGATGTTGAACTTTCAAAGCTTGCGCGTTATGGCTCAGGTAGTGCATCACGTTCCATTTATGGTGGGTTTTCCATTTGGCACAAAGGAAATAGTGACGCATCCAGTTACGCTACTGCCATTGAAATGGATCCGTGGGATGACATTGTGATGATCGCATGTATCCTGAATGAATCCAAAAAGCCATTCTCCAGTTCTGAAGCAATGTATAAAACTTCAAGTGAATCTGTATACTTTGAAGCTTGGGTAAAACAATCAGAAAAAGATATTGTGGCGATGACACAACATGTTAAAGCACACGATATCAAACAAGTGGGACAACTTGCACAAGAGAATGCGTTGCGTATGCATGCTTCTTTATTGGCAGTTAATAGATGGTACTTTGAACCGGAAACCATTCGTATTATGAACCTAATTAGAGATCTTCAAAAAGATATTCCCGTTTACTTTACCATGGATGCTGGACCCAATATAAAACTGATTACCACCAAACCCTACGTTGAGACTGTCTTAAGTCATTTAAAAGATATTAAGACCATCACCGCTACACAAGGAAAAGGAACGTACGTTTTATGATTCATGTTAAGTATCCAGGTAAGTTATATATCATGGGTGAATATTCAGTGATGGAAGAAAATCACAGGGCCGTATTGTGTGCCGTGAATCGTTATCTCAGTGTTAGAGTTAAAAAAAGTGATACGCTGTATATTGAAAGTGAACATGGAACCCTTGTACAAGGGGAACATAATCTACCCCATGTCAAAGCAGCTTTAGATGTCGCGCAGTTGTATCTTGAATATAAAGGTATTTCTTTTAGTAATTTTGAGATGCGTATTGAAAGTGAACTGGATGATGGTATGCATAAGAAGTATGGTTTTGGATCAAGTGGCGTTGTCATTGTGGCGGTTTTAGATGGTATTTTAAAATACCACAATGTGGATATTCCGCCTTTAACTCTATTTAAACTATCTGTTTTAACGCAAGTCAATATGAATGAAGTCAGCTCAGGGGGTGACTTGGCGTGTAGTATTTTTGGGGGTATGATTTCATACCGTCGATACAAAAGTCTTCCGACATCCATTTTGGATGTGGAGAAGGACTGGGAAAATCTTGAAATCAATGCATTAACTAAAAGTTTTGATGTTTTGGTTGGCTATACTCAAAAGGGATTTAACTCAGGTTCGTTTTTAAATATAGTTAAAGCATATAAAGAACACAATAAATATGAATACGAAGCTTTAGTTACTGAAGCAGAGTCTCTTGTTCAAAGTTTTATTGAGAATCCAACGCGTATATCTTGTATCACTGGTTATCGTAATTGGATGGTTAAATTTTCGGAACAGGTGGGAATTGAAGTAGAAACAGTGATCCTGAATCAATTGATTACTTCCGCTAAATCACTGGGTTTTGAAGCGAAGGTTTCTGGTGCCGGGGGTGGAGACTGTGGTATCGCCGTATCTATAAATAAAGACAATACCCAACTGATTAAAGTATGGCGTGAGTTGGGAATAGAAGTATTGGAAGGGGTCGTATAATGCGTTCAAGAAGAAAAGATGAACATGTTGAACATGCGTTGAATCAAAAGCAAGGTCATAATGATTTTGATAAAATTAAGTTGGTGCATCAAAGTCTACCCAACTTTGATTTGTCGGAAGTGTCAATGGAAACAAATTATTTAAACCATGATTTTGATCTGCCAATCTATATCAATGCGATGACCGGTGGTTCTGAAAAGACTAAAGAAATCAATCGTAAACTTTCGAGACTTGCGAGGCGTTTTAATTTGGCAATGAGTGTGGGGTCTCAACATGTGGCTTTGGATGATGCACAATATGAGGCGTCGTTTCGTGTGGTGCGTGAAGAAAATCCGCATGGCTTTATTATTGGTAATGTGAATCCCAATGCATCGGTTGATGATGCGTTGCGTGCAATTGAGATGATTGGGGCCAATGCGTTGGGAATCCACATCAATCCTGCTCAAGAATTAACGATGGCTGAAGGGGATCGTACGTTTAAACATTGGATGGATAACATCAAAGATATTGTTGAAAATGTGGGTGTTCCGGTGATTGTGAAAGAAGTTGGAAATGGATTGAGTCGTGAGAGTGTCAAGAAGCTAATGGACCTGGGTGTTCAACATGTGGATGTGAGTGGTAAGGGTGGTACCAACTTTATTGACATTGAAAATAAGCGTTTGGAACAGGGACGTTATGATTATCTTGCGGATTGGGGAAATAGTACCGTAGATGCTTTGATTGATAATCAGAGTTATGTGAATACGGTTGAAGTATTCGCTTCAGGTGGTATTCGTAATCCACTGGATGTGATAAAAGCCCTCGCTCTGGGAGCGAAGGCTGTGGGGTTGTCTCGTTTCTTTTTAGATTTGGTTCATGAACATAGAGAAGATGAATTCTCTATATTTGTGGAAGACCTCAAGAAAATCATGGTCTTGGTTGATGCACAAAGTATCGAAGACTTAAAACATATACGTATAAAAGGGCTTTAGCCCTTTTTATTATAAGTATCCTATTTTTTTAAGTATCTTACGGTGTGCTGTCACAATCGTAATATCATTTAAGTGCGTAATGGGGATTAAAAAGTAATGTTCATGATCAATCACGTCATCCGTTTCATAAACGAAAATGTTCCAGTGTAGGTGTGTAAATTTATGGACCAGTTTCATAATTGGTTCTTCTGAGAGGTGTCCTTGTGTTTGGGGTAATCTGTATAAGCCTTTCATTAATCCATCTGAATCATCCTTGGACATTAAAATATGGTTATGATCGATATGAATGAATGCACTCATATCATAGACAGGTACGGGTTTGGCTTTGGGGAAATAGGGGATGGTGCCAATGTTTTCTCCGCGATAACAGGCACACATTTCTTTAAAAGGACTGCCTTCACAGGTTGTGTTTGAAGGCGTGTAGACAAGGGCACCCAACTCCATGAGTGCTTGTACAAAGTCGGATGGACTGGCCTTACTCTTGATTAATGCTTCTTTTAAGAATGTTTCAAATGTTTTGTGTGCTTTTCTAGTATTGGCATTCTCTGTGTAGTTTAAGTATCGTGCCATGACGCGTTTGACGTTGCCGTCTACAGCAATTTCTGGTAAATCAAAAGCAATGGCTGCGATTGCACTTGAGGTATAGTCACCAATTCCAGGTATCTCCATAAGCTTTTCTTTAGATGCTGGTAAATGACCATCAAAGTGTTCCACCACGTATTGTGCCCCTTTGTGTAGGTTACGGGCACGGTTATAGTAACCCAACCCTTCCCACAACTTTAAAACATCATTCAAATCAGCATTGGCCAAGTGTTGAACGGTTGGGTATTGTTTGATCCATCTTTGGTAATAGGGGATCATGGTTACAATTTGAGTTTGTTGGGCCATGATCTCACTTACCCAAATATGATAGGGGTCTTTTGTGCTTCTAAAAGGTAAATCACGTTTGTTGGCGTGATACCAATCTAATAATCTTTTTGTAAATTCCATAAAGCTATTATACCAAAATAAAAAAGAAAAGGGCAAATTGCGCCCTTTCCCGAAGAGAGATAGTGCTTTTCATCATCATTACTTCGAAGAGGTAAGACGGCGTGTGGCCCCGTCAGAAAGGAGCGAAGTGTAAAACACGATAATGAATGAGCATAAACAACATTACGTTGCTAGATATATGATAGCGCATACAACTTTAAATTGCAAGAACACTTGGTTTCAAAGGGGTATTATCGACTGCCTTCTTAAAGACGTTAATTACAAAAAAAAGTTCCGTTTAGATACAATATCGGAAGTTAGTCTTTGGATACTCTTTTTATTTGGTTTTCGTGTCATAATTAAGACAAGTTGTCGTTGATTTGATTCAGATAAGGAGGTCAATTATTATGACATCAACGAAACACAAACATCTTACTAGCGAAGATAGAATAATTATTGAAGAATCATTAAACAATAATGTTAAATTGAAGGAGATATCAGAACATATTGGAAAAGATCCAAATACGATTTCAAAAGAAATTAAGAGAAATAGAATTGAGATGTTACAAAGTAGTTTTAATCAATCAAAGGGGGTATCTTAATAGCCTGGACCCTCAGGAAGTGGTAAGAGTACCATATTGAATCTTGTAGGCCTGCTTGATAAACCCACATCAGGGAAAGTCATCCTCTTTGATGAGGATGCGCCCAAACCTTTTAGTGGTAAGGCAACACAGTTACTTCGAGATAAGATTGTATATCTCTTTCAAAATTTTGCGCTTGTTGATAATAAGTCTGTTGTATATAACCTTAAGATTGCTTTAGAACACGTTAAGGGTAATAAGCGTGAAATGATAAAAGAAGTTCTAGAAGAAGTAGGACTTGAAGGCTTCGAGAAAAAGAAAATCTATCAGTGTTCTGGTGGGGAACAACAAAGAATTGCGATCGCAAGACTCTTACTAAAACCCTGTGACTTAGTACTGTGTGATGAACCAACAGGTTCACTTGATGTTGACAACAAACATATTATCTTTGATCTCTTAAGAAAACTCAAAGCACAAGGGAAGAGTGTAGTGGTTGTAACCCATGACCAAGACTTGGTTGAGATTGCGGATGCAGTGTTGGATTTAGATGAGGAAAATAATTGAAACGATACAACTTAATCAAAAACGGTGCGATTTAAACAAGAACGGTTGAAATTGCTTTATAAATAGTTACAATGTGATTAAGGAGGGATGATCTCATGAATAAGATAATTGATTTATTAATGTCGCTTTCTCATAATGTAGATTCATTATCTCTTTGGGGACTTTATAGACCTAAAAGAGTAAGATCTCAAAGAAGTTAGTATGTGGATAAGTAGGTATAAGAACGGGGATATAGTTTGAACAAGGTCTGCTTGCTCATAAAGTAAATAGTTTTGAATAGAAATTTGTAATGAATACAATAACTGTATATTTTAAACATCAAAAGAAAAGTATTGAAATATAATCATAGAAAAAAAGGAGTTTAACTATGAAGAGAATGTTTTCAAAGATATTATTAGTAGTAGCATTTTTGACCGTAAGTGTAACACCAGTACTAGCAGATACAAATCTTTACGAGAAGTGTGAAGGTGAAAAAACAGTTGAAACTTATGCAGGTAATTTAAAAATAAAAAGTTCTTATTTAAGAAATATTACAACTGGTATAAGTTACCATACATGGAGTGGCACATTTACTAAGAAAAGTTCGTACCCAGGAGCTTCGTACACAAATAGAGGGGCAACAAATCCTTATGGAAAGACTATAAGAGCGTCTTATAGAATAG
>DEQB01000102.1 GCA_002359085.1 Erysipelothrix sp. UBA3377
GGTCTCCATCAAAGTCAGCATTAAATGCAGAACATACTAATGGATGAAGTTCAATTGCATCTCCTTCAACCAACACCATATCAAAACCTTGAATACTTAATCTATGCAATGTAGGAGCACGGTTTAGTAATACTGGCTTACCTACAATAACATCTTCTAGGACATCCCAAACTCTTCCGTCCAATGCTTCAATTAATTGTCTAGCAGGTTTAATCTTATCCGCTATACCTCTTTCAATAAGTTGTTGGATTACATAAGGCTTACATAACTCTAAAGCCATAGTTTTTGGAATACCAACTTGATTCATTTTTAAAGTAGGTCCAACTACTATAACTGAACGTCCAGAATAATCCACTCTTTTTCCTAGAAGAGTTCCTCTGAAAACACCCTTTTTACCAGAGATAGTTTCTGAAATAGATTTCAATACTCTAGCATTGGAACCCCCTCCATTATTTGCTTTTATAGGATTATCTTTCTTATTATTTGCAAATAAACAATCCACAGCATCTTGAAGTAATCTCTTTTCATTTCTTATAATTACTTCTGGAGTAAATTCATTTGCCATCTTCTTTAATCTTTGGTTTCTATTAATAACTCTTCTATATAAATCATTAACATCAGAAGTAGCAAATTTACCTCCTGCAACTTGAACTATAGGTCTTACATCTGGAGGAATTACTGGAAGTCTTTTTAATACTATCCATTCTGGTCTAATCCCAGAATCCTTCATAGATTGGAACATTCCAACTCTTTTTACCAACTTAGGATTTTTCTTTTTAGATAAAATTTCTCTCATTTCGGCTATTTCAGCATCTAAATCTATACTTTCAAGCATTTTCAATATTGCTTCTCCACCGATTGAAATATCCATACTACCTACACCATATTCATTTAAAACTTCTTTATATTCACGCTCACTAAGTACATCATATTTTTTATATGGAGTATCTTTTGGGTCTAATATTATATAAGATACAAAATAGATTATATCTTCTAATGTCTTAACAGGAATATTTAATATTGTTGATAATATTGATGAACTTGATTTAAGAAACATAAAATGAACAACTGGGAATTGAAGCTCTATATGTCCATATCTTTCTCTTCTTACAGTTGATTTTGTAACTAATACCCCACAACGTTCACACTTTTTATTATGATTATATTCTTTTATATAAGCACCACAAGAACATGTCCAATCCTTAACTGGTCCAAATATCTTCTCACAGAATAAACCATCTTTCTCTGGTTTACCCGTTTTATAATTAATAGTTTCTGGCTTTAACACTTCCCCCGAAGAATCTTTTAATATCCTCTCTGGGGACTTTAAAGAAATTTGAATATGTTCAATATCATTAATGCCTATCATATTTTTTGATTTGAATTTTTTATTCATCAACTTATTCTCCTCTCGTATATTGCTTAATCTTTTTTTCAGAAGGAATGAATTAAAAATTCACTCCTTTTTGAAAACTAATCTATATCAGAAATAACTATATCTTCATCTTCATTGAATTCGATATCTTCTAAATCAGACATTTTAACATCTGCATCTACATCAATTTCGCTTCCTTTAAAAATATCTTCTTCATCCGATTCAAAATCTTCATCCTCTAAGTCTTCATCCGATTTAAAATCTTCATCCTCTAAATCTTCATCTTCTAATTTTTCTTTTAGAGGAGGAACCACTTTTCTAATCTCTGATTTCATAATATATGTATCTTCAATTAAATCTTCCAAATCACTTTGACTTATATTATCTTTTCCGTTTATAGTTAAACTCAAACATAAACCGCTTAGTTGTCTATCTAAAACTTTAAAGCTTTCTGGCAAACTTGGCTCTGGAAGAGTCCCACCAGTTAATATAGCTTCTGTTGCTTCTTTTCTTCCGCTAACATCATCTGATTTAATTGTAAGCATTTCTTGAAGAGTATGTGCTGCCCCATATGCCTCTAAAGCCCAAACTTCCATTTCTCCAAATCTTTGTCCACCAAATTGAGCTTTACCACCCAATGGTTGTTGTGTAACAAGTGAGTAAGGACCAGTTGAACGAGCGTGAAGTTTATCATCAACCATGTGCGCAAGTTTGATCATGTACATAACCCCTACTGATACGCGGTTATCGAATGCTTCACCTGAACGGCCATCATAAAGTGTTGTTTTACCATCACGGTTCATGCCTGCTTCTTCCATTGTACGCCATACGTCTTCATCTGAAGCACCATCGAATACAGGTGTAGCCATGTGCACGCCTAAGTAACGAGCGGCCATACCTAAGTGTAATTCAAGTACTTGACCGATATTCATACGAGATGGTACACCTAATGGGTTAAGCATGATGTCGACTGGAGTACCGTCTGGTAAGAATGGCATATCCTCTTCTGGTAAGATACGAGAGATAACCCCTTTGTTACCATGACGTCCGGCCATTTTATCCCCAACGCGGATTTTACGTTTTTGAACGATATAAACGCGTACCATTTGGTTTACGCCAGGAGATAATTCGTCGCCATCTTCGCGATGGAATACTTTAACGTCAAGTACAATACCACCAGAACCGTGAGGAACACGTAATGATGTATCGCGTACTTCGCGCGCTTTTTCACCGAAGATTGCATGTAATAGACGTTCTTCTGCAGTAAGCTCTGTTACACCTTTAGGAGTGACTTTACCTACTAAGATATCACCATCATTTACTTCTGCACCAATACGGATAATACCACGTTCGTCTAAGTTGCGAAGTGCTTCTTCACCAACGTTAGGAATATCGCGAGTGATTTCTTCAGGTCCAAGTTTTGTATCACGAGCTTCTGATTCATATTCTTCAATATGAACAGAAGTGTATACATCATTTTTAACTAAACGTTCGTTCATGATTACGGCATCTTCATAGTTATAACCATTCCAAGTCATGAATGCCACGACTACGTTACGGCCAAGTGCAAGTTCACCATTTTCCATTGACGGACCGTCAGCAAGGATATCACGAGGTTTCACGCGGTCACCTTCTTTAACTAATGGGCGTTGGTTAATTGATGTCCCGTGGTTAGAACGAGTGAATTTTTGTAATTTATAACGAACTAAATCACCTTTTACTTCTTTACCATCTACTTCTTCAATAGTACGAACTGAAATATAACGAGCTTCAACATGCTCAACGATACCATGGTATTTAGCTACGATTGCAGCACCAGAGTCACGAGCATTGACATGTTCCATACCAGTACCTACGAAAGGAGCTTCTGGGTTAAGAAGTGGAACAGCTTGACGTTGCATGTTGGCACCCATAAGAGCACGGTTTGAGTCATCGTTTTCTAAGAATGGGATACATGCTGTCGCAGCAGATACTACTTGTTTAGGAGATACGTCCATGTAATCAACAGTGTCACGTTTGAACACTGAGTTATCGCCACGGAAACGACCCACTACTTCTTCTTCAGTAAACGTACCATCTGCATTCAATGGTGAGTTTGCTTGAGCAACAACATAGTTATCTTCTTCGTCTGCTGTTAGATAATCGATATGTTCAGTAATTTTACCAGTTTCAGGGTCAACACGACGATATGGTGTTTCAATGAAACCAAATTTATTTACTTTTGCATATGATGATAGAGAGTTGATTAAACCAATGTTTGGACCCTCTGGAGTTTCGATTGGACACATACGGCCATAGTGAGAGTAGTGAACATCACGTACTTCGAAACCAGCACGTTCACGTGTTAAACCACCAGGTCCTAATGCAGAAAGACGACGTTTGTGCGTTAATTCTGCAAGAGGGTTTGTTTGGTCCATAAATTGTGATAATTGAGAACTACCAAAGAATTCTTTAATAGATGCAATTACTGGACGGATATTGATTAATTGTTGTGGAACAATTGCAGCAGTATCATTGATTGACATACGTTCACGTACAACACGTTCCATACGAGATAAACCGATACGGAATTGATTTTGTAGTAATTCACCTACTGAACGTAGACGACGGTTACCTAAGTGGTCGATGTCATCAGTATCGCCCACACCATGTAATAAGTTAAAGAAATAAGAAACAGATGCTACAACATCTGCTGGAGTAAGATGTTTTACTTCATCATCGATGTAAGCGTTACTGATTACTTTGATTTCTTTTTGAGACTCATCATTTGGTGCAAAGATTTTTACTTCTTGTACAAGAATGTCACCTTCGATAATACCGCCCACTTTTGAAAGTGTTTTAAAGTTTACGCCTTCTTCTAAGAATGGTGTAATGCGGTCTAATACACGACGGTCAATCACAGTTCCGCTTTCCGCTAAGATTTCTCCAGTATTTGGATCTACTAGCGTTTCAGCCAATGTTTGATTGAATAAGCGGTTCTTGATATGAAGTTTTTTATTCATTTTATAACGACCTACAGCTGCTAAATCGTAGCGTTTTGGGTCGAAGAAACGAGAATATAGTAAGTTTTTAGCTGACTCTACTGTAGGTGGTTCACCCGGACGTAGACGTTCATAGATTTCTAATAACGCTTTTTCAGTGCTATCAGTGTTATCTTTTTCTAAAGTATTACGTAAATATTCATTATCACCGACAAGTTCGATAATTTCTTGGTCAGATGCAAAGCCTAATGCACGTAATAATACCGTTGCAGGTAATTTACGTGTACGGTCGATACGAACGTAGACAACGTCTTTTGCGTCTGTTTCATATTC
>DEQB01000084.1 GCA_002359085.1 Erysipelothrix sp. UBA3377
TTATTCACAAAATATTCCCAATTTCTTAAGTCCGTAGATTTGGCTGCAGCCACATGACTCCCAAATACATAATACGTATCATTGGATTTAATAATGGAAGGGTCATGGACAGATACTTCATCAAAATCCAAAACATTACGATCCCCCATCTCCGCTTGAGCTTTAATGCCAGATGCTCCCAAAAAGAACAGAACACCCACCATCAATGACGCCATTAATTTCTTTAAATTATATTTCATGTAAACCTCCGTAAACGCTTTCTATATATATTCTATTTAAATTGTACGAACAAGTCAAGAAAATATCGATTATTTCACATTTGTACGGACTTCAAAGAAAAAGACCCCGGTTTTACCCGGTGGTCTTCAAACTACTGCTTTTCAATTTTTAATACAAAGACAGAATACTTCGTTAAATCAACACGCAAGGAATCATTGGATAGTGTCAGCGTACGCTCTTGAGGTACCACTTTTTCGTCCGATTTACCATTTACGTTTTGAACATCCAACAATGCCACATCGCCCCCTAAGGAAGTCAGTGCTACCGTCTCTTTTAAATCATAGCCACTTAAATCAAGATCAACCAACTTATCAACCCCATCTTTATTCACAAGTTTGATATAAAGCGCAGTATCATCTTCCGTTACGGAGTGGAACACTTCTTTATTATACGTTCTGTTCTCAACAGATAACGCACCTTTTGTTGTTTCATCTTCGATATAGTAGGCATTCAGTTTTTCTAATCCATAATCAATATGAACATCAATAACCACATCATTCTCTAAAGGCTCATGTAAGCTACGACGCATGTTACCGGCGACCACACTGGTTGAGAAATCACCCAATCGATACCCTTCAACACCCTCTTTAAACACACGGAGGCCTGTCGTATTGCCTTGGTAATCTACGGCATACTCAATCGCATTCTTAGGCGCAAGTGATGTTACACCCACACCAATTAATATACCATTCACACCCTGTGTACGTTTGACTTTCACATCAACCTTAACGTCTTTAAAGTTCTCGTTAATTAAAATACCACTTTCACCAATTGCTTGTTGGGTCAAAATTAAACCTTCATCAGTTTGCGTAAAATCAATGGACCCTTTTAACTTCTCAATACGAACGTCCAGTTCTTTTGAAAAATCTTGTTCAAAGACAATCTCATTTGAAACATTGGATCTTACCGTTATAGACTGAATGACCACTTCTGAATCAAGTGTAGCAATCGTAATCTTACCCATCGGTTGTTTTAAGACTTTCTCACCCATTTCATACGTACTAAAGTCAGTCTTCAACACACGTTCACCAATGTTATTCGCAAACATTCTTTGGTTGTAGTAGTTGGGTGTAAACCACACTTCCTCATTATCAAACCAGATTAAGTCAGGTGTCCAACGGTATGTTGAATCAAAGAGGACCTTATTGAACAAAGGCGCATAAGAAGCCATTCTCACCACATCTGAGTTGTTCTCAAATCCAGTCATCAAAGCCGCTTCAGCAAGCGCACCATGAAGTGTGTTTTTATCGGTAGATGCATATTCACCTACAAAAACTTTAGATGTTTCTTTCTCATTTAAAGAACCATCCTCATTGTATACACGTTTATAGAAATCATAACGATCTACGTTATTGAAGTAATACTCACTGGTTCTATAGTAGTGCTCATCCGCAATGGTATCCATGTGATGATCCGCATACTGATACCATTCAATATCTTCTTCAAACAATGACTTACCATCTGTAAACTCCAAACGGTCAACCCCTTTGTGATCACCATGTAAGAACTTCCATCCATCTTGGAATGCATCATCATCTGCTTGTGCACCCACAGTAGAAATAATGTGTAGTTCTTGACCCGGATAATACGTATCCATGTGTTTTTCAATTTCATACTTAAAGACTTCAAAGTTCGCCATGAACTCATCGCCCCAGTTCTCATTCCCCACACCCAAGTACTTCAAATCAAATGTTTCAGGGTGTCCTAAATCTTTACGCATTTTCGCCCACTTGTTATTCTCAAAGTCAGTACTGATCGCAAAGTCAATTAAGTCTGTAAAGTTACTGATGTAGTAATCACGAAGACTACCGCCTGCAGGTGCAGCATAGTCACTTCTGGCTTGACACAATACACCACAGGCCATAACGGGTACTGGATATGCATTTAAGTCTTCAGACAACTGGAAATACTCAAAGTATCCAAGACCCATGGTCATGGAATAACCCCAAAGGTTAAAGTTTTCTTTACGTGTTTCAATTGGACCCATGGTTTGTTTCCAATCAAAGACGTTATCCCAAAGAAACGCCCCTTCAGAGATACAACCCCCTGGGAAACGTAAGAACTTAGGATTCAAATCGTAAAGAGATTGTACCAAATCATTTCTCATACGATAATTCTTATTAATTTCATAGTTTTTATGTGCAGTCTTAGATGGGTTATCTGTTTGATTACCCCAAACATTTTTAGGCATCAAGGATATCACATCCAAATCAGCCTGGCCATCCACCTTGATTTCAACTTGACCCAAGGTTGATGCATTAACCATCATTTCAATATTTTCAACATGTTTCCATGTATCATGTTCAACCACAATGGTGACAGCCTTACTGATTGGATTATTATTTTCATCCAATAAACGCACCACCACATGCGCATCCCCTTTTACCCAAAGTGAAAGATCATACGTATCATTCGCTTTAAACAACATGGCTGCTTTATGGGTGGAATCATTGTATCCCTTATTAATCAATGTACCATCCGTTACGGAAATATAGTGACTGTTGGTTCCCTTATCCAAATTAAGGAAATCATCCAACGTATCGGTTAGTTTGATTTCAGTTTTATCCAAATCACCATACCAACCTTGGTAAGGATCATGGTTTCTTCCCAACTCACAACCACAAACATTATCATTGGGTGTAAAGTCTCTAAACTCAAACGATTCAAAAGAACGGTTACGAATTAACTCCCCATAGATACCACCATCGGCCGCATTGTTGATGTCTTCATAGAATAAGCCATAAAGAATTTCACTCACATCCGCAATTTTTTCATCCTTAATCTTAATTTCATAAGGCGCAATATCTTTTGGCATAACTGTAAAATGGAAAGTCTCAGAATCCTTCACATCATTTCTTGAGACGATCACATCCAAAGTCACATGCGTTGGGACTTGTGGATGGTTTACTTTTCCATCAACACTTAAAATATCAGGGTGACTGGATACATACGTCACATCCACCATATCCCCAAATAAAGAACTTGGAAGTTCAATATCTTTACTGATAATATGCAATCCCAAATCAAGATCTCTAGACTTGGCGATATCAATAATATCTTGATCTTTTAAGGTCTCTGCCATCAATCCCAAGATTTCATTCTCATTTAAATTTTGATTAAACAATCTAACATCTGATAAAATCCCTTTAAAATTAGGATCTGCAGCATACTGAGAATGACCCAAATAGTTATGGGTATAATGATCATCCATTTCAAGGGTACGAGTCCAGTTTTTAAGTTGACCAAATAACCCACTGGTTGTTTGGTTAATCAAACCCTCACCAATCAACTGACCGTCCACATAAACACGACCCCCTGCTGAAGAATTACGAGCACGGTCTGTCGGTGTATAAACATAGGTTAGATGAATCCAGCTGTTTTCTTTATACCCCTTACTACCATCTGCCACCAAATCCCCAAAGCCACTTAGAGTCGCTCTGAAGTTACGGGTTAAGAATACGGAAGGAAGGCCTTCTGTCGCTCCAAAATCAAAGATTCTTTCCCAAACGGATTGTCCCGGTTGTACAAATACCCATGTAGAGAATGTAAACCCCGTTTCATCGTTGATATT
>DEQB01000091.1 GCA_002359085.1 Erysipelothrix sp. UBA3377
TTCATTTTTTATCACTTTCTATTAACCATTCCTGTGTCTTCTTAATACGGTAACTTTCACCACGCATGTCAATCTCATAGAATTTTAATAAGATAGGGATAGCAAATGATTCCGTTACTTAAATTGTTTTATTAAAAAACCTATAAATTCCATTCATAAGGAATCAATACAATGAAGATTAAAAAAGACTCCTTTTTAATGGAGCCTATGCTTTAGATGTATGAGTACCAAAATTAAATCACGCTACTCTTTAACATTCAGGTTTTCAATATGGGTTTTCTTTACTTCATCACTCTGATTACTATACTTCTTTAGCTCATAATAGAAACTGTCAATTTCATTTTGAGTGTAGACTTGGTTTGATAGATCTTGTTTAATCACTTGTCTTAAGTGATTCCTTTTGATGACTATATTATTTCCAACCTCAAGTTTTTTTAGTTCACAACGTTGGCTAAATACGATAATTGAGTGGGTATGAACATCACCCAATGCTTTCTTCAAATACTTGACATGTTTTCTATTCTGCCATATTGGATTGAAGAATTTATGTTTGGTTTTATAGATGATACTTGTCCAATTCCTTGATTTCTCGTTCCCGAAAATCCATCCACTGAAGTTTTTACTTTCAATAACATAAATACCAGAAGTTGTTAGGTAAACAAGATCCAGTTCCGTAGTACCATTTTCTGTTGGAAGATAAACATTCGTTAAAATTTTTGAGTACGCAGGTATTTTTTCGAGTTCAAAAAAAGTTAAAGCCTCCCCAAAAGTACCCGTATCAAATAAATATCTTACCAAGCCTATACCACTTTCGTTTTTGTAATTAGACTTCATGTATTTTAATACGTACGGTGTATACTGTAAAACAAAAACTAAAATCAACGGAAACATTAACCATAAAATAGTCTCAAGCATATTTTAACCCCCTAAATTAATCTTCTACCATCATTTTATCATATATATGAATGAGACCCAATATCGCATTACTGTTAGTGTTTGGGTACGAATGCATACTATGCAGCTCTATTCTGATTATTCCAATTCACCTTATCCCACTTACCTACATTACAATCCTCACATAGAGTTTGAAGGTTACTCATGATGGTCTTTCCACCTTTAGCGATTGGATAGATATGATCAACATGAAGCTTAATACCATCTTCACGGCTTGCGCCACATATTCTACATTGGAACTTATCTCTCACAAAGACATCATATCTCATAGAACGCGTCATTTTGGCACGTTCTTGTTCACGCATGTACTCAAAGTTCTTCCGTTTCCTAAGTTCCATCTCAGCCATATCTAAACCCTTTATGATGTCATCATAAGTATAGGTAACACTATTCCTAAAGTGATTTCTCCCTTGAGCGGAAGTATAAGAATACGTAAGAGACATCTTATAGTCAGTCTTTATTTTATGAATCCTACTTCTAACCACACTCGCCTCTAAGTCACTATACTTATCAATCGGTTGAATCTCAAATATCCTCTGTAACTGATATTCATAGTCCCTTTTAATAATACGATTATGTTTAATTTTCTCCAAGACATCTTGAGTATACGTTTTATATCTTGATAATTCACTTCTTTATTCTCATATCGATTCAAGCGTGGTTGACGCGTAATACGCCTATTCGCTTTTCGCTTTGTCTTTGTATTCATCATCTGCTGCACAAACAATACAATACATATGACTGTTATTGCTAATGTAAATAACCCCGCTATTGAATCACTGATAAGCTTACTTGAGTTAAGTGTGAGAAGGATCCAAATCAAAAAATATAAGAATAAATAAACCACGAATCTCATCAATAAATTTAAAAATTTCATTATACAAAATCTCCCCCCTTATTAAGAATATTATACCTGGTTCATGGATTATTTCAAACATGGATTCATGCACAATTCCATTACCTTAAAAACAACTTAGCGGTAATGAATTGAGTTTCATTACCGCCAATCTAAATAATTAATTTTATTGCCACTCATCTCTTAAGATACCATAGCTCACACTATCGTAATAAGTATTGTTATGAAATCTCACTTTTCTAATATGGGCTTCTTTTAACATCCCAATCTTTTCAGCTGTACGCATCATCCGATGGTTTCCACTCCATGTTGTTAAACCAATGTGTTCAAGGTTATGGACGTGATTAAAGATATGATCAATCCATAATTTTAAGGCTTGGGTTCCAATACCTTTACCCCATCTTTCATTTGAGTAAATGGTAATCCCAATATTAAGCCAACGTGTTTTCTCATTTTCCCAATACATCGTTACCATACCAATGGGTTTGTCATTGTATAGAATACAGCGCTTATTGTCCTTTAAGAAAAACTCGGATTCAGAAGACATAAATGCTTCAACGGTATCATACTTTTGATAGTCACCTTCAAAATAAGGACCATCCCACTTTTTCCATTCAGGACTGTCTTCCTTGAATCCCAGCTCCCATATTTTATAGAGTAATTCATTGTTGAATTTTACTAACTTTACATCTTCTTTCAAAGTGTACCTCCTTCTTAAACATCAACGATTTCTTGTTCCAACTTAACAGCCTTCTCTAACATCAAATCAATAACCTCAAGTTGGTGTTTGTTGTTAAGTCTTCTTAATCTTGTGATGTCATTTTGACTTAGTGGTTTTGTGTAGTCCATATATTCTTTTAGTGTCTCAATGTCCATTTTAAAAGGTTTGAATGGAATGTTTGTTTTATGGATAAGATTATAGAATATCTCAAACCCACCCGCATCCAAATCACCAAAGTGAAGGTAGTTCGCATTGGGGTAGTTTTGATGTAAGTTTTTAAAAAAGTCTTCTTTTAGTGTGTTGTGATATCCCGCAAGATAGACAATTAATGTATCGGGTAAATAAGTGTCATGAAATGAAGTAAGATTTTCAATGCTAAGAACAGTTTGTATGGATTTATTATGCCATTTTATATTGTAGATATCATCTGTAGAAAGCGCGAATCCCCCTTTGAAGTCTTCTAAGTTAATATGGGTTTCGTTGATGGATAGTGACCCAAATCCTTTTAAATAAATGAAGTCCTTATTCTTGTAGATGTGACTAATCTCAAAGAGGGTGGACGATGCTGGAATGACTTTAGAATCCTTGAGTAGGTTTAAGGTATTGGTTTCTATGGTTTCCAATCGCTTTGAATCTTTAAAGATACGCTGAGATGCTTTACGATATGATATTGGGTCTGTTGTATGTTCAATAAAATGAATTAATCTAAACATGTCTTCAAGAAACTTGACATCCTTGATGTCCACATAACGCGCAATACTTTCATGGTTATTGAGTTTGTCTTGAAGATACTGAGAAGCTGGATGTTCTATCGTTTGAAGTGTTCTGCGTAGTGAATCTTCATGACACTTTTTAGGCGTTCTTCCAATAAGCTCATACGCATCTTGTAAGTGGTCCAAGTTAAGTGTAATGACTTGAACAAGATCTTCGCCCCTTCGCGTAAATATATAACCACTACTTTCCAAAAAGTCACAGGCTGTATCCAGTTCCAATGTCTTTTTAAAATATTGGCTGTTACCATAGTGTTTAAATACTTGATTTGGCTTTATTTCAATTCTAAGATTCAAAGCACTCCCCTTCTTTGAAAGAATAGAGCGCTCATACTTATCTAAAAGCTTATTGAGTATATCTTTCTGCATTAAGACACCTCCCGATACGATTGCGTTTGTGCATGATTTCCCTTTTTTACCACCGCCAACATACTTTGAACATAGTTTCCTATCGTTTCTACCCTATTGGGGGGTACCGCGATAATCACTTGAATATTCAAATGATTATAGTACTCCATCATCGCTTGAATTCTACCTTCATCCATATTATTAAAAGCCTCATCAAACAATACAACACAACCACTGGACTCTTGTGACTTTCTTGAGATGGTCTGTTCAAAGGAAGATGCAATAATCACATAGAAAGGCACCTGTGTTTCTCCTCCTGATTTCTCTTTAAAAACTTTCGAATACAGAGAATGTTGGCCATTTTCTTCATGAATTTTAATATCATAGTTCATATACTGACGATAATCCGTATACTTATTTAAGTCCTTTTCATTTTGCGAAGCATTGTCTGAAGCCGCAATTTTCTCAAAAAGTTCTTGCATAATCATATGACTCTTTTGATCCAACTGTTCCATGAAAAGATCAGTCTTCACAAAGTCCTGACCCGACATGATAATGTCATAGTATTGACCAAATATTTTATCTTTACTCTTCTCCACGATAAACTCATAACGATCCCCATTGAAGTTTCGCCCCATTAAAAATTTATTCAAAGATCTAATATTACGTCTCGCTTCCAAAATAGCACTCTCAAGCTTAGAGATAAAACTTTCTTGGAATCCAATTTCACTCTTACGTTTGGCCAATTCAAGTCGATCCTTAATCTCACGAATTTCAATATCTTTGATTCTTTGATACTGTTCAATGTAAAGAGAGATTGAAGAAACTTCCGTACCATAGCCAGTGTTATACTCATACTCATAATCACGCATAAGGTTACTTAATGTAGTGCGATATTGACTCAATAGTGACTTCGTATTGTTGAATTTATCCTCATAAGATTTATCCAACTTATGGAACGATTCCCTATTTTCTTTAAAACGAAGTTCAAAATATTGTTGTGCCTGCTGATACTGGACCATATTTTCAGATGCGATGGATGCTAAAGTAACCTTTGCTTTTGAAATATCATCAATTAAAGAGGTTTCTTTTTCCTTCTCTGTTTTGATTTCTTGTTCATTTTTACCCAATTGTCTTGTGGCTTCTGATATATGCTTTTCTACTGATTCTTTCTCTTTTTCCTTAATGGTTAATTGATCATTCAAAGTTAAGAGTTCACTGGAAGCAGTGGACTGTAAAGCATCATGTTCCTTATTTTTATCTTTCAACGCTTTGTTGGTCTTTAAATAATCCACATAGTGAGTTAAATTAAGCCCCAACTTGTGCTGACTCAAAGCATTACCCAAAGCCTGGCTTTCCATTAATTGCGTCAAATTATCTTGAACCAATTGCAGTGCTTTTGTTTTTTCATCCAACGCTTCAACTGTTTGTTTTAACTGAAGTTGAATCGCCCGTTGCCCAATAAATGGATTGATATATGTCTTTGGATGAAGCGAAGATACCACATAGCCACTATAGACCATTCCCGATTTCGTAATGGCGCGGCGATGTAACTTAAGTTCACCCACATCATCTACACAAATCACATTACCCATTAAGTAATGCATGTAAAGTTTCGCATGATGATTCTTTGCTTCCAATTTTAAGGCAAGTGAATTGTCATCAGCTTCTGTATAAGACTCCAACTTTTTAACATTCACAATCCCCACACCATGAAATCCTTGTTGATCCTTATACTGTTCATAAAGTCGTAACGCCATATCATAAGCTTTAGGTTCTACAATGAGATTAAACCTTTGTCGATTGAGATACCCCTCAATCGCATTACGCCACGATTCATCCAACACCTCCAAAAGGTCACTGAAAATATCAACATTGATTTCTTCATTGAAGTGAAGACTCAATTGTTTATTTAAAAACGCTTTTAAATTATATACATTCTTGTCATACGTAAGACGGTTTTTCTCAAGTCTTTGTTTGGTTACTGACAGTACATCAACATCCTTCTCTAATGTGCTTCTTTCAAGTTCAACACCATGAATACGCTTTTGAATTTCCGCATTATATTTCCCAACTGCTTCATTCAAGCGGTCAATTACTGATTCTCCATCATGATTTGAGTTAATCGTTTCTAAATCCGGAAGATTCCAAGACTTAGAAATCAACATCATATCTTTTTTAATTGCATCGTATTCATCATTGAATGATTGATACGCCCCTTTGGTAACATTTAAATCATGTTTCAACTTAATAATATCCTGTTTCAAGCGCTCCAGTTGATTGTATTCCTGATAGCCACGCAATTGATTCGTAATATTTAGAATCTCTTGATCAAGTGTGTTTAATTGACTTTCTTGAGTTGTTTTTGTAGATTCAATGCCTTTGGCTTCTAGATGTAGTTGATTGAGTTCTTTTCTTATTACCTCAAGAATTGCTTCACGTTCCTTTTGTTTCATCAGATCAAAAGACAATGTTTGAACCGCCAGTTCCGCTTCTTTCTCGTGATACTTATAATACGTATTCACAATCGCTTCAAGACGATCCAGTTTTTGTTGTTGAACTGTAAATGTTTTTTGCATTTCCTGGTAATGATGGATGTTCGCTCTTAAATCATCCAGAGATAGTTCCTGTTCATTCAAAAGATAGGAGAAAATAAAGTCATGTAAATCATCGATAGGTTTAAACGCCAATGCTTTTGGAATCATATCAAAGTATCGATGGGCAACGCCCATGGTTTGAGATAAAAGACGCTTACGCTCCTGCTTGTTGTTGCTTTCATCAATATTTAACCCCATGTGTCTGATTGTTTGTTTTAACTCACGATAAAGACGTACCACGTTGTCATCCCTAAACCATAGATCATCCAAAGCACCATCTACTTTATAAAAATACTCGTTGAGATTCTTTAAAGAAGCACTGTTGGACTCAATACAAACTCCCAATACCTGAGTCATCTTCTCATTGGTATCATAAAACTCTAGGGCTATATGCGCAATCACGCTTCCCTCTCTAAGGTAAGGTTTGTTTTCTGTCCCCGTCTTACCATGAACATAGGAATGTAAGGTTCTTTGACTGCCATCATTGGCCGCTTTATTAAACTTCTTGGAACCAGCAGAAAGCACATACTGAATTGCATCTAAAATCGTCGACTTACCCGAAGCATTTTGTCCCGTTATCAACATATGCCCTTGAACATCAATGGATTCATGACTGAACATATGCCAATTGATCAACTTAATCCTCGTCAGTTGTTTCATTATCAGTATCCCCCTTACCATAACTCGCAATTATATTTTGTAATTCTTCTATATTTCGAACGGATAAGACATGCAACAATGAAGGATATAACATCAACGGATGTTCAAATGATTTCACATCACCCATCGCATCACACAAACTATAACGAATAAACTTACGCAAAATGTCTGTGAGTTCCGTTTTACCAATCCTTTTATCAAAAAGTCCGGTCGCATCCAATTCCCCTAAAATCTCTTCAGGAGTTACCAATATTTCCGACATCATAGAAATTTCTTTTTGTTTCTCATAATAAAGTTTTCTAAGTATAATCAACACGATGGTCTCATTTTTACGGAGTGTTAAATGTGTCATGGCTTGATTACTCTTTAGCGCGATTACATTATTGGGAACATCATGAACCACTTCCATATCAATCAAGCCAAAGTAGTTCTTATATAAATCCAAAAACTGCAGCGCTATGAAATAATCTTTACGATCGCGATCACGATCCTTACAAATAAAGCTTTGCTTCAAAAGTAAGTTCGCAATACGCGCATAATCATTTTTTTGAGTGGTTGTTAGGTCATCAAAATGATGCATCAGATTTCTATAGCTCATTTTTGTTTTCTCCTTAAATTATAATTTTTAAATGTAAAACCATTGAAGAATACCTCAGATTTATCTTCAACAACTTCGTACTTAGATCCATAAGCGTAGCCGTAAATATACACCAATACCGCAAGTGTGATATCCTCATTGACAATATCACGAATAGAAATTTCATTTTGCAGTTCCAAGCGATTAAGTACCATTGATTCCACCCGCTCCCTTGAGTACGAACTGGGTTTCAATAAAGCCGCAACCTCTGCTTCCATTTCGAATGCTTCAACCCCAAAATCCTCGATAGTAGATACATCCATCTTTAACCGTTCTCTGGGGGTATAGAGGGAAGTTTCATCCATTGTGAATATTTCATGGATCTTTACGGGAATTTCAAAATCTTCATCAACGTCTTTCATCAATTGAACAAGCTTCACAAGATGCCCCGCAATATCCACACTTGAATTTAAGATAAAGTTAATCCGACTCAATGCAGTCCCTATAAGCTTTTCATTATGACGGTTAATTATATCAATCCTTGCAGATATACTGTCAAAGTAATTAAAAATCTCATCCAAACGATCATAATACATTGCGTATGCTTCATTGAATCCCATGTCTTTTCGATCAGCAGCTTTAACACTTGCGGCATCCAATAGCCCGTCATCTGACTTGATCCTATCAATGGAAGTTAAGATTGATAATCGATAACGATCCGGATTGTCTTTCGTAATCAAATTATAATAAGCCTTATCCAATACCTTCATCTGATACTCAGATGTTAACAGTTGCATCAACTCATTCACGTCATCGGTAATATGTGTTTCAAACATCTTTTGATGGTAGTTTCTGATATTGGTACTCAAAAGCTTTAACTCTTTAGCCAAAGAGATTGTATTTTGATACGCATTATCCAAACTCTCCATCGCATCCCGCGTATTAATCTCTTTCAAAAATTTATCGATCGCATAAATATAACCACTATATTCAAGAGTTTCAGTCACCTCTAACTCAGAGATAAAATCGATAAACTGAATCGTATAATCATGAAAAACAATCGTCTGATTATATTGTGCATCAAGTTCTATACCAATCCAAGATAATTCTTGAAGTCTTCTGATAAAGTCCATCGCCTCATCACGGGGTGTAGATTGTGTATCACGATCCAAAAACTCAATATAATCACGCAATACTTCAATCGCAGCGTTTCTAGAAATACGAAAATCCAAGTCATGTTTAACTTGGTCGTATAAAACAAATAAATATTGGCTCATCAAGCGCCGATTATCACCTTGAAATAAATTAAAGAAATTATAAGGCAATAAATCTGTGTAAATGTCTCTCATAAAGTCCTCTTTTAACAATAGTATAGCTTGGTTTTATGCTCTTTTAAAGCATTCTCTTAAATTAACAAAGTCGATTCATGATCCAATAACAATTCAAGAAGATAAAATGGAATATAGTGTACATTGCGTCCTTCATCTTTCCCCATATTCTTCATAGAGATACGAAATGATTTTTTTGGTTTCTCTTTATCAATAAAGTTATTAAATGAAATTGAGGATGTTTTAATGGATGATTTTACTTCAAAAGGCGTAATATCCCCTTCGAAATACGTAATGAAATCAATCTCTAAATGGTGCGTTGGTTCATAGTAGTAGGTTTTTTTATCCTTATGTCTAAATGTTTGCGCCACAATATTCTCAAATATTGCACCTTTATATATACCTAAATTTCCACTCAACAATTCTTTAATATCACTCTCATCAAATTGAGAAATTAATAAACCCGTATCAAACATATAAATCTTAAAGTTTGAAAGATCCTTATGTGCTTCCAAAGGTCTTTTAACTTGATTCAGCTTGTTCACTTTAATAACAAGGCCACTGTCCTGTAACCACTGAAGGCTTGAATCAAAATAACGGGCATTGTAACCCTTTTTAACCACACTATACTGAAACTTTTTATTATCTTTCGCCAGTTGTAGTGGAATTGACTCAAAACACTCTCTGGTCTTAATACGATCACTTCCCAAAGCATACTTCGCCATGTCATTAGAATAATCAGATACAATGCGGCGTTGAATGGCCAAAGCATCACGATACGACTTACTGCCCATAAATGCATTAACGACTTCAGGCATTCCCCCTATAACAACGTAATCTTTAAAAATATCATTCATTTTATGATGCACTACTTCAGAAAGGCGCACACAATTTATCAAGGCATTTTCCATAGATTCAATCATCTGATCATCAATTCCATAAGCCTTCATAAACTCTATAAACGATAATGGGAACATATCCCAAGTCTCAACATATCCCACAGGAAAAGATGTTGAGGCAGCGATCGCCACACCCAAAACACTACCAGAGCAGATAATATCTGTTGGGAATGATTCCGACATAAATTTTAATGCCGTTAAAGCATCTGAACTCGCTTGTATCTCATCCAAGAATAATAAGGTATTATCATCAAAAGGAACACCCATATACGTTAACTTTAAATAAGCAAGAATCTCTTCAGGGTCTCTTGTACTCTCAAACAATTTAACAAACTCAAGTTGACGCTCAAAGTTAATCTCTACTACATGATCATAATTTTCCTGCGCAAATCTACGAATACTAAATGTCTTCCCAACTTGACGCGCCCCTTTAATGATGAGCGGCTTTTTATTATTTGAATCTTTCCACGCTACAAGCCTATTTTCAATGTTTCTTTTCATTCTATCACCTAATCGAATCATACCATAGTCGTTAAAAATATGCAAAATGCATATTTTATACGGTGTTTTTTATGCAAAATGCATATTTTTAACGTCA
>DEQB01000016.1 GCA_002359085.1 Erysipelothrix sp. UBA3377
TGCTTTAATAGAGAAAAACTGACTCCCAAATCATGGACACCATCTTCATAAGAAGCATGTAATAACATAAAACCATGTTCCAAAATCATATAGGGCCCAAACTTATGGGTTGCATCAATGATGGCCTGTGGATAGTCATTACTGATGGATCCCACTTTTATTAGTGGTTCACACGCTTTCACAATGGCAGTTTTCCAATCATACTCTTGGTCCATGATTTGAATGAGATCATGGGTAAGAACACTTTCTAAATCAACAGAAGTATGTTCAATTTGATTGAAACTTGACTCATGGAAATGCGCATCAATAGCAAGCTCCACTTTATGATAATCTTCTTCTTTCACAAAAGGTCTGAGAATTTCCATAAGCTTTTGTGTCGTTATATTTTTGTTCTTGGGTCTAAAGCTCAATAACTTTGTCCGTAAATTTTCTTTATCCAACGCATCCAGTAAAGGATTCACCCTGAGATATGGTAAGTTTGTATCCAGGTTTACCGTTGAAATGATTAAATCCTTGGGACTCAAACTTGCAGAATAAAACTGATTTAAACTCATAGTTTTATTGACAGAGATACTCGCATCAATGGCTTGTATTTCACGCACCAACATCGTTGAAGTAGAAACCCCTTGTGGACAAACCACAATGATTTCAGGGTTGTTGTCATCGTATTTATTATCATATATAAAACTATTAAAGTGTAACGTAATATACGCCACTTCCCCCTCACTGACAGGCACCTTCATTTGCGTTCGAATCACATCACACACTTGGTTGGTAATCTCAAAGACATCTTTATACCGTTCTTTAATTTGCGTGGTTAGTGGATTACTTTGATGCAAACCAAAACGATATCGGTACTGAGAAATGGCTAAGTGATTCGCCAAATTCTTAATCAAGAGCGAAACATACTTAAACTCAATGGCCGATAAGAACTCAAAACGTTGAACCATCTCTACAGCCAAGCTCGTATATTTATTGACCTTCGGATTGTATCCCGATATCTGCACCATACTCCCCAAAAGATGAATGCTATAATACATTAAATTATTCTGATCCATATCAGGGAAAAAAGACTGAACCAGAGCATATTCTCTTGAAGTAATTACATCATCAATCACTTCAATGTGTTCCGTCACATTAAATTGTTCCAGCTTTTCTACACACAATAAAATGGCCAAATTGGTCAAGGTTGATTTAATATATTCTGTATTCAATTTTGACTCAATGTCATGAAGAGACTTAAGATAACGTTCATAACAATTTAATGAAGAGACAAAAAGATCCATGAAAGCATCATCCGCATAGCCACCATCCACCAAAGGTGTCATGTGGTAAGTGAAAAGAGAACGCCTTTGAATCACATCTCCCATGACAATATATCCATGTTTGGGATGGTAATCCAGTTCTAAATTATAGCGATCAAACTTTTTTCGAATACTTTTTAAATCAGAGAAAACAGTATTACGACTGACATCACTCAAAGATTGAATGAATTCAATGTCCACTTTGGCTTTACCGCCCAACAATAATACAAAAATAAAGTGCAAACGATCTTTGGTTTCAAAGTAATATTTTTTACTTACTTTTTGATCTAATATAGATGATACAAACCGTATTTGATCCTTATCTAAGAGATAACCCTGTCCACGAACTTGGTGAATCTCAGGCAATCCTTTGTTTGTAAATAGTAAATTTAAATTACTCATATCATTATAGACAGTCCGATTGGACACACTCAAAAAACTACTCAACGTATCCAAAGATGTATAGTTATGAGCAGATAAAAGAAATTCTAAAATCTTTCTTTCCCTTGGGTGAAGTTGCATGATACCCCCTACTTAAGAACGCTAAACGCTGCGACATCTTTTAATACAGGTTCCAAATTTAAAGTCGACATTAGAAGTTCATAAGGTGCCGTGACACTGTGAGCACCATGATCATAAGCATCCACAATTTGTTGAACTGTCTTAAATGATGCAGCAATAATTTCAACATGAGATGCTTTTTGATTAATATAATGACGAATCTCTTGAATTACTTTATTTGGATCATTACCTTGGTTGTAGATTCTATTATAATAAGGTGCCAAATAATCACACCCAGACTCAATGGCTAATATGGCTTGAAGCGAAGCATAAATCGTAGTTCCCAAGAAGCGTAAGTTTGCATCGAAATCGCGTTTCTTCGCAATAAACCTCAAACCAACTTCAGTGATGGGCACTTTATATATTATGTTCGTCCCAAATAATTTGTACAAGAGTTCAAAGTGAAGCTCCATTGTCTCCAAACTTTCACCATTGACTTGTACAAAAAACTTCAAGCCCTCAGTTTCTTCATAGAGATGCTTCAAGTCACTCTTGTCTCTGACTAATATCTTAGGGTTTGTGGTAACACCCTGGATGAATCCCATAGCTTTAGCATGGCGAATGTGTTTGATATTTCCAGAATCCAAATACATAAGACCCCTCCTATTATCTAAATTATAGTACTTTACGCTATGAAATGCACGCTTATTCTATGAACTTGTATGGTTTCTATAAAACAAAAAAGCCGTACAACTTTTTCATTCTGTACAGCAATTTTCTATCAATTCGGCTTAATTTCTATATATTTTGAGGTGTGAAAATCCCTAATATACTATAGGCACTAAATTAGGACCTGAACTGGTTTAACAATAATAGTAAGTACTCAAAAAGTGATAACTATTCGATACGCATCTCCACGTACAGAATCTTCCATTGCCTCTTTGATTTTTTCAAAAGGATATACCTTGCTTACAAAAGGTTTCAAATTAATAATTTTATGTTCAACCATTGCTATTGAACGAATGAAATCTCTTGGATTTGAATTTGCAGTTCCGATAAGTTGAGTAGCATTTTTGTGCAAAAAATCAGGATTTAAATTGATTGGTGTATTTGGATAAAATGATGAATATAGTACCTACTTTCCCTGTATAGAAAGATAATCTTGCATTCCTTCAGCCACAGCAGAAATTGGTGTTGTATTAAAAATTACATCAACTCCTCGATTATGGGTTAAATTATTGATTTGTTGCATGAGATTTTGCTTCCCATTGTTAATTGAATAATGCGCTCCCATTTTAGTTGCATCACTAAGACGTGGATCTAAATGTGCGAACCATAAATCAATACACTTTAACCTTATTAATTTACCTCCTAAATCTAAAATTGTTTTAGTTAGAAGGTCATAACATTCTATATTCTAAACATGATGATTAACACTGATGCAATGCCTTCAACCTCACGACTTCATCATGTATTTTCTCAATTAAAGCCATCTCATGAATACCAGTAGTCGTCTTAATCACAATGATAAGGGGTTCATCTTTCAATCTGGATTGTAAGATGACACTCTGCGGATCTTCATCATAATCAAACAAAAATACACTCGCAATGGCACGTATTAAGGCATCATGTGGTAAGTTGAGTTTATATAATCCAACCAATGGAATCACAAAACGTTCTGAGAATCCCAGTTTTTGAATTGGATTTCTCGCAATACGATTCAAATTATCATTGATATCTATATTTTTAAATCGTTTTAAGAGTTTTTGAATATATAAGGCATGTTCATCTTCATCCAAGTTATACATATAACTCAAGTACAATCCCGTTTCATTTAGAACCTCAATCACATGTGCTTCTATGGCAGGATTGTTTAATGCATCCACCACATCTTCATGACCTAATAGTAATCCCCCATACGCAATGGTAGCGTGTCCCGTGTTGACTGACAAGAGTTTACGTTCTGTATAAGGGAGAATGTCCTTTACATACTTAATCTCTTTCAGTTG
>DEQB01000042.1:0-3647 GCA_002359085.1 Erysipelothrix sp. UBA3377
AGTGTACTAATGGTGTCCCCACTCGGGCTCGAACCGAGGACCCACAGATTAAGAGTCTGTTGCTCTGCCGACTGAGCTATGGAGACGTACCACCAAATTATACTCCTATTTTAAAAATGTACAAGACTTATTTTAAAATAAATTGTAAAACTACAGGATTGTGATCAGAATTTTCAAAATCCAGATTGGTTGTTTTTACTTCAATGACTTGAATATTATTTGACACTAAGAATCCATCAATAACAGCCACAAAGTTTTCACCAGCAACATAGGGTTTGATTAAATCTCTTACAGTTGGTGTTGAAGGATCAATGGCCCAAGTATATGTATTGGGCGTAAAATCTGCGGGTAATGTTTGAATCCAATCGGGATAAGTTTGTGTATATGTGAATAGACTTGAGTCTGCTCCGGGGAGCTCATGGTTAAAGTCTCCACCCAGTATGACATAATGACCTGCATTGTATTCTTGATTTAGAATTGCTACCATTTGATTTAATTGTTGGCGTCGTATGTTTCCGCCTTCATCATAAGCACTAAAGTGTGCATTGATAATTACCAGTTCAGAATCGTTAATAGGATATCGGGAAATGGTAAAGTTTCTATCCAATTCAAATAACTGAACGATGAAGTTTTCCTCACCTTTAAACACATAACGATCCGCACTCTTTGGTTTCGCTTTAGACGCAGTCACAAGTCCGCTCTCAACTTTACCCATGGGACTGCTTAAGGGGACAGGCACAAAACTGTTCTTATAATTTAATGCGAAAGTACGGTTGTAGTTTGTGAGGTAGTGGTTATATTGATTCACGTATTGACTCCGTTTAGAATTTATATCCACTTCCTGTAGTAACACGAAATCCGCATTGGAAGCTTTTAAATAGTCTGAAATGGCATTTGTATTGTTTTGGGATTCAGCCAGTGTTTCAGCACCTGAGCCGCTACCACCATCCATAAAGAAATCTTGGTTGGCTCCCAACCCACCATAACCAGTATTAAAGCTGATGATACTATAAGGTAAGCCTTTTTCAAGCGTTGCATCATAGCTACCTTGATCTACATCTAGCGAAACAATGTCATCTGGTTTATAGTCGGTCACCATTGTGAAAAGTATAAACGATAAAAGTAAAAATATAGTACCCCCCACTAGGATACCCAATGTTTTGAATAGTTTTTTAACCATTTTTATTATCTTCACCACCTAATTTAAGTATATTATAAGCCGAATCAAAGGTAAAAGTATACTTTTGGACTTAAGTTTCATACATCGTTCATAATCGTGTGTTAGAGCTTGCAAAGTTTTGGGGAGCGTAATATGATAATAACAACTTATATGGAGGGAATATATGTCAGTATTTAAGAATAGAATAATCTTTTTTGGGGATTCCATTACGGACGCAGACCGTGATTATCATGCGTTTGATGGTTCAGTAGAACAGTTGGGTCACGGTTATGTGAGATTGGTTCAATCAGGACTTAAATCACAATTCATTGATCGTAAATATGAGGTATTCAATCGTGGGATCAATGGTCATCGCACCACTGATTTACTTCAAAGAATTCAAACGGATGTGATTGATTACAAACCGGAATTTGTGTTTATCATGATTGGTATCAATGATGTATGGCGAAACTTCGATGCACACTACCATAGAATTGATCAAGTGAGTGTAGATGACTATGCGCATAATTATGAAAAAATATTGAGTCAGCTTTTGGATGCGGGCATTCAACCTGTGGTTGCTTCAGCCTTTTACTTGGAACCCAATAAAGACGAACCCATGCGTAAAATGACCGATGCGTATAATGCACGTGTGAAAGCATTGGCTGGTAAATATAATGTGGAATATATTGATGTTCAACATGAAATGGATACATTCATGGTTCACAATTCAAGTTATGTCATATCGTGGGATCGCGTTCATTTAAATCATGTGGGTGCACATTACCTTGCGAATATCTATTTGAATCGATTCAAATAAATTACAGACCATTTTGAGCTTTTTCTTAAAATGGTTTTTTAATGTCTTTGTCAAGAGGGTTTGTTATAATTGAAATTAGGAGGTTTTATATGAAAGGAATCATTTTAAATGGAAAAGGCGGGACTGACGTATTGAAATATACCGATGTAGAAAAGCAGATTCGAAAGGAAAAAGAGTTATTGGTTGAAGTTAAAAGTACGGCACTCAATCGATTGGATACTATATTAAGAGAAAATGGATTCAAACACGATATCCTGGGATTGGAATTGGCAGGAGTAGTGGTTGAGGCTGATCTAAACAGTTCGTTTAAAGTTGGGGATAAAGTTATGGGGCTAGTGAATCATGAGGGATATGCTCAGTATGCCTGTATCCCAGAATCAAGAGCGATGCCAATTTTTGAAGGCTTGAGTTTCGAAGAAGCCAGTGCAATACCGGAAGTGTTTCTAACGGCGTATCAAACTTTATTTTGGTTGGGTGAATTGAAAGAAAATGATACGGTCCTTATTCATGCTGGCGCAAGTGGTGTGGGAACAGCTGCGATTCAATGTGCGAAAACACTAAAAAATGCGCATGTAATTGTAACAGCGGGTTCTGATAATAAATTGGAGTTCTGTAAACAATTGGGTGCAGATGAAGTGTTTAACTATAAGAAACAAGACTTTGGTGAAATCGTTAAAAATCGTGCAGATGTTATACTAGACCTTGTGGGCGCATCTTACTTTGATAAAAACTTAAAGGCAATCAATACGGATGGTCGATGGATCATGATCAGTACCATTGGGGGTAAATCTGTGCCACAATTTAACATTGGCGATTTGATGGGTAAACGTGTTCAAATTAAAGCGACGGGTCTGTTACCCAGAAGTAATGCTTATAAATCAGAACTCTGTGCTGCATTGATTAAAGATACCAAGACACATTTTGAAAATAAGACAATCAAACCCATCGTTGATTCAGTTTATAATTTGGAAGATGTTGGTGAGGCACATAAGAGAATGGAAGCCAATTTGAATATGGGTAAGATCATTTTAAAGGTGGATTAAGGGGCTTAAAATAGATTTTGATAATATGTTGAGCATATAAGTTGATTATATTTCGAATTCGAAATATAATTGTAAATGTAACATATAGGAGGAATTATTTTATGAAAATAGGAATTGTTGCGGCATATGTACGCGAAGGAAGTAATACAGAACAAGTTGCACGTTGGACTTTGGATCATGCACAAAGCAGAAACATTGAAGGAGTAACCTATGAGTTGGTTTCATTAATCGATTACGATTTACCAGCATTGGGATCAACACCAACTGAAGCACAAGCACAAGCAATCCAAAATTGGAAAGATACAATGGCTGGATTTGATGGTTATGTATTTGTAACACCAGAATATAATCGTGCTACACCAGGATTCTTTAAGAATGCATTGGACTACCTACAACCAGAAGTAAACAACAAAGCAGTTGGTTATGCTGGATTTGGTGGATTAAGTGGTTTGGCATCAATCAGTGGTTTAAGAGTGATTGCTGCAGAACAACAAATGGCTGATATCGGTGCGATGGCTACATTCTCATTGAATACAGACTTCGAAAACTACTCAGTCTTTAAACCAATGGACTACCATAAGCCAACAGTTGACAAGATGTTAGATCAACTTAACAACTGGACACG
>DEQB01000042.1:3708-3920 GCA_002359085.1 Erysipelothrix sp. UBA3377
AGATGAGATATTAAATCTCTATTCACACACCTTAAGATAATCCAGTTTGTGAGCACTTCATCTTTTTGAAGTGTTTTTCTTTCCGTTGTGTAGAATACGGGTACTGCTTCAATCTTATGATTATCGATATCGATAATTTGATACGTTTTTCCCAACAGAAAATCATTGATACCTTCCTTAAGATCAAAAACTTCATGCTTCTCAATGTTTAA
>DEQB01000042.1:4052-4181 GCA_002359085.1 Erysipelothrix sp. UBA3377
TAAATAGAAATGGTTATAGTAAAGTTTACCATGTTTCAACAATTGATCGGCTTTGTTGATCAGTTGATAGACTCCTTTAAGTAAAGATTCGCAGTGGGTTCTGGATACAAATTGATCAAGTGTAAACAC
>DEQB01000042.1:4297-4514 GCA_002359085.1 Erysipelothrix sp. UBA3377
TTGTTTTGGGGTTGCATAAATTAATTGCATTGTAACGATTGTTGGTGTCATAATTATCAAACATTAAATCTTGAAAAGAAACATGAGACGTCTTTTCAATTTGAATTTTAGCCAAGTTAATTTCATGTCTTTTGCGTACTTTATCTTGCATCATAAAAAACTCAGTAGAAACATATCTGTTTTGGAGTCTCACAATCTTTCTTTGTGAGAGATAAAT
>DEQB01000095.1:0-131 GCA_002359085.1 Erysipelothrix sp. UBA3377
GAAGGCGCTTTGTGGTTTGAATCGACCCAATATGGTGATGATAAAGATCGTGTATTGATTAAGAGTGATGGTTCCTATACGTATCTGGTTCCAGATATTGCGAATCATTTATACAAGTTAGAACGTGGTTA
>DEQB01000095.1:255-998 GCA_002359085.1 Erysipelothrix sp. UBA3377
TTGATTGAAGATGGTGTTGAAGTTAAAATGTCAAAACGTACTGGAAATGCGATCAGCTTGACTGAGTTGTGTGATGACATTGGGGTCGATGCGGCGCGTTACTTCTTTGTGAGTCGTTCCCTACAAACACCTTTAGACTTTGATTTAAATTTGGCGCGTTCTAAAACAAATGATAACCCCGTTTATTATGCACAATATGCGCATGCGAGAATTGAGTCGGTTATTGATCGTGTCGGTGAAATTGATGCGGTACATGTGAATGATGGTTTGGTGCATCCAAAAGAAATTGAGTTACTCAAAACCATCAATGAATTCTCAAATGTTGTGGGTAATGCGGCGAAAGTACGTAATGTACAGGCCATCCCCAATTATATTCAGGATTTATCACAAATGTTACATTCCTATTATGGAGAAGTTAAGATTAATGATCCTGAGAACATGAATCTAACTGCGCAACGTGTTAATCTTCTGAAAGCAGTTCAAATTACCTTACGTAACGCTTTGAATTTAATTGGTGTTTCTGCACCGAAATCTATGTAAAAACGAAACGGAGTCTTGACTTCGTTTTTTTTGTACTTGATTCTTATCGTGTCGCTGTGTTAATATAGTAATACAAAGGAGGTTCTGATGAAAATAACAACGGGAGCCCTTCCCATATATCGACAAATCATAGACGATTTCGAATTAAAGATAGCGTCTGGTCGGTTGGAACCGGGTGAAAAAATTGACTCAATACGAAGCTT